>CANQXP010000049.1 GCA_947627885.1 uncultured Rikenella sp.
CTGGCTCAAAAGTTCTTTGGGTCCCTTTCTTTCAAGAAAGGGACGGTTCCATGCGGGTACGTACAAATAAAAGATCGCTATACCGTACGGAGGTATTTTTCGTAGATATCTTTGCGCAGGTCGTTTAGCGATCCCAGCCTTTGCATGATCTCCTGCGCCTCCTCCATCGTGTTGATACCCAGCAGTTCTTTTTGCAGGGACGCGATAATCGAGCTGACCACTTTCGACTTGTAGATCGTGATCGCCTTCGGGATCGCCTCTCCCAGCCGTTCACGCTCCGTCGAGACCCGGATCTCGTACCGTTGCCACATCCGACTCGGCGAGTACGTCTCCTCCTCCGTCAGCAGGTCCACCGCCAGCGAAGCCACCTCCGGCGAAGGATGGTTGATAAAATGGTTCGCCGCCGGCGCCCCGTGTTCCCGGAACTCCCTGACATACTCTTCATAAATCTGGCGGCAGAGCGGATTGTGCATCTCGATGCGATCCATCTCCAAGTCGCCGATGATCGTCTCCGCTACGCTCAGCGAGACGATCTCCGTCGGGGACATCTCGAAATCGAAATTCTCGCCGCCGTACTTGAGCAGGTAGCCCACCAGTTCGCGTTCCAGTCGATCCAGTTCCCGGTTCAGCCCCTGTTCCGCATAACTCAGCTTCGGGGCCAGGTCGATAGGCGCCGCGGGTTCCGTGACCGGCGCATCCGGCGAAAAGCCCGGCGCAGACGATGGATCGCCCTGGTGGCGTTGCAAGAATTGCTCCTTCCGCCGGGCATTCTCCGCCACCTCGCGCCCCGCCTGCCCGTCCACCATCGTTACCCGCTTCTTGGCCACCTCGCGGATCAAAATATCCTCGTCGATTTCGAGCTTCCGGGCGCATTCCCGGATAAAGACCGACCGCGTGATCGCCTCCGGGATCGTGGCAATAGACTCCACGACGCTCGTTATCACCTCCGCCCGCTTGATCGGGTCGTTGGCCGCGTCGCCCAGCAAAATCCGGGTCTTGAACGAGATGAAGTCCTCTTCGTGTTCCTCGATATAGGCCTGCAACTCCGTGGCGTTGTGCGACCGCGCGAACGAGTCGGGGTCTTCGCCGTCCGGCAACAGGATGCACCGCACGGTCAGCCCCTCCCGCAGGATCATGTCGATCCCGCGCATCGAAGCCTTGATCCCCGCCGCGTCGCCGTCATAGATGACCGTCACGTTCTTGGTAAACCGCTTGATGAGCTTGATCTGCTCCGTGGTCAGCGACGTCCCCGACGACGCGACCACGTTCTCGACTCCCGACTGGTGCATCTGGAGCACGTCCGTATACCCCTCGACCAGTATACAGCGGTTGAACTGGGTGATGGCCTTCTTGGCGAAGTAGATGCCGTAAAGGGTGTTGCTCTTGTGGTAGATCTCACTCTCGGGCGAGTTGAGGTACTTGGCGACCTTCTTGTCGGTGCGCAGGGTACGCCCCCCGAACGCAATGACCCGCCCGGACAACGAGTGTACCGGGAACATCACGCGGCCGCAGAACCGGTCATAATACCCGCCGCCGCTCTGTGCCTCCCGTTTGATGGTCAGCCCCGTTCCCACCAGGAACGGCTCCTGGTACCCTTCGGCCAGCGCCGCCTGCGTCATGGCGTCGCCTTTGGAGGGGCAGTAGCCGAGCTGGAATTTGGCAATGGTGGCGTCGGTGAAGCCCCGCTCCCGGAAGTAGCCCACTCCGACGTTCTCCCCTTCCGGGGTTTTGAGCTGCTCGACAAAATACTGGTTGGCCCACGAGGTGACGACCATCATGCTCTCGCGGTCGTCGTTGCGCTGCTTTTCTTCGGGCGATTGTTCTTTCTCCTTGACCTCGATGCCGTATTTTTTGGCCACCCATTTCAGGGCTTCGACGTAGCTCAGCCCTTCATGCTCCATCACGAAGCTGATGGCGTTCCCGCCTTTGCCGCACCCGAAGCATTTGTAAAGCCTTTTGGAGGGGGACACGACGAACGACGGGGTTTTCTCGTTATGGAACGGACAGCATGCCTGGTAGTTGACTCCCTTTTTCCTGAGAGTCACGAAGTCGCTCACCACGTCCACGATGTCTGCGGCGGCGAATATCCGGTCTACTGTCTGACGGTCGATCATAATGATTGCAAAGTTACGCTTTTTTTATCGTTCGGTTTTATCGCTACCCTCTGAGGGTAGCGATAAAACCGAACGATAAAAAAGATGTACTTTTGCACTATGCGCAGAATCATCACCCGTTTCGTAGACCTTTTTTATATAAAGCCACTTCGACGGATCATACCCCAGGAGACCTTCCGTTACGCTTTCGCCGGCGGACTGAACCTCCTGTTCAATATGGTTCTCTACTGGTTCTGCTTCAACTATGTGCTCGACAAGCGCGACACCGATTTCGGCGTCGTGGTGGTCTCCGCCCCTATACTCGCCTTCCTGATCACCTTCGTGGTCACCTTTTTTACCGGCTTTTACCTCGCGCGCAACATCGCTTTCGGGAAATCCGAGGTGCATGGCGCCAAGCAGCTGTTCCGGTACGCGCAGGTCGTGGCCGTCAATGTCGGCATCAACTACTTCGGGCTGAAACTGCTCGTCGAGGTGCTCGGTTTCTATCCGTCGCCCTCCTATGCCGCCATCCAGGTCGTCACCACCGTGTTCAGCTACCTGGCCCAGCGGTTTTACACCTTCCGCACCCACCGCTGCTCTTAGAGCGAGCTTTTCAGTTTCCCCAGCCCGGCCCGCAGCAAAGGGCTCCCGCTGAATCGGGCTTTGAATTCCGTTTCCGTCATCGTGCGCCATTCACCGGCCGTGATTCCCAACCGCTGCGGCACCGAGTCCAGTCCTGCGTTTTGCGGCATCAGCGGCATCCCCTCCCGGTTGTTGTAAGGGCAAACCTCCATGCAGCGGTCGCAGCCGAAAATGCGGCCTGCCAACATAGGGCGGATCTCCTCCGAAACCGCTTCGCGCCGCTCGATCGTCTGGTAGGAGATGCAACGGCCCGCATTCACCGTGTGCGGCGCCACGATAGCTCCCGTCGGGCAGGCTTCCATGCACTTGCGGCAGCTACCGCAGCCGTCCGGTATCCGCCGGGGCGGAATAAAACCTTCGGGCAGCGGCGCATCCAGCAACAAAAGTCCGATTAGCGTAAAGCTCCCCAGCTCCGGATGGATCAGCATCGAACTGCGTCCGGCCCAGCCCAATCCGGCACGTACGGCCCATGCCCGTTCGAAAGCGGGGGCGCTGTCCACCACCGCCCGGCCCTTCACTCCGCCGAATCCTTGGTAGCCCCGGACGGTCTCCAATAACCGCCGCAGGTTACCTTTGATAATATCGTGATAATCGTCGCTCCACGCAAACCGGGCGATGCGCGGCACGTCGTCGGGCTGGCGAACTTCCGGCGGTCGTCGGTACGAAGTCAGCGTGACCGCGATGCTCCGCACTTCGGGAAAAAGTCGCCGCAGGTCGTGCCGGTACTCCGCCGACCGGCCCAAATAGTCCATATCGGCCCCGTAGCCTTTGCCGAGCCACCCGGCGAACCTTTCGCGTTCCTCTTCGAGCAACGCGAAAGCGACCGTACCTGCGGCCGAAAAGCCGCAGCCACGGTACTCGCGTTCGATGATCTCGTGCAGTTCCGGCATATTGGTAATCTGATCGATTATTTGTACCCTTTTCTTTGGGTTGGAGGCAACCGTACCTTTTCTGAAGAAAAGGTACCCAAAAGACTTTTGAGATAGCTGCGCTACTCCTTAGTCTGCCGAAGTCCTCATTCTTTGGGGCGCGGGAGCGGCGGCCTTGATTTAGTAACGGCGTATGGCCGCCGTTCACCGCACCCCAAAAGCTAAGGCTGTGATAGATTTAGGATGCGTAAGCATCCTCCAAAGTTTCTTTGGTTCTTTCTGTTCACAGAAAGAACAGTACCCTCCAACACAAGAACAGTCCTACAAATAATCGATCCGTTATTTTACCGGGGCAAAATAGGGTTGCATTTCCGATTGGAACTTATCCAGCTTGAAACCGCTCCACATCCGCACGATCCTGTTCTCTTTCGGTTCCACCAGCACGAAAGTAGGGTAGAGCCCGATCCCGTACGGCACCGCCGCGCCGTCTTTGAGCAGCTCACCATCCGACAGGTTCGGCCACTCAAACGGCTTGCGGTATTGGTACATCTCCATCCAGCCGTCGTGGTTGTCGCTCAACATCACGCCCACCACCGACAGCGAATCAGCGTACCGTTCCGCATATTTGGCCACCTCCGGGAACGAGGCATGGCACCGTGGGCAGTTCGAAGTCCAGAAGAGTACCAGCAGGTATTTGCCATCCTTGCCGGCATAATCCGACAGGTACGAGTAGTTGCCTTCGGTGTCGTGCACCTCGACATCATACAGTTTATCGCCCGTTTTGACGGTCCCGGCCGGTTCCTGGCCCAAGGCCGGAGCGGCGGCGAAAGCGCAGAACGCCCCTAGCGCCAGCGAGAGAAAGAGTGTTCTTTTCAGCATAGGTCATTATATGTTATTGGTTAGTAGTTTCCTTTATGATTGTTTATCCAGATACGGCTCGATCATCCGATCCTGAAAATCCCCCTGTCCCGGATACCACCGCTCGACGAGCTTGCCCTGCGGGTCGATCAGCACATAGGTCGGCATCGCCTCGATCCGGTACAGCATGTATGCTCCTCCGAAATTCCCCTTCCCATCCGAAATATGTGCCCACGGCAGCTCTTTCCACCGTACCACGTCGCGCCACTGATCCTTGTTCGCGTCCAGGCTGACGCCCACGATCTCCAGCCGGTCGCCATACTTCGTATAAATCTCTTTCATCTGCGGGAACGCCGCATGACACGGCCCGCACCCCACGCTCCAGAAGTCCAGCAACACATATTTTCCTTTCCCGGCATAGTCCGAGAGCTTGCATGCCCGGCCCGTCGTATCGGTTCCCGCAATATCCCCGAACGGCTCGCCCAGCTGCGGCACATGCGGCGGATCGATCGCCCAGGCGATCGATTCCCCCTCTAACGACGCTTTGTTCTCCGGGGTCAGCCTGTTGTATATCCTTTGCAACCTGTCCCGCGGGATAGCTCCCTGCCGGGCATAGAAAGTCAAATCATTCAACACCGCCCGCGAGTTGATGTGCCGGATATAGACCGGCCAGAGCCGCTGCGCCGAAACGCGCCACACGGAATCCCTGTTTTTGCGATAGTCTTCACTCGATTGCATCAGGGCGTCGAGGTCGGAAAGGTCGACCATCGTCAATGCCTGTTCGATCTCCTGTTCCGGCTCGTTGCTGGTCACCGTCCATTTACCGCCGGCATCGGCGGTAATGAGCATATCGGTCGTGTCGGTCATCCAGAGCGAGCCTGTTCCCTGTCCGTTCCTTGCGCTCACCCGCATCATGACCATCTCGCCGGCGGGCAGCTCCCCGGAGAATGAAAACAGGCCTCCGCGGATCGTGTCGGTCTGGATGCTCCGGCCGGAATTGCCCCAATAGCGGAAAAGCAGCACTTCCACAGAATCCTTGTCGGCCACACCTGTGATGCGGCCTTCGATCTTCCAGGCCGAGGCGGTGGCCGCCGTCAACAGAGCAGCAATCGCGAGAATAATACGTTTATGCATAGTGTTGGAACTGGGTTGCAAAAAGGGACTCCCCGCAGCGGGAAGTCCCTTCAAAGTTATGCAATTCAGCCGGTTATTTCGCAATAATCAGGAAGTAATTCTTTTTCCCCTTCTGCACCAGCAGGAATTTATCCGAGATCAGGTCGGCCGCCGTCACCGCCTGTTCCGGCTCGGCCACTTTCGTCCCGTTCAGCGAGATGCCGCCGCCCTGGATCAGCCGCCGCAGCTCCCCTTTCGATGCAAAGATGGCCGCTTTTTCCGTACACAGCGTCGATAACGGAATGTCATTCCCTTGGGTAAAGTCGATCTTGAACTGCGGCACCCCTTCGAACACTTCGAGGATCGTCCGTTCGTCCGCCGCCTTCAGGGCCTCCGCCCCGCCGCCGAACAGGATCGAGCTGGCCGCCACCGCCCGTTCGTAGTCCTCGCGCGAGTGGATCATCACCGTAACCTCCTCCGCCAGCGTCTTCTGCAATTTGCGCAGGTGTGGCGCTTCGCGGTGCTCCGCGATCAGCGCCTCGACCGTGGCTTTGTCGAGCATGGTGAATATCTTGATATAGCGTTCCGCATCCTCGTCGCTCACATTGACCCAGAACTGGTAGAATTTATACGGCGAGGTGTAATTCGGATCGAGCCACACGTTGCCGCTCTCGGTCTTCCCGAACTTGGTGCCGTCGGCTTTCTTGATAAGCGGGCAGGTCAGCGCGAACGCCTCCCCGCCGGCCTTGCGCCGGATCAGCTCGGTACCGGTGGTGATATTCCCCCACTGGTCCGACCCGCCGAGCTGCAATTTGCACCCCTTGGTCTCGTACAGCGTCAGGAAATCGAAACCCTGTACCAGCTGGTAGGTGAACTCGGTGAACGACATCCCCTCGCCTTCGCCCGAGAAGCGTTTCTTCACGGAGTCCTTGGCCATCATGTAGTTGACGGTGATGAGCTTCCCGATATCCCGGATAAATCCGAGGAAGGTCTGCTCTTTCATCCAGTCGTAGTTGTTCACCATCTCGGCCGCGTTCGGTGCGGTGCTGTCGAAGTCGATCAGCTTGGAGAGCTGCGCCTTGATCGCGGCCTGGTTGTGCCGCAGGGTCGGTTCGTCGAGCAGGTTGCGTTCCAACGACTTCCCGCTGGGGTCGCCGATCATCCCGGTAGCCCCCCCGATCAGGGCGATGGGCTTGTGCCCGCAGCGCTGGAAGTGCTTGAGCATCATTACGCTCACGAGGTGCCCGATGTGCAGCGAGTCGGCCGTGGGGTCGATCCCCACATAGGCGGTGGTCATCTCTTTCTTGAGTTGTTCGGCAGTGCCGGGCATCATGTCGTGTATCATGCCCCGCCAGGTCAGTTCCTCGATAAAATCCATCGGTTCTTTTTATTTTTTCTGCAAATATAAGCCTTTATTTCCTCTTTTAACCGTCCGGTAATTTGTATGTACCCGCTTTGTTGACCTTCGATCTTCCACCTCGCCGCGTAGCCATATTCAAACCTGCGGTTGTATGGCATACGCTGGCAGCGTCGGTTGTTCACAAAAAGAACGGTACCCTTCAAGGATAGAGATAAAAGGAACGATTGATTGTCATACCGCTTCGGCCACCACTTCTGCAATGTCCACAACCCGTATTTGATCGTTCCCCGCCGCCCGTTGCAGGGATTTCTTGCACTGCGGGCAGCTCGTCACGATCGTCTCCGCCCCCGTTGCCGTCAGGTTGCGCACCACCGTGGCTCCGATCTTCGTCTGTGCCGCCGTGTCCAGTGTCAGGTTCGCCAGACTCCCCCCGCAGCAGTGCACCCGGTCTTTCTCGCGGCTTTCGGGGTTGGCCAGCGTCGCCACGTGCGACAGCACATACCGCGGCTCCGCGTAGATACCCCGCAGTTCGCACGGATCGTGGTAAGCGTATGACGCCTGTACCACCGATGTTTTCAGGCGCCCCCCCGCGATCAGCTCCGCGATATACTGCGTGTGGTGCAGCACTCGGATGCCCAGTTTCTGCAACTCCTTGTATTCCTGCGTGAAGCTCTTGTAACAGATCGGGCAGCCCGTCACCAGCGTGGTGATCCCGTGTTTGCGGAACAGCTCCGTGTTGTAGCGTTCCATCCGCTCAGCCGCCGGCAGGTTGCCGCTCAGCCGCATCGGGCGGCCGCAGCATACTCCACCATGCTTATCCGCCCACCAGACATCGACCCCGGCCGCCGCGAAGATCTTCTCCATCGACCGCAGTACGCCCGGCGTGAGTTGGGTCATGCAGCCCGCAAAGAAGCCCACCTTCCCCGTCCCCTCCGAACGGTCTTCCGCCGAAGCCAGGAACTCGTAGCGCGCTGCATGATATAACGATGTTTGACCGGCGAACGCCACCCGGCTACTCAGGCGTAACGTCCCCTGCTCGATCCCCACGGGGCAGGCCTCGGCACACCGTCCGCACATCAGGCAGGTGTCCGCCACCTGCGAGGTCAGGTGCCCGTAGCGCCGGTCGCGCAGGAAATAAGCAGCCTGTATATTGTTGATATTCAAATCCGAAGCGATGGGGCACGGGTCGAGGCATATCCCGCACCGGGAGCAGGCCTGTATCTGGAAATTGTCGAACGTGCTTCCCTCCGGCTTCGACTTGACCTTGTAGGCCCGCAGGAAAATCAGCGGTATCTCGGTGAAAATGTGCATGTACCGCGAGTAGGGCAGGGCGACGAAAAAGACACCGAGGACGATGGAGTAAGCCCACCACGCCGGGTACTCCATCGCCGAGAGCATCCCCATCGGCACCACCGAGGCTAACATATCTCCTGTACCGCCGGTAAAGAAGCTGCCGCTGTCGTGCACGCCGCAGGTGACCGATTCGGCCAGATAGCGCAGCGGGAAGATCAGCCACAACGAGGCCAGCGCGATCCGGTCGAAAGGGGTATGCCTGGTCGTCCGCCGCATGCCCATCATCCGCGAATAAGCCCGTTTGCCCCACGCCAGCGCGACGCCGCACAGTACGAAGATCAGCAGGCAGTCCATCAACAAGGCGTAGTTGAAATGCCGCACGTAGGAGGCCGGCTCTTCGGGGAAGAAGTAGCGGAAGAATACATGGACGTGGGGCGGATTGACGGCATCGCGGATATAGGTCGAGGTCTCCAGTTTCCCGACGACGATCAGCAGGAACCACCCCAGTGCCAGCGACATATGCATAAACCCCAGCATGGGGTTCGTTTTCCAGATCTTGCGGTGGATCAGGCATTCCAGTACGGCCTCTTTCAGCGCCTTGAGGCTTTTGGCGGAGAAGAAATTATGCCGCACCAGGCCCTTGTCTTCGGACGGAAGCCCTACGAACCATTTGACCCACTTGTAGAGGATCGCGCAGAACAGCCATACCACGCCGATGGTGAAGGGTATGACGAATGGGTCGAAAAACCAGGGTGAACCGGCTTGCATATCTTATATTTTAAATGTTCGTTTATTTTGTACGTACCCGCACTGCACTGCCGCTTTTTGTAAAAAGCGGCGCAAAAACTTTTTGGGAAAACTTCGTTTTCCATGGGCTGCCGGGCTCCTCTTTTGGGCCGGGGACTTTCCGGCGAGCGCACATAAGGCTTAACTTACATTAGTGCGCCGCCGTGAAAGCCCGACCCGAACGAAGTAAGGCCAACACGCTTGGATTAGCGAAGCTCTGGAAAGTTTCTTTGGTTCTTTCTTTTCAAAGAAAGAACAGTACCAGGCGGCACCAGGCAAATAATTGAACGGTTTATAATATTTCGAGCATGGCGTGCACCACCGCGCGCGTATTGACCCCCCGCGGGCATACCATCCGGCATTTGCCGCACAGCATGCACTCTTTCAGCGACTTTTTCGCGGCTTCATACTCCCCGCGCCGGATGAGGTGCTGCAATTTGCGCAAGCTGAACGGGGTGAACTGTCCAGCCGTGCAGGTCGCCGTGCAGCTTCCGCAGCCGATGCACAGCAGCGTGGTCCGCTCCCGTGCGATGATCTTGTCCCGCAGCGCGGGGTCCATCTGGTCCAGGTAGATCGCCCGCGGCGCATTGATCGTGAATCCGAAATCCATAGCTTCTCTGTTTATCCGTACGATTATTCATGTTTTCGATTTCGTCCTCGGCGCGCCTCCCCCGCGCTGGAGCGTTGCGTCTTTTGCTGGCTGTAAGTACCCCTTCACCGGAGTGCCCGCGGCACCGCCCGAGGCCGGCGATTCTTCGAATCGCATATCATTAACAGTACGGTTATTTAACACGTTTTGTCCGTCCCGCAGCCAGCGGAGGCGAAAACGAGCATCGCGAGTCTTTCAGCCATCCGCCGGGGGGGGGGCTGCGGGCTGACCGCTGACGCGGAAATTTTATTTTAACCGTACGGTTATTTATAACTTCCCGTACTGCACTGCCCTCGTTGTAATTTCTGCGGCGAGCACAATGAGCCGGGCGGGCCTCCGCGGGGGGAGGCCCGCAATAAGGCATAGTATATCTCAGTCGGCAGGCCAGCAGAACGGCCACCGGCCGCGCAGGCTGCGACCGGTATAAAAACGTACAGTTATTCCCCCAAATCCCTTTTGATCCGCCGTGCCACCGCCACCGCCTCATTGATTGTTTCGCCGATGGTCTTCGGCCCCGTCGCCGTCCCAGCCAGATAAACGCCCGGAACCGAGCTCGCCACCGTCCCCGTATACGGGTCGCGCGGCGCAAAAAAACCGTTCGCCTGCGTTTCCAGTCCGAATGACGAACAGCACCCCGGCGCCCGCATCCCCACCAGCAGCACCAGCATGTCCACCGTCATCCGCAGCGGCCGTCCCACCAGCGTGTCCTCCACCTTCAGCTGTATCCGTTTATCCTGCGTCTCGCCCGCTTCCGAGATACGCCCCCGAATGTACGTCACCCCGTTTTCCACCTGAGATTTCCGGTACAGCTCTTCATAGCCGTTCCCGAACGCCCGCAAGTCCATGTAAAAGTTGGTCACCTGCACCCCCGGCACCGCCTCCGTCAGTTCGATCGCCTGCTTGATCCCCGTGATGCAGCAGACCTTCGAGCAGTGGTTTTGACCTACCTTCTCGTCGCGCGAGCCCACGCAGTGCAGGATCGCCACCCTTTTCGGCGCCTCCCCGCTTTTCATCGCCACCCGCCCATCGCGGAACATTTGTTCAAGTTCCGCCGAAGTAATCACGTTCTCGTACATCCCGTAGCCGTACTCCTCCTTGAGCCGCGCGTCGAACAGGTCGAAGCCTGTAGCCACCACAGCGGCGCGCCCCTCGTACCGATCCCCTCCGGCCGAAACCGCCGTCACTCCGCCGTCAGCCGCCGTGAGCGATGTGATCTCGCAGTCCGTTACCGACTCGATCCCCTGCGAAGCCGCCGAGAGTTCGTCGATAACGGCCTGCGCAGGAGCCTGAGTGGGAAACAGCCGGTCCCACTGCGCTACATGCCCCCCCGTCTTGGACGAGCGCTCGATAATAAGCGGGCTGAAACCCTCCTCGCGCAGCGCCGCCGCAGCCTGCATGCCAGCCACGCCGCCGCCGATCACCAATATTCTTTCCTGTGCCATATATGGTCTGTGTGTGGTCGTTTATAATGCCGCCGGATTGTAGATCGCCGGGGCTACCGGCTGCCCGATGAATTTGCCGTTCTTGCCTAAATACTTCGCCGCCGGGTCGTACTGCACGCCCAGTTTGTCGAGCAGCGGCTCCACCGGCACCTGGTGCATCTGCAAACCCAGATCCCACGGGTCGATACCCATCACCAGTCCCGCCATCTCCTCGTAAGTGAGCGACGGAATCGCATAATTGCTGCCCGTCATGGCATTCAGCGTGAACTGCCAGCGGTCGAGGAACATCGCGCACCCCGGACAGTTGGAGACGATAAAGTCCGGCTGGTAAGGCGCCATCGATTCGAATTTCTTCTTGGAGTTGGCAATGGAATAGCCCCGGTTGGCCTGCACCAGATAGTTGCGGAAGCCGAAACCGCAGCAGTGCCTCCGCTCCGGATAGTCCACCGACTGTCCTCCCCACGCCTCGACCATGCCCGCCAGCACATACGGGAACTCCGCTCCGCCGATCCCTTTTTTCGGGAACACCTTGGCATAGTGGCAGCCGATATGATCCACCACCTTGAGCGGCTCGCCCGTCGCGGCGTTCACCAACCGCCGCACCCCTTTTTCGGCGATCTTCTCGCGCACGTGGAACATCAGGTCGGAAGTGTGCACCAGTATTTTCGGCTTGTGGAACTCCCGTCCGGTGGCCTTGAACAGGTTCTCGCGCGCTTTGGCCTCCAGTTCCGGGAAGTGGTGCCACATGTCGAGCACCTCGCTGTAAATCCCGAACGAGGTAATGCACGAGGCCACGTAGTTTTCGTACCCGCACTCGGTCATCAGCGCGAATTGGCGCGCGACGATGGCCATGGTGGTTTCCAGCGGCACCACGTCGGAGTGGTAGCCGATTCCGGTGCAGGTGGTGTGCCGGGGGTCTTCGGTGATGTCCATCCCTAGGTCGTTCCTCAGGATGTCGAGGAAGGCTTTCTCGGAGCCGGGAAAAAAGTTCTGGCGGATGCAGCTGCGGGCGTAGTAGTAGTGGTCGTCCGCGATATATTTACTGTATTCCTGCCAGTTGGCGTACCTGTATTTCATTGTGTGTATTTATCGGTTCGGTTATTTGTCTTTGCGCCGTGTGTGACTGTTGGTCAGTCGGGGTCGGACGTCCGGGTGGACAGCAATCGCGGCGCGTAAGCGGCGTGTTGCGGGCCTCCCGTGGGGAGGCGTCCGGCCCGCGCGGCTCGCTACGCTCGCCGCCGTTTTCGTATCCACGGGCATCTTTCCGAGATAGAGGAAACTGCGCCCCCGCGCGGGGGCGTGTGCCCACGCCGGGCGGGCGATACTGCGTATCGCTTACTTTTTAACGAACGGTTAATTACAGCGTATGTGTGCCGCTGTTGTAGGTGTAAACATACTCCATATACTCCTCCGGCGTCATGCCCAGCTCTTCCGCTTTCTTGAGCGAATGGCGCTCGATGTTGTCCAGGAACTCAGTCCCTCCGCTCACGTCGAAGATGCGGCGGAACTCCGCCATGCTCTCCGGGTCGATCGCCCGCGCCGGCCCCGGCCCCTGCTTCTTGTAATTCTCCGTGAACCGCGCGAACACATCGTCGTCATGCTCGTGCACCCACGCCCACACCGGCCCCTGCTCCGGGTGCATCCGCGGCGCCACCCGCGTCGGATGCACGCAGTAGCCCAGCTCCATCATATTGCCCCCCAGCACCTTGCCCAGCGCATATTGCTGCCGCCCCTTTTCCGACTCCGTGAAGAAACCGTACTTCTGCGACAGCTTCCGCAGCGCCTGTATCACATAAGCCGGCGTATTGCCCCTCGGACAGCGCGGCCGGCATGACATGCATTCGCCGCAGTACCAGATCGTGTCGCTCTTCATCAGCGCTTCGATGCTCTCGTCGTCGCGCGCCTGCACATCGTCCACGATCTGCCGCGGGTCGTAGTTGTAGTACTCCGCCGCCGGGCACACCGCCGTGCAGGCCCCGCAGTTCATGCAGGCGTTCAGCCCCTCGCGGAAACGGTGATCCTGCATCAGTTCGTCGAAATATTTTCCCATAGGTCGTCCGGATGCCATTTTCCGGTAAACAAAAGTACGGAGGTCTGAAAATATACGGGAGGGTGTTATCACCTATTTTGAATGGGTATTTATACGTAAAAAAGCCGGATGAGTATCCATTTGAATACTCACCCGGCATAAGTTTCCGCGTTAACGGCCAGCCCGGAGCCATCTCCGGCGGAGGATCATTGTCAGCAGTCCCCTCGAAGCGGCCTCGTTGGGACTCTTGCGAGAGTTTGGGTGATCCCAAAGGTGCATCTGGCCCGCGATTGACCTGTGGGGATTCAGTTCCTCGTTCTGTAGGGTTCGGGCGCCCCTGCCCCCCTGGGGGCGCCCGGCGACTCTTCCCGAGTCGCGTTGGTAGTACCTCTACGGTGTGTCGGAAGACACCGCCCCACAGGTCCCAGATATTAAAGAATCTTCGTCCGCTTGCGTGATTTGCCCACCCCCGCCTTCGACTCCCGCACGCCTCCTTTGATCGACGGCGACACCTTGCCCGAACCGGCCGCCGCCAGTTGCTTCTGCTGCAAAGCGAACATCTCGTCGCGGTAGCGCGCCGCCGCCATGAAGTCGAGCTCTTTGGCCGCCTGCTCCATCATCTCCCGCGCCTGCGCGATCGCGCTCTCCAAATCCGTGGCCGACATATACTCCATCACCGGGTCCGCCACCATCGACAGCGGCGCATCCATATCGTACACCACGCCGCCGCCCCCTGCACCGGTTCCGAACGGCCGCTGGATCGTCGTGGCCCCCGCCGCAGCCACCTTCGCCGACGGCAGCGAAGCCGCCAGCGGAGAACCCTCGCCGAGAGTCGATTTGCTCATCTTGTGCACCGCCTGCGGCGTGATGCCGTGTTCGATGTTGTAATTCATCTGCTTTTCGCGCCGCCGCTCCGTCTCGTCGATCGTCTGGCGCATCGAGTCCGTGATCTTGTCCGCGTACATAATCACCCGCCCTTCCAGGTGCCGCGCAGCCCGTCCCGCCGTCTGGGTCAGCGACCGCGCCGAGCGCAGGAAACCCTCCTTGTCGGCATCCATGATCGCTACCAGCGACACCTCCGGCAAATCCAGCCCCTCGCGCAGGAGGTTGACCCCCACCAGCACGTCGAACCGCCCGGCCCGCAGGTCGTCCATGATCTCGATCCGCTCCAGCGTGTCCACGTCCGAGTGGATATAGCGGCAACGGATACCCACCTTTTCGAAATATTTGGTCAGTTCCTCGGCCATCCGCTTGGTGAGTGTCGTCACCAGCACCCGCTGATCCTTTTCGGCCCGCAGCTCGATTTCGCCGATCAGGTTGTCGATCTGGTCGGCCGTCGGGCGGATCTCGATCTCCGGATCCAGCAGCCCCGTGGGGCGGATCACCTGCTCGACCACCACCCCTTCCGACTTGTTCAGCTCGTAGTCCGCCGGCGTTGCGCTCACATAAACCGACTGGGGCACCAGCGCCTCGAACTCCTCGAACTTCAGCGGCCGGTTGTCGATCGCCGCCGGAAGCCGGAAGCCGAATTCCACCAGGTTCTTCTTCCGCGCGTTGTCGCCGCCGTACATCGCCCGGATCTGCGGGATCGTGACGTGGCTCTCGTCTATGATAATCAGGAAATCGTCCGGAAAATAGTCCAGCAGGCAGAACGGCCGCGTCCCCGGCAGCCGCCCGTCGAAGTAACGCGAATAGTTCTCGATCCCGGAGCAGTAGCCCAGCTCTTTAATCATTTCGAGGTCGTATTCCACCCGCTGTTTCAGCCGCTTGGCGTATTGCTCCTCGCCGCGCTGCATAAAGAAGTCGTACTGCGCCGACAGGTCGTGCTGGATCTGGATCACCGCCGAATTGATCCGGTCGCGCGTGGTGACGAAGATATTCGCGGGGTAGATGGTCACCCGATCGAGCTGCGAGAGCCGTTGCCCGGTAATCGGGTCGATGGCGTGTATCTCCTCCACCGTGTCGCCCCACTGTACGATGCGGTAAGCCTTGTCGCCGTAGGCTACGTGCACGTCCACCGTGTCGCCCGCCACGCGGAAAGTACCGCGGCTGAACTCGATGTCGTTGCGCGAGTAGAGACCGTCGACAAGCTGGTATAAAAGTTTTTGCCGCGGGAAATCCTGCCCCTTTTTGATCTCGATGGTGTTGGCGTGGAAGTCCTCCGGGTTCCCGATCCCGTAGAGGCACGACACGGAGCTGACCACCACGATGTCGTTGCGCCCGGAGAGCAGCGAGCTGGTGGTGCTCAGGCGCAGTTTTTCGATCTCGTCGTTGATCGAGAGGTCTTTTTCGATATAGGTGTCCGACGTAGGCAGGTAAGCCTCCGGCTGGTAGTAGTCGTAGTAGGAGACGAAATATTCGACGGCGTTCTCCGGAAAGAAGCCGCGGAACTCGCCGTAGAGCTGCGCTGCGAGGGTCTTGTTGTGGCTCAGGATCAGGGTGGGCTTGCCGATGTTCTTGATGACGTTGGCCATCGTGAAGGTTTTGCCCGATCCCGTCACGCCCAACAGGGTATTGTGGCGTGTCCCCTCCTGCAACGAACGGGTCAGCTGCGCGATGGCCTCGGGCTGGTCGCCGGTGGGGGCGAAGTCGGAATGCAATATAAAGTCCATAGTTTTTTATATCAGTCGCTTAGGGCCTTGCGCCCGGAATAGGTATTTGTACCGCACGGAAACGGTAGAAATGCGTAGGACACCGTCCCCGCAAAAGTATTACTTTTGCAGCTCATTCTTTGTATCCTGCATATGAAACGATACCTCTGCGTTTTTATTTTGGCGGCTTTGTCCGCAGGCGTTTCAGCCGCATCCGCTGAAAAGGCGGACATCGTGAAAAAAGAGTCCCGCGTGAAATTCAGGTTCGGCGGCCGCCTCGACGCGCAGGTCTTTACGGACAGCTACGCTTCGAAGGCCCGGAACGGCGGCATTTTTTACTATTTCCCGCTGGCGCCGGTCTATAACAAGTACGGCGAGGATATCAACCGGGAAAATTCGTTGCGTTTCGGCGTGGCCAACACGCGGTTGAACGTGGGGGCTACGGCGGCCGATATTCTTGGGGCTACGGCCACGGCGTTCGTCGAGACGGACTTCATGGGCACGGGGGATAACCTGGGTGTGCTGCGGCTGCGGCACGCCTACATCAGCCTGGACTGGAAACGGAGCCAGTTGCTGATCGGCCAGACGAACAACCTGGCGGTGCCGGAGGAGATTTTCCCGAACACGGTGGCTCACGGCTGCGGCACGCCGATCAACCCGCTGTCGCGCATCCCGCAGGTACGCTTTACGCAGCGGCTGGGCGACCTTGTGCGGCTGACGGGCGCGCTGGGGATGTATGCGGGTGCGGAAGGGGAGGCGCAGGCTTACGGGATGGTGCCGGACATCGCGTTGAGGCTGACGGTGGGCGACCCGAAGGGGTCGATGGTCGGTTTCGGCGGGGGTTTCAAGTCGATCCGGCCGCGCAACCTGACGGCGGACTCGGTGCGGACTTTCAAGCGGATGGCGGCGTTCAATGCGTCGGTGTTCGGCTTGCACACGTTCGGCGGGGGACACAAGTTGTCGGCTTTCGCGATGTGGGGACAGGATCTCTCGACGCTCAATATGCTGGGGGGCTACGGCCCGCGGCTGCGAGATATAGCGGCGGGCGACGCGGACTACGGCTACACGGCGACGCAGGCGGTGGCGGTGTGGCTGAATTACGAGGGCAAGGTGTTGAAGGGCTGGCAACCGGGCTTTTTCACGGGCTGGACGAAGAATCTGGGCACGGGCAAGGAGGTGGACTTGGCCAAGGCGGCGATCCCGGACAAGGGGATCGACTGGTATTTCCGCCTGTCGCCGCGCCTGTGGTATCATTACCGGATGCTGTCGTTCGGGCTGGAGTATATGTATAGCCTGGCGTCGTGGGGCGAGAAGTTCGACTCGCATTACCGACCTACGGAGCGCTATGCGAATACGCAGAATCACCGGGTGACGCTACTGGCCCGCTTTAAATTTTAACCGTCCTGTTATTTACTACCCCATGGAGGGTACTGTTCTTTTTGTGAACAAAAAGAACCAAAAAAACTTTCGAGGATGCTTGCGCATCCTAAATCTATCACAGCCTTAGCTTTTGGGGTGCGGTGAACGGCGGCCATA
>CANQXP010000050.1 GCA_947627885.1 uncultured Rikenella sp.
CCCCGATTTGCCGCCGCGCTCGATCCGGACATTTTTGACACTGCACTGCCCTCCTCCGTACGGCGCACAGGCGTTTTTGTCGATGCGCCGGTAAGCGAAATCCTCCGCACCGCGGAACGATACAAGCTGCATACCCTGCAACTGCACGGTGCCGAATCCCCGCAGACCTGCTCGAAGCTCCGGGAAGCGGGGTATGAGATCGTCAAGGCTTTCGGCGTGGAGCGCAGAGCAGACCTCATGAAAACCGTTCATTATGAAAGCTGTTGCGACCTCTTCCTGTTCGACACCCGCACACCGGGACACGGCGGATCGGGAAACCGGTTCGACTGGCGGATCCTGGAGGCATATGGAAGCGGGACTCCTTTCCTGCTGAGCGGAGGCATCTCGGCCTTGGACGCCCAAGACATTTTATCAATCGACCACCCAAGCCTTTACGGCGCCGACTTGAACAGCCGCTTCGAGATCGAGGCGGGACTAAAAAATACAGAATTACTCGAACGATTTATCAAAACCATCCGATCATGAACCGCATAAACGAACTTTTCAGCAAAAAACAAAAAGGCATCCTTTCCGTCTATTTCACCGCCGGATTCCCCGGCCCGGACGACACGGCTCCGATCATCGAAGCATTAACCGAACAGGGCGCAGACATGGCCGAGATCGGCATTCCGTTCTCCGACCCGATGGCGGACGGCGAGACGATCCAGAACAGTAGCCAGATCGCGCTCAAGAACGGCATGACGCTCAAAAAGCTGTTCGGCCAGCTTAAAGACATCCGCCAAAAAACCGATATGCCGCTGGTCATGATGGGCTACCTGAACCCCGTGATGCAATACGGCATCGAGGACTTCTGCCGCGACTGCGCCGAAACGGGGATCGACGGCGTCATTATTCCCGACCTGCCCTTCGCCGACTACCTGCGGGACTATAAACCGGTAGCCGACCGCTACGGCCTGAAATTCATCATGCTCATCACACCCGAAACCTCCGAAGAGCGCATCCGCCTGATCGACGAGCATACGGACGGATTCATATATATGGTCTCGACGGCAGCCACGACGGGCACGCAGGAGAGTTTCGGCGAAAAAACGCTGGACTATTTCCGCCGCATAAACGGGATGGGATTACGCAACCCGCGGCTGATCGGCTTCGGCATATCCAACCGCGCCACTTTCAAAGCGGCGCAGGCGGCAGCCAACGGCGTGATCGTGGGCAGCGGATTTATCAAGGCACTCTCCGCATCGCCGGACAACATTCCGCAAGCCGTCCGGCAGTTGTTAGGACAACTGCGAAAATAGGCCTATCTTTGTGGGCCGGAAACCGGCATTCCCCAAGGGCACCGGCCCGTAAATATTCCCCGATATGGCCCAACAAGCTTCACCCCTGCTTTTAGGTACCGAAAAGATATCCACCCTGCTGCTGCGCTACGCCATCCCGGCGATCATCGCCATGACGGCCTCGTCGCTCTACAATCTGGTGGACAGCATCTTTATCGGCCACGGGGTCGGGGCTATGGCGTTGTCGGGACTGGGCATCACCATGCCGCTGATGAACCTCGGCGCGGCGTTCGGCTCGCTGGTGGGGATCGGGGCTTCGACCCAGCTTTCCATCAAGATGGGGCAGAACGACCAGCAAAGCGCGCTGCTCATCCTGGGGAACGTCATTATTCTGAACACGCTGATCGGGCTGGCCTACACGGCGGTATGCCTGCCGCTGCTCGACCAGATACTCTATTTCTTCGGGGCCAGCGGCAACACCATCGGATACGCGCGGAGCTACATGCTCATTATTTTGGCGGGGAATGTCATCACGCACGTCTACCTGGGACTGAACGACATGCTCCGGGCGTCGGGCTATCCGGGCAGGGCCATGGCGATCATGCTCACGGCGGTGATCCTGAACTGCATACTGAACGGTATTTTCATCTTCTGGTTCGAATGGGGCATCGCCGGGGCGGCCTGGGCCACCATTCTGGCTCAAATCGTGGCCATGGGGCTGGAACTGAAACATTTTTTGAACAAAAAGAGTTTCATCCATTTCACCCGCGCCACCATCCGGCTCAAACGGACCATCGTCAAGGGCATCCTTTCGATCGGGATGGCGCCGTTCCTGATGTATGTCTGTTCCAGCGTGATCGTGATCCTAATCAACAAGACGTTGATGCAGCACGGCGGCGACCTCTATATCGGAGGGTACAGCATCGTCAACCGCATCGCCATGCTGTTCGTGATGATCGTCATGGGGCTGAACCAGGGGATGCAGCCGATCGTGGGCTACAACTTCGGGGCGCGTAAGTTCGACCGGGTGACCAAAACCTTGAAATATGTCGTGTGCTGCGCCGTGGGCGTCACCACGACGGGATTCCTGATCTGCCAGCTGTTCCCGCAGTATATCACGATGCTGTTCACGGACGATGCCGACCTGATCGCCATCTCCAGCCACGGGCTGAGGATCGTGCTTATCATGTTCCCGTTCGTCGGGTTCCAGATGGTCACCTCGAACTTTTTCCAGTCGATCGGCATGGCGCCGAAGGCCATTTTCCTGTCGCTAACGCGGCAGCTGATCTTCCTGGTGCCGTTCCTGCTCATCATGCCGGGCTTTTTCGGGCCGGACGGCGTCTGGATGAGCATGCCGATGGCGGATGCGGCGGCGACCACGCTGGCGGCGATCCTGCTCTGGAAGCAGTTCCGTAAATTCCACCGGATGCACACCCGGCAGCAACAAGTAAGCAATCAATAACATCCACGCATATCCCATGGAAAAACCCCGTTTCGTCATTACCATCGGCCGGCAGTTCGGAGGCGGCGGCCGCGAGTTGGGTCACCGGCTGGCCGAAGCGTTCGGCATCCCCTATTACGATAAGGAACTGATCGCCGAGGCGTCGAAAGAGAGCGGGCTCGACCCGGAATATTTCGAAAAGGCCGACGAGCAGGCCCCAGGCAGCCTGATACGCGCCCTGGGCGCCAGCCTGATGATGAGCGGCGGAGCCGTAGGGGCGGAGAATGCCTTGGCGGGGGAAAACATTTTCAAATTCCAGTCGGACGTGATTCGGGAGGTCGCCAAGAACGGATCGTGCGTGATCGTGGGACGGTGCGCGGATTACATCCTGCGCAACGAGCCGCTCTGCATCAGCATATTCATCTGCGCTTCGGACGACGACAGGATAGACCGGGTCATGCGCTGCCACGGGGCCAAAAGCCCGAAAGAGGCGCAGGAGATGATGCGCAAAACAGACAAGAAAAGGGCCGGGTATTACAACTTCTACACGGACAAAACGTGGGGCGCGGCTACGTCCTACAACCTTTGCATCGACTCGTCGGTGCTGGGGATCGAAAAGACGGTCGAGGTGATACGCGACTATGTGGGACAGCGCATCTCCGCCGTAGTGACAGCGGCGCAGTAAGTCGTCAACCGATCTTTTATAAGTACGTACCCCGCACCACCACTACTTTTTTATCAGCTTTTTGCGACGAGCGTAGCGAACCGCGCGGGCCGGACGCCTCCCCACGGGAGGCCCGCAAAATGCGACCGCTCCCAGGCGTCCAGCCCAATCGACTTGTTTTATTAAACCGAAATGTGATCTCCCACCTAAGAAAAAGGTGTGCTCCTAAACGATCGCTTTACGGTTCGGTAGCCGAGAGCAGGGCGTCCATTTCATCGGCCAGCCGGCGGCGGTCGAACCAGCCGTCGTCCTCGTCCGGAATGAAATCCTCCTCAACCCTATTCGTCGGTAAAGGCAGGCACTCCATCTCCCACGGCAGGACATTCGCCCCTCCCCCGACCCCGATCCGGTCGCGGATCTCCCGGTTCAGCCGGTAACGGGTCATATCGTGGGTCAGGTAGCCCAGTTTCAGCACCTCGCCCATCCGCGGGATCATCTTCAGTTTCATCTTGTAACACTTGTAGTGCGTCATGTAGCCCAGGTAAGAGTTCATCGCCGCCTGCATATAGACCAGAAAAGTCTTCGACGGTTTGGGGTGCGTGCGGATATAGGCATTCATCGAAGCCAGCAGCGCGCTGAAATGGTTCCGCGTGCGGTTAACCATATAGCGCCGGTACGGTTTCACGACGGCGCCGAGGAAAGTCACCCCTTTGGATATCTCTTGCAAATAGATCTTCTTAGGATGCAGGGTCAGCCCCAGGTTCTCCTGCAAATATGCGTTGATCTCGCGGATATGCCGCTTCAGCACCTCCTTATCCTTGTGGATGATATAGAAATCGTCCACATACCTTCCGTAATGCTTGTGGCCCAGCTTGCGTTTGACGAAATGGTCGAAATCGTTCAGGTAGATATTGCTGAACAGCTGCGAAGTCAGGTTACCGATCGGCAGGCCGCACTCTTTCGGCGAGGTGAAGAGGCTTTTGCTCCGCGGCAAGTCGGCCCATTTGGTGCGGCTGCCCCGCATGATGCAGTTCTCGGTGGGGTCGTTGAAGACCACCTCCCGCAGCAGGTAAAGGATCAGGTCGTAATCCAGCAATTCGTTCCAAGGCTTCCCCTTGTGCGACTTGCGCGGCCCCATTTTGAGCATCACCCGCTCAATGGTCTCGTACATGATCCGGCGGTTGATATTCATAAAATAACCTTGAATGTCGAGCTTCAGCACATAGCAGGTCTCCTTGTAGTTATTGGAACAGGATCGGGCGTGATGCTCCAGCCGCTCGATGCCGTACAGCGTCCCTTTGTTTTTGAGGCAGGAGTAGCTGTCCGTAATGAAAGTGCGCTCGAACAGCGGCGCGATGTAGTTGAAAAGCAGATGGTGCACCACGCGGTCGCGGAAATCCGCAGCGAATATCTCGCGCTTGACGGGATGTTCGACCATAAAGCAGACGCTCGGCCCGACTTTGTATTCCCGGTTGTGTATCTGGGTGTAAAGCCCGATCAGGTTGGTTTCGAGATCCATTTCGAATCGCAACTGGTTGCGGGTGTTCCGCTTGTGCTTGCGGGCGTCGAAATAGGCCTTGAACAGGTCTTCGAGCAGGGTGTCGGTTCGCTGGGATTCGGTCGTATTTTCGTCCATAGGTTCGTTCTTAAAAAGGAAACAGGGTACGCTGATAAATGCTTGGAGGCACCGCACCTGAAAGCCGTTCGCGCGGTTGTTCGCGTTGCTGGGCTGGACAGCATTCATAACGAACCGCAAGTAAACGCCGTTGGTGCCGCTCACCGAACCCGACCAGACGGACCCCTCGTTGCCGACGCCCGCCAGCGCGCCGGTGCCGTTGTTGCGGTAGCCCGGGGCCTCTTCGTTCGTAAGCAATCGCTTCCCGGTCCACGATGCAGGCCTGTAAACGCAGGAATGCCGCACGCACCCGATCAGGTTGCTGGTGAAAGTTTTTCAGACCTTTGCCAGCGGATTGCTGAATTTATCGTTCGCTCTGCCCTGCCGCCACAGCAGCAGGACACTCCGGAACCCTGTTCCGTAATTGTTGTCAAATGTATCCGGCGCGGGATGTTACCTTACAAAAAACAGGATGCCCGGTAAATACTTGGAGGCACCGCACCTGACGCCCGTTGGCGCGGTTGTTCGTGTTGCTGGGATCGAGATCCTGCGAGTTGAACCACAAGAACCGTGCGTTGGTGCCGCTGACCGCCGACGACCAACTGTACCCGTTGTTGCCGACGCCACCCGGCACGCCCGTCGTGTTGTTGCGGTAGCCCGGGGTACACGGCCCGAACGAGCAGCCGTTCCGTTTACTGCGCGCCGAAAACGTCCGGAACGCATCTTCATAACTAATCCCGGCAAAAGGATCAGTAGGCTGCTGAATTCACCTTCGCTCTGCCGGCGACACCGCCCGGTATCCCGCCGGCACTCCGGAAAAAGGCATCCTGTCCATAAATTTCGATCCGTGTAACAAAATGGGCAAGGCGTCCGGGTAAATGCTTGGAGGCACCGCACCTGAAAGCCGTAGGCGCGGTTGTTCGTGTTGCTGGGATTGAGCCACGACGTGTTGAAATTCAAGTTCACGCCGTTGGTTCCACTGACCGTCGATGACCAGCTGTACCCGTTGTTGCCGACGCTCGTCAGCACGCCCGTATCCCTGTGGCGGTAGCCCGGGGCGCAGCTCAAAATAGCAACCGCTCCTTGCAATGGACCGGCAAACCCGGTCGCCGGCGGCCATCCGGCCCCTGCGGGGCCGTGACTAACTAACGCGCACGCATGGATGCAGCACGCCAGTGGGTTGCTGAATTTACCATTCGCTCTGCCCTGCCGCCATAGCAGCAGGGCACTCCGGAGGACGCCATGCCCGTAATAATATCCGATCTGACACCCGACGGGAAACAGGGGGCCGGTAAATGCTGGAGGCACCGCACCTGAAAGCCGTGGGCACGGTTATTCGCGTTGCTGGGGTTGACCCACGTAGTGCCCATGCTCAAGTACAGGCCGCTGGTCTCGCTGACCGCGGACGACCAACTGTACCCGCGCTCGCCGACGTTCGTCAGCACGCCCGTATAGGGATGCCGGTAGCCCGGGCACATCCTAAACCGCAACCGTTGACATGGCCCGCAGTGTAAAACCGTCGCACTGCGGGCAGACATAACTAACCGGACGAAACGTCCGCCAGTAGGCTGCTGAATTTACCGTTCGCCCTGCCCGCCAACCGTAGCCGGCAGACACTCCGGAACCCCGAAGCCCCCATCCCGCAGGGAAAAAAGGCCGGAAACAGAAAAATGCACATCTTTTTACGGCCCGCACAGCCCCACCCGCACCGATAAATGCTGGAGGCACCGCACCTGAAGGCCGAAGGCGCGGTTGTTCGTGTTGCTGGGATTGAGGTTCGTCGCGTTGAAATTCAAGTACACACCGTTGGAACCGCTGACCGACGACGACCAGCTGAACCCGCTGTTGCCGACGTTCATCAAATCGCCATTCTTGCCGTTGTTACCTGCGTCGCGGAAGCCCGGGGCGGGAACCGCGCAACGCACGCAACGGCAAGCGCAGCCGCTGGATTAATGCTCCCGGCGACACTGCCGCCGGGAGCACCGGACGCATAACTAAAGCCACCGGAATCAGTGGGCTGCTGAATTTATCGTTCGCTCTGCCGGCGTCCAATGACCGCCGGCACTCCGGAACACGCTAACAGTCGCGCCGGGCGGGGAGCCGCGAAAAGACATGCAAAAACAAAACCGTCAAAGAGCTTTCCGTAGCGCATACTACGACTGCGGCGCGCCGAGGGCCTGTTGCTCCGCCTTCATCTTCTCGGAATACTTCTGCCATGCCTGCAACTGTTTGGAGATCGACTCCGTGTGGGTGCACACCACCGCGAACTGCTTGACCGAGATCTGTTTCAGGTCGGTCAGCATGCGGCACATCAGTTTGATGGTCACCAACCGCTCACGCGCCTGTCGGATGTCCGGCACCCGGTCTTTCGACCCGTTGGCCCGGTAGATGCAGAGGCAAAGCTCGATAATGTTGTCCTTGATCTTTTCCGCCAGCGTGTAGCGGTAATCGCGCTTCACATTCGGCGTAAACTGGAAGACATACAGCAGCAGGTCGTAACTGGCTTTGAAGACCTCCAGGTTGTCATATATTGCCATTGAGCTGCTTTTTAAGGGAAGATACGAACAGGAGGCACTCCAGCGGAGTGGCGTTCTCGACGCTGAAATTACGCAGGTCGCGCAACACCGCCTCGTAGACCGACGAATCGGCGGCTCCCGCGGAACGCGCGGGAGCCGCCGCACCAGACTCCGGAGTCTGGTGCGGCGCAGGGGTTACCACCGTAACATGCCGGGGCACGGATTCCACATCCGGCACCGGGATCGCCATCTGGCGAGCCGTCCCACCGTAAACCGCACCGTAAGCGGGCGGAGCAGGATTGGCCGGGGACGCAGGTTTCGGCACGATCAGCGGCAAGGCGTCTTTCCAATGCTCGTACTCCTCGGCGTCGATCGAACCGCCATCCAGCACAAGCATATCGTCCGACTCCGACAGCAACGGACGGTCGCCCAGCACTTTCGAACGCGAAGCATCGGGAAAACCCAGCGACACCACCTTGGCGTCGAGGTATTTGACAAATCGTTTGGAGGCTTTGTAACGCGAAATGCGATGGATGAATGCGAACGCCGAACGTTCGTACGCCTTCCAGAAAATCCCCTCCAGATGGAGGTATATCTTATCCGTGTTGCGGCTTTCGGCCGCAATTATCTCCTGTAGGGTCATATTATCAATAGTTTTTTAGATGACGTACACCGTGTCCTGCGGGATAAAAGTAAAAAAATACTTGGAAAAGACCTCGGACATAGTGTCACAAAAATATATAACACAGGCTGTGCAGTCCGATCACGATTTTTCCCGAAACGGACTAATCAAGTGATCCACACCACATTACCTTTTGGTGATAATGACATAAAATAAACCGGGCGGCAACCCCGAAACAGTGCCAATAATTCCTGCCGGACAGGGGATTAAATGGTAAGACCGATGTATAAATAAAACTACGTTAAAGCGTCGCCAGATCGTTTTACGACGGCCGGCGACTGCCGTCAAAATATTAAAAAGGAGTGCCGCAGGCATTGAAGCCCTTCGGCCAGCCGCAAAATCGACGGAATAGCACAGGCGAAAATCCACGGTTTACATCGACTGACACCAACAATGCCCAAGCACCCCCTTTATATCGTATTTCCAATGAACCAAGCGCCTCCGGCGTCGGAACCCGGTTCCCGCTCTCCCATGTTCGGGACGCTGCGGGTACCCCGGTATTGGCTGCAAAAACATACTTTCGCTGCCCCCGGCCTGCCCGCTGATGCGGGAATGCAACTATTCGTCTGTGTCGTCTCTGCCCGCAGCCGGCGGAGGCGAAAACGAGCTTCGCGAGTTCAGCCCTCCGCTGCCGGGGCTGCGGGCTGACCGCTGATGCGGCAGGAGTTACCTGTCTTAATGGCTGTAACTAACCGGTTCGGGTGCCTCGGCCCCCACGAGGCGGGCCGCCGCTACCGCGTGAACCATGCTACTCACTCTCTCGTTCTCGGGCGCCCCTGCCCCCCACGGGGGCACCCGGCGTTCCTGACGGAACGCGCTACTCGCTCTCTCGGGTTCGGGCCGCCGCCACGGGGCGGACGCCGAAGGCGTCTGGCGGCAGGCCCGGCGACCCTGACGGGTCGCGCTTTTCGCTCAACGACTTCCCGTGGCAGCGGGTGGGCCGAAGCCTCCCGCAGCGGAGGCCCGCAACCTCGCTTCGCTCGGAGCGGCTCCGCTGGCTCCGGCCCGAAAACACTCCTCCGGGACGAAAATACCCGCACCAGCGCCAACAGCCGGAACTACCCGAACCGGGAATCCCGCTGCCGAAACGCCGAAAAACGGAGAAAGCCAAAATTTCACTGAACTTCGGGCGGCCAAAGGCCGCCATTTTGGGGCTCCGGGCCTACAAGCCCGTCGCCTAATTTTTCATTTCCGCCTCAGACACGCGGCCTTCGCGGGAGGTTCGGCTTGGCCCGCGGGACATCCCGCGGTGCGAGGCTCCGCCTCGCGGGGCCAGCCTCACCCACCGCGCTCCGTCCGCTCATTATTCTTGGAGGCACCGCACCTGAAAGCCGTAGGCGCGGTGGCTCGCGTTGCTGGGATTGAGGCCCGTCGCGTTGAAATACAAGTACACACCGTTGGAACCGCTGACCGACGACGACCAGCTGTACCCGTTGTAGCCGACGTACCACAAGTCGCCCTCGCCGCCCGTGCGCGACCCTGCGTCGCGGTAGCCCGGGGCGGGATACCAAGCGCGGACTGCTCCGCTGGACGGCTCGTAATACCGGCCATTCGTCGCGTAATACTTCGTCGCCGGGGTTCCCGCCGCGGTCTGTTTCGTTCCATTAATGTAATACCAGAACGGAGCCGCGTAAGCGTTCGTCCCGAAATCCGTCCAAGTGCCGTTCGGCGCTATTCTCCATCCCTTCGGGCACGGGTCGAAAGCGCTCTTCTGGGCACCGTCGCCCCACAAAGCGTTATTCTGATTGGCCTGAGCGGTCGCATACCAGTCGTAAATCCCGGTTGCATTATAAATAAAGCTCAACGGATTTTTCACCGAATACTGCAAACTGTTGGTGCCGGAAATAACGCCGCTCGTGGTGATGTTCACCTTCTTATACCCCGTTCCGTCCTCCGGAAGCGTACTCGTACCATTGGCCGCATAGATCGGAATCGTAGTCCCCGTAGCGGCAGAAGCGTCAATCGTAGAACCCTGCACGCGGGGGAACGGATCTTTACGTCCCCACTGGTAGAACATCCCGAAACTCTGGTCGGCAGTGGCGTCGCCGGCCGCCGGTACTGCGTAATAAGCCTTGGTAGCGCCCAAATTCCTGTCCATAATCACCTTGCCGGGATTCTTCGAGGTGAAGTTGCTGCCGTAGGTATGTACCTGCCCGCCGGTCACGTCCGCCTTGGAGTTCACGCCAAGCCCGTAGGCTTTGCTGCCGTCGGGTTTATAGCTGCTGACCCAGATGTGCCAGCTCCACAGGATCGAACCCTGCGTCTTAGAGGTGTTCGGATAAAGAGCCACAATGGCATTCCCTACCGTCGCTTTGCTGGACTTCACGGTCAAAAGGCCGTTCACTTTGTCCAGCGTAATGTCGGCGGTGTTGATGACGTTCCCGTCCTGCCACAGCACATCGGCGGTCAGGGTGGAGCTTGCGCCCAGCATGCTGTTCAGGTTGGCCTCCGTGGTAAACCCGTTGTTCAGGCATTTGCGGATGTCGAACGTAACGGCCCCGCCATCGCCCGAATTGGGCAAGAGCATGGCGGAGTTGTTCATGTCGAAAGACTCGACCGTGATCCGCTTGTCGGCGATATTGGTACCCTGAATGTCCACGGTGACGGTGTATACGGTGTTCCGCTTGACGTTAAAGTCGCCTTTGTTGGTGTTCGGATCGCCGAGCAGGATGCTGTAGGTGGCTTTCTCGCACTTGGCGGCGCTTTTCAGCGTCCCCTTGATCTCGATGTAGGTAGCCTTCCCGTCGGTCTTGTCGAGGGTGCGGTTGCCCATATCGGTCACGCCGGAGATCACGCTGCGCAGGTTTTCCGGAATGTACCACGTGAAAGTCTTGTAATCTCCTGAAACAACCGCTTTGGTCAGGTCTTCGGCGGCGTAATCGATGTGGCTGCCGTCTGCTTTGGCCGGCCATATCCCGGTGGGCTCCGATTTGAAATAAATCTTGGATGCCACGTTCTTCAGGGCTATGTTGTCGATTGTAAAGCCGGTGAACGAGGTATTGACCTTGTATTTCAGAATCACTTTGGCCACCAGCCGCTTCATCGTCACGTCGGAACCGAGGGCAGCGCTGGCGCTCACGGCCCCGGTATACATGCCGAGCATCGGCACGCCGCCTGCGGCGGTCGGAGCCCACTGGCTGGTGATGCTTTGAACCACGGCAGCAAGGGCCGTCTCGGTCGCGGCGTTGGTGGCGTTAAAGAAGGTGGGCGAATTGGTGTTCGCGATAAAGTACACTTTACCGCCGGTTTCGCTGTTGGCGGTCAGGTTGACGGAAACTTTGTAGGTGGCGTCCACACCGGTGGCCGTCCCCGGATTCGGGATGTCGGAGGTGTAATAGGGATTCCCTACCAGTTTGCCGGCGGCGTTGAACTGAATGGCCCACACGTTATAGACTTTGGAGTCCTGTGCGCCGGTCAGCACGGTAGCGGCCTTGGTGTCCGGGCCGCCGAATGACACCGCGAGGGCCTGGTTTTCCTTTGCCACGACTTTGGTTACGGACGCGCTGGTCATGCCGTTGCCGGGCTCGTTCAAAGGCGCGGCCGACAAAGACATGGTCACGGGAAGCTCATTGGGCTTGCCCGGTACATCGACCTGAACGTCTGATTTACTGCACGACGCAAATGTGGCACCCACCGCTGCGACGGCCAAAATCATCAATCTTTTCATTGTTTGTATCTTGTTTGTTTATCTTCCGGTTATTATTTCCCCATCTGGGAGTTGTCCTGTCCGACAGGTGTCCAGCTTCCCACGCCGCCGTTCTGTCCGGCGATGAAGTCGGCTGGCAGGGCGACCGGCGTCCACTTGCCGATCACGATGGGCGTAGCGACCTGGTCGGGATTGCCGCCCATGCCGCCGCCCCAATCGACGCTGCCCCAGCTGCCGATCAGGATATGGCCGTTGTCGCCGCCCAACTCGGAATTGTCGGCGACGGCGCTCCACGAAGCCACTTTCAGGGTCAGCTCGACTTCACCCTGTTTGACGCGCAGGGTGAACATATAGTTGTTCGATTTGGCAAAAACCATCGCGGGCAACTCGGCTTTCAACAGGTAGCGCACGCCGTTCACCTTGATATAAAATTCGGCGGGTACCTTGCCGACGGCCTTGGGCAGGAATATGGCGGAACCGAAGGCTCCGTTCCCTTTCTGCGCGACGTCGAGGTACGAAAAGGTGCGAATGATCCCGGTATCCGCAGCCGCCCCCACAGTAGCAGCCAAATCGCCCCCCAGCGTGTAATCGCCCGCGGGGACGGTTGCCATCTGCCGCACGACGGCGCTGTCGGCGAACAGGTCGCTGCACACCATCCCGTTGACGTTTTTAACGGTAAAGCTGAGCTTGGAGCATTTATGCTCAAATGTGAGCGCAACAGTTGAAGACGAGCGGTTGATCGTCTGGCTCCCCACATACGCCCCCATAAAGTCTTCGTAGTGCCCCACTCCTTTGACGCTCTTGTTGTCGCTTTCGAGTTGCCGGGCCGGGGAGTAGGCGTAAAAATCGTATATCCCGTTGTTCAGCTCCATCCCCTTGGCAGGATTAGCGTTTCCGGCATCGACGGCGCCGTCGGCGGTCACATGACACGGAACAAGACTGCCGTCGCCCTGCACTTTATAGGTGCTGGTCTCTTTCCAAGTATCGCTGGCCAGATTAGGATTCGTCTGTCCGGCGCTCCCGCGCTGGTAGGCCACGACACGCACCGTACTGCCCGCAGGCAGGTTCGAAGACGCAGCGGCCTTAGATCCCATATCCACCTCTACCTCGTTTTTCGCCTGGAAACGCACCAAACAAGCCTCACCGGCCGGATCGTCACCGCCCAGGGGACGGCGCTGACAACCCACGACTGCCAATAACGCAACGGCTACCAGTAAATACTGTTTCATCTTCGTCATATCTGCATTTACCCGCCCACGAAATTGCTGTAAACCACACGTTTACAACAATAAACCTTTCAATTAACCGTTCGATTAATAATAATGGGAAATAAGCCCTGAAAACAAGGCGGGAAAAGCGTGTTTTTATCATGTCAGAAATTAATGGTATTCACTTGATAAAAGGTTATTTAAGTCAGTTTTTGTTTGGTTATTACAATTTCCTTTCATACATTTGTGACATAATTAGTATTTAATCGAACGGTTAATTGAAAGGGTACTTTTTACCAACAAAAAGTCCCATTTATAGCTAAATTTACTATACACAGACTTTTATGGGGGCTCGGACGTATTACTATCAAAAATTTATCAATATTCTTCTCTATCATGGTTATCGCTTATCTAAGAGTCAGCACCGAGAAACAGCATCTCGAAAACCAACAGCTGGAAATCACTAAGTTCGCGGACGCCCGCGGGATCAAAATCGACAAGTGGGTCACCGAGGTGGTCAGCGGTAAAACAAAACGCAACGAAAGGCGGCTCGGACTGCTGATCCGACGCCTCAAAAAGGGGGACACGCTGATCGTCACGGAACTCTCGCGTCTGAGCCGTACGCTGCTGGACATCATGTCGATCCTGAACACCTGCATGGAAAAGCAGATCATGATCTACAGCACCAAGGACGGCTATGCGTTCGACAACAACATCAACAGCAAGGTGCTGGCGTTCGCGTTCGGACTGGTGGCGGAGATCGAACACAACCTGATCTCGCTGCGCACGAAAGAGGCCCTGGTGCTCAAAAAAGCGGAGGGAGTCAAAATCGGACGGCCTGTGGGCAGTCGGGTCAAGCTGCAAAAGCTGATCGACGACAAGAAACGGGTGCTGCGCCTGATTAAGCAGGGAACGTCGATCGCGCATATCTGCCGCGAATACCAGGTGTCGCGGGGGGTGTTCTACCAGTTCCGGAACCAGTACGCGGCGTAAGGGATCTTTACGATACGGTGCACAGGCGGCACGGGCGGGCACTCTCCCTTTCGAGTGCCCGCCCGTGCGATTTTAAACGGCTTTCTAAAAACGGCTATGCTTCGGGCCGCGCGATGGTCTTGCCGATCAGGAAATCGATCGAGCATTTGCCCGGCCCGGCGATAAAGATCACCACGTACATGCCCAGGTAGAGCAACGGCAGCTCGACACTGCCGAGGCTCATATCGGGATGGGTGGTCATGGCCATAATCATGGCGAAAACCAAGGGGATCACGGCGAAACGGGTCAGCAGTCCGGTAATTACCAGCAACGAGCAGCCGACCTCCACCAGAATGATCATCACCAGCGACAGGCCTGCGCCCCACCCGATCGGATCGGGAAAGCCTTCGCGCAGGGCCGTGAAGTTTTCCAGTTTCGCGACTCCGTGAGTCAGCATCATGCCGCCCACGAAAAGACGCAACAGCAACAGGGCCAGATTAGCGTACCGCTCGCTCAGCAGGAACCTGACCCAGGGATTTTGATTCGATTTCATATATGCAAGGTTTGGAATTTATCATATAAGTATATAATGAATAGCAAATTTCATGCAAATTCACCGGCCGAATCCGAAATAGCCTTTCGCGTTGCCATAGCAAATATCCTCTACCATCCGGCCCACGGCGGCCATCTCAGAGAGCGGGATCAATCCCCGCTCCAGATCCCGTCCCAGCATGTCGCAAAGCAGGCGACGGAAATATTCGTGCCGCGGGAACGAGAGGAAACTGCGCGAGTCAGTGAGCATCCCGACGAAACGGCTCAAAAGGCCGTAATCCGACAGGATATTCACCTGCCGCTCCATCCCGTTCAGATGATCGGAGAACCACCATGCCGCACCATACTGCATCTTGCCCGGCACCGAACCGTCGTTGAAATTGCCGGCCATAGCCGCCATGACCTCGCCGTCCTTGGGATTGAGGTTGTAAACGATCGTCCTGGCCAATAAGCCCTCCCGGTCGAGCCGATCGAGGAACCGCCCCATGGCTTGCGCCACCGGCTTGTCGTCCAGCGAATCGCATCCCGCATCCGGCCCGTAATCCTGCATCAGCCGGGTCCGATTGTTCCTGAGCGGCCCGATATGGAACTGCTGCACCCATCCCAGCTCACAGTTCATCACCGCTAAATGGTACAGCATGCCCGATTTGAACACCGCTCTTTCAGCCCCGGACAACGAACGGCCGCTACGAAGCGTCGCAAACAACGTTTCGAGTTCCGAATCCGTAAAATCTTCACCGTAGAAGGTATCCAACCCATGATCCGAGACCCGGCAGCCCGCTTCGGCAAAGAACCGTTGGCGCCGCCGCAAGGCGTCCAGCAAATCCGCAAACGTGGCAATCTCCGAACCAGCCGCCCCGGCTAACCTATCTATATAGGTATTCCACGCCGCGACATCCTCCGCCGCAACGACTCTATCCGGCCGCCAGGCCGGGAGCATCGCCGGATCACCCTCTTTCCGTGTCCGTGCGTAGGTCAGATGATATTCCAGCGAATCCGCCGGGTCGTCCGTGGTGCAAATCGCCTCCACATTCATCCCGCGCAGCAGGCCGCGCGCCGAAAAGCGGTCGGGCTCACCCTGCAACAGGGCATTGCACCGGTCGTAGACCTCCCGCGCCGTCTCCGGTTTCAACAACGTGTCGATCCCGAAATAGCGTTTCAGTTCCAATGCCGTCCAGTGGTACAAAGGATTGCGCATCGTCTGGGGCACCGTCTCCGCCCACTTGGCGAACTTCTCCCAGTCCGGCGCATCGCCAGTGATATACCGTTCATCGATCCCAGCCGCCCGCATCGCCCGCCATTTGTAGTGGTCGCCGCCCAGCCACAACTGCGAGATATTCTCAGCCCTGTAATCCTTCGCCACCTGCTTCGGCGACAGGTGGTTATGATAGTCGATAATAGGCATCGAAGCGGCATGGCCGTGGTACAGCTCCCGCGCGGCGTCCGTGCCGAGCAGGAAATCGTCGTGAATAAACTCCCGTCCCATGTTATTCCTCCGATTTTTCGCCGAACAACGTGCGGCCGATCCCCAATTCCAGCCCGCGCAACTCCGCCAACCCTTTGAGTCGCCCGATAGCCGAATAGCCAGGATAGGTCTTCTTTTTCAGGTCGTCGAGCATCTGGTGCCCGTGGTCGGGCCGCAGCGGTATCGCC
>CANQXP010000051.1 GCA_947627885.1 uncultured Rikenella sp.
CTCGTACAGGCCTTCTGCCAGTTCAAAGAGCTGCCGTTCGACACCATCGAGCCGCTGCTGGACCTGGTGGCCGTGAGCATCGCCTCGGACATCGTGCCCATTATCGGCGAGAACCGGATATTAGCCCATTACGGCCTCGTGAGGCTCAACAGCCAGCCCAACAAGGGGCTTGCCGCCATCATCAAACTGTGCGGGCTGGAGCGGCACAACATCGCCATCGACGACATCGTCTTCAAGATCGGGCCGCGCATCAATGCCGCCGGGCGCATGGAGATCGAGATCGACGAAGAGGACCCGCGGGCGCAGTCCGGGGGACGCACCGCCGTGCGGCTGCTGACCGCGCTCAACGAACAGCGGGCGCTCTACTTCGTGCAGCAGATCGACACCTTCAACAAAGACCGCAAGAGCATCGACCGCAACATCACCCTCGAAGCCCACAGCTACATCGAGCAAAGCCCGGAGTTGCAGGCCAAGAAATGCACCGTGATCTACAACCCGAACTGGATGAAAGGGGTGGTCGGGATCGTGGCGTCGCGGCTGATCGAGACCTACTTCCGGCCCACCGTGGTGCTGACCATGAGCCACGGGCTGGTGACGGGTTCGGCGCGGTCGGTTCCGGGATTCGACCTCTACCAGGCGGTGGAGTCCTGCTCCGACCTGCTGGAGAACTTCGGAGGGCACACCTACGCCGCCGGGCTGACCATGAAGCCCGAACGGGTCGAGGAGTTCAAAGCCCGGTTCGAAGCCTACGTGGAGGCCAATATCGAGCCGGACATGCTCGTGCCGCAGATCGACATCGACGAGCCGCTGCGGTTCGCCGACATTACGCCGGCTTTCCGCCGGACCCTGAACGCCTTCCAGCCTTTCGGGCCGGGCAATCCCGCCCCCGTGTTCGTCACCCGGAACGTGAGCGACAACGGCACAGCGCGACTGGTCGGAGCGCGCGGCGAACACCTGAAAATGGAACTGATACAAGGTCAGCGCCCTTTCACCCCGATGTCGGCCATCGCATTCGGGCAGACCGACCATTTCGACCACATCAAACGGGGTGGAGCCATCGACGTTTGCTACAACGTGGTCGAGAACCACTACCAGGGCAACGTCACCCCGCAACTTCGGATAAAGGACATCAAACCGAGCCGGCAATAGCAAAACTTTCCGGCCAAGCAAGACGCAAAAGGAGAACTTTCGGGGAAAGTTCTCCTTTTTTGCAGAATTAATGTAAAAAACACACCGGAAAACAAAAAGAAAATAGTATATTTACGGTGAGCTATCGCCTCGAACATTCCGGTTCTTTAATCACATTTCCTATACCCACGCGCCATTTCCGCCACCTATCGCGGGGCGGGGCGGACACACAGAGCATTAACCGATTTTCCGCAACATCCCACACTTCGGCCCATCCGCGGGCAGTCGTGGCCTATAGTTTGCACAGAAACCCCAACATCGACATACCGCACCCGAACTACATACAGACAGGACAGACAACTATGGCAATATTACAATTCAACAAACAGGCATTAGGCAATCTCGAATACTCGCTGCAGCGCGAAATGCTCAGTACCAACCGGGCAGGGGGGTACATGAACACCACCATCGTTTGCTGCAATACCCGGAAATACCACGGGCTGATGGTATGCCCGGTGGACGCTTTGGGAGGGGAGGATTTCGTGCTCCTGTCTTCGTTGGACGAGACCGTGATCCAGCACGAGCAGGAGTTCAACCTGGCCATACACCGCTTTCCGGGCATTTACGAGCCGCGGGGACATAAATATATCGTGGACTTCTCGTACACGCCGACTCCCACCATCATATACCGCGTGGGCGGCGTGCTTTTGAAAAAGGAGATGCTGTGGGTGCATACGGCGGAGCAGCTCCTCATCAGATATACATTGCTGGAGGCGCGGTCGGCGACCAAATTACGGCTGCGACCGTTTTTGGCGTTCCGGTCGCGGCACGGGTTGAGCCATGCCAATATGGAGGCCGACGGAAAGTCGTACCCGATCGCGGGAGGGGTCAAGTCGCGTTTGTATCCGCGGTTCCCGTGGCTCAATATGCAGGTCAATAAGGGTGCCAAGTTCGTGGCTGCGCCGGACTGGTACCACAACTTCGAGTACATCGAGGAGGAACGGCGCGGGTATCCGTTCCGGGAGGACTTGTTGACAACGGGGTATTTCGAGATGGATATTGCGACGGGTGAGAGCGTGATCTTTTCGGGCTCCACCTCCGAAATGCAGCCGGAACGGCTCGCACAGCTTTTCGAGGATGAGATCGCACGACGGACGGTGAAGACGGAATTTTTGCCGGCTTTGTACCATTCGGCGCGACAGTTCCTTATTATTAAGGAGAACCATACTTCATTGACGGCCGGTTACCCGTGGTACAATGCCCGGAGCCGGGAGACTTTCATGGCTTTGGCGGGGATCACCCTGACGCAGCCGCATCTGATGGTGGACCAGTGTGTCGAGATATTGGACTACCATGTCGAGAACCGGCTGCACGACGGCATATTCGGAACCCATTTCGCCGCCGATACGCAGCTGTGGTTCTTCTATGCCTTGCAGCAGCTGGAATCGTTCATACAGGGGGGGAAGAGTGAGATCTGGGCGCGGTACGGGACGGCGATGAAGGAGATATTGTATACTTACCGGGACGGCGTCGGGGACGACAACACGGAGAACGACGCCGACTGGTACGACGACGAGCGTGAGCGGTATATTCACATGGCCGGTAACGGCCTGATCTGGGCCGAGATGCCGGGACGGCCGCTGACCTGGATGAACACCATGAACGACGGCCGGCCGGTGACGCAAAGGCCGGGGTTTGCCGTGGAAGTGAACGCCTTGTGGTACAACGCGGTGTGCTATACTTTGGAGCTGGCGCAGGTAGGCGGGGACGACGCGTTCGTGAAAGAGTGGGTCGAAATGCCGGAACGCATCCGGGACAATTTCAAGGCCGCTTTCTGGCTGGAGCAAAATCCCCAGCAACCTTATTTGGCCGATTATGTTTACCATAACGGGGAAAAGAACACGGATATACGGCCGAACATGCTTTTGGCGTGCTCTTTGCCCTACTCCCCGTTGAACGACTACGAACGACAGAAGATATTCACAGTGGTGGAAGCGTACCTGCTGACGCCGAGAGGGTTGCGCACCCTGAGCCCGAATAGTCCTTTGTACCAGGGGATCTGCCGGGGCAACGAGTACTGCCGCAACAATGCCCGGCATCAGGGAACCGTGTTCCCGTGGCTCCTGGAACATTATGTGCGCACCGGATTCGGACTGTACGGCAAAGGATACATCACGCACGCCAAAGAGCTGCTCGACGGCTTCGAGGAAGACCTGCTCAACTACGGGATCGGATCGGTGCCTGAGGCCTACGACGGCGACGCGCCGCACGAGGCTTGCGGGGCCATCTCCTACGCGCCCAGCGTGGCGGCCCTGCTCCAAGTGCACCGCATGATCCGCGAACAGGAGCAGCGGGGATAGCCTTTCTTGGAACGCGACCCCACACCTAAATTATATACAGCCCTTTTACGAGGCAGATAAAACGTTTATCCATGAAAACAAGAAAGGACCAGTACATATGAGAGTTTTAATGTTCGGCTGGGAATTTCCCCCTCACATCGCCGGGGGATTGGGAACCGCATGCTACGGCCTGACGCGCGGGCTTTCGAAGCTGGGCGTGGAGGTGATCTTCGTAGTGCCGAAAGCCTACGGCGACGAAGACCAGCGATTTTTACAAATCAAGAACGCCTCGGACGTCGAAGCGCCCTACGGAACATTGGAGACCGAGGAGGAGCTGTGGAAACAACTGACTTTTATCCAGATCAACTCCAACATGGTGCCTTACCTCAGCCCGGAGGAGTACGAGACCGAGTGGAGCGAATTCCGGCACGAGAAACGGCGGGGCATACCGCAGGACATCTGGAAACAACGGTACAATTTCACCGGCAAGTACGGCGCCAATTTGATGGAAGAAGTGGCGCGGTATGCGATGGTGGCGGCGCAGGTGGCCAAGGAGATGGAGGGGAAGTTCGACGTGATCCATGCGCATGACTGGCTGACCTACTATGCGGGGATCGCAGCCAAGCGGGTGAGCGGCAAACCGCTGGTGGTGCATATGCACGCCACGGAGTTCGACCGCAGCGGCGAGAATGTCAATACCGTCGTCTACAATATCGAGCGGACGGGAATGGCGGCGGCCGACCGGGTGATGGCGGTGAGTAACCTGACGCGGAATATCGTGATCGAAAAATACGGGATCTCTCCGGAGAAGGTGGTGACCGTGCATAATGGGGTGCGGTTCAAAGCGCATGAAGGGCCGGAGGAAGAACGGGGGGTCGAGGACAAGATCGTCACCTTTCTGGGGCGCATCACCTACCAGAAAGGGCCGGATTACTTCGTCGAAGCGGCGGCCAAGGTGCTTAAGCACTTGCCGAACGTGCGGTTCGTGATGGCCGGGAGCGGCGACATGCTCAACCATGTGGTGCGTCGGGTGGCCAAGCTCGGTATCTCGGACCGGTTCCACTTTACTGGATTCCTCAAGGGAGACGAGGTAAGGCGGATGTTCGAACTCAGCGACGTCTATATCATGCCGTCGGTGTCCGAACCGTTCGGAATCTCGCCGCTGGAAGCGATGAGGTCGAACGTGCCGGTCATTATCAGCAAACAGTCCGGGGTGGCGGAGGTGCTGACCCATGCCGTGAAAGTGGACTATTGGGACGTGGACGCCATGGCGGACGCCATATACAGCCTGGTGACCTACCCGGCGCTGCACAATATGTTCATCACCAAAGGGCAGGAAGAAGTTACGACGCTCAAGTGGGACAGCGCCGCCAAGAACGTGCTGGACGTCTATAAATCGGTAACCGAATAGCTAACAGAATTACCCCATCGTACCGGATCCGGAATCCCCGGCCATACAACCGAATACTCAACCTCAACAGCATATGAAAAACCTCAATCTATACTTTCAGGTCCACCAACCGTTCCGGCTGAAGAAATACCGGTTCTTCAACATGGGCAAAGACCACTTCTATTTCGACGACTTCCTCAACCGAAGCATTCTGCAAAAGGTGGCCGCGGAATGCTACCTGCCGATGAACCGGCTGCTGCTCAAGCTGATCCGCGAGCACGGGGCGGAGAACGTGCGCGTGTCGTTCTCCATATCCGGGATCGCCATCGAGCAGTTCAAGCTCTATGCGCCGGAGGTGATCGACAGTTTCAAGGAGCTGGCGGACAGCGGCGCCGTCGAGTTTCTGGCCGAGACCTACGCCCATTCGCTGGCCTCGCTGACCAGCTCCGAGGAGTTCGAGCGGCAGGTGAAACTGCACGCGGACACCATAGAGGAGCTGTTCGGCGTGCGGCCCGCGACCTTCCGGAACACCGAACTCATCTACAGCGACAGCATCGGCGAAATAGTCTACAACTTGGGCTACCGCACCTTGCTGACCGAGGGGGCCAAGCATATTTTGGGCTGGAAAAGCCCGAACTTCGTCTACGCCAACGCCATCAAGCAGGAGCAGAAGCTGCTGCTGCGTAACTTCCGGCTGAGCGACGACATCGCTTTCCGGTTCAGCGACCGGGGCTGGGAAGGCTGGCCGCTGACGGCGGACAAATACATCGACTGGATCATGGATCAGGAGGGCGAGATCATCAACCTGTTCATGGACTACGAGACCTGCGGGGAACACCAGAAACGGGATACGGGGATTTTCGAATTCATGGAGCAGTTTATCACCCACGCCGTGAAGCACCCTGAGCTGGAGTTGCGCACGCCGAGCCAGATCGCGGCGAAATACGAACCCGTGGCGGTGCTGCATGTGCCCCACCCCATCTCGTGGGCGGACGAGGAACGCGATATTACGGCCTGGCTGGGGAACGAACTTCAGGACGAAGCGTTCGGCAAACTGTACTCCCTGCAAGACAAGATTTACAAGCTCAACGACCCGGACATGACGCGGGTGTGGCACGCCTTGCAGTCATCCGATCACTTCTACTACATGTGCACCAAATGGTTCTCCGACGGGGATGTGCACAGCTATTTCAATCCTTACGATTCGCCGTACGACGCGTTTATGAACTACATGAACGTCTTCAGCGACTTCAAGCGGGAGGTGGAGCACCGGGTGGGATAGCCATATACCTTACCCATGCCGGAGGGCACTTATTTACGGTTCAAAAACAACCCGTTTCCGGCCGCACCCTGCATAATCCATATGCAGCGGTGCGGCCGGAAACACATTTACAGGCCCGCACGGTTAGTACCCCACCGTGAAGCGTTCCCGGTGGTGCTGCGGCTCCTCCAGCTCGTCGATCATCGCCACCGCGTAATCCTGCACCGAGATGTGGCTCCGGCCCGTCGCCTCGTCCACCAGCAAGTCGTCCTTGCCCAGGCGGAACCTGGCCGTGCGTTCGCCCGCCGTCAGGCTGACCGAAGGGGAGAGGAAAATCCAGTCCAGCTCCCTCTCCGGCATCAGCAAGTCGTAATAGACCTGCGCCAGCGACTTGATCCCCGGCAGGATTTGCTCCGGCACCGGGCCGTCCAGCACACGCACCCCCGGTTGAACAAACAGGCTTCCCGCACCGCCGACCACCAGCAGCCGCTTCACGCCCGAACGCCGCACCCCCTCGATGATCGCCCGGTAGCCCTCCAAAGTCTCGTCATAGATATTCGGGTTCGACCACCCCGGATTGAACGCGCTGATTACCGCTTCGGCTCCGCTGACGAGCCTTTCCAGCTTACCCTCGTCCGTCACGTCCGTTTCGACCACCTTCAGCTCCGGCCCCCGGCGACGGATCTTGCCCGCATTCCTTACCAGAGCCTTCACCTGCCATCCCCGGCCCAGCGCCTCTTCCAGCAGGGCCGAGCCCACGAAGCCGCTCGCCCCGATAATCGCTACCTGTTTCATATCTCCCATGAATTTTTAGTCCGGTCAATACCCCACCGTCTGCGCCAGAATGAATCGGTGATTGGCATCCAGCATCAGCGTCCGCATCAGCTCCTCGACCTTGGCCCCGGCCCGCACCACCGTTTTGAGCCCCTGCGACGCACAATAAAGATACACATTCTCGCTCATGTGCCCCGCATCGGTTCCTGCCAGGAAATGATACATCTCCGGAGCCAGCGGCGAACCTGCATAACGCCCCGTATTCGCTATATACAGCAGATTAAGCGGGGCCGTATAGACATAATCCTGCACCCCGGAGAAAGTGCGGTAGTCCCCCTCGACGACCGGTTCCAGCGTATGCGTATCCGGGGCGTAGCGGTAGATCCCCTCCGGAAACACGGCATACACGTCGATCGGATAGAGGGCCATAGCCGACGGAGCCGTCCGTTTACCGTCCTCGCGGTTCACGCCGTAAGCCGCCCACAGTACCCCCGACAAATGACCCGGAGCTAACCCGCGGGGCTGGAACTCACGTTCCGAATGGCGGTCCTGCAAGGCCTCGCGCACCGTTCCGGGACGCGTAAAATCGGGAGGGCCCAGTTCGATCTGATTCAGTTTCATAGGACGGAATTTAAATGACGCGACCGGCAAAGGCCGGTATGTTTCGACATGCAAGAGTCGAGCCAAAATGCTATCTTTGTCCTGACACTAACTTTTAGAACCATATACTTTTATGAAATTGAAGATTTGGACGGCCTCGGCCCTATTGCTTCTGGCCGGATGCGGCATCGCACAGGCACAACGCGAGCCCACGCCCGTCGACACGCTGGCCCTGACCCCGCCGATGGGCTGGAACAGCTGGAACCAGTTCGAATGGGAGGTCAGCGACTCGCTAATCCGCGAGATCGCCGACGCCATGGTGTCGAGCGGCATGCGCGACGCCGGATACCGGTACATTATCATCGACGACTACTGGGTCGGCGGGCGGGACACCAAAAACCGGATGTTCCCCGACCCGGTGCGCTTCCCGCACGGGATGAAGGCGCTGGCCGACTATGTGCACGGCAAGGGGCTGAAACTGGGCATCTACTCCGACGCGGCGGAGCTGACCTGCGCCGGGGTGACCGGCAGCCTCGGCTTCGAGGAGATCGACGCGCAGACCTTCGCCGACTGGGGCATCGACTACCTGAAATACGACTACTGCCATGCGCCGACCGACCGCACGACGGCCTTCACGCGCTACAAAAAGATGGGCGACGCCCTGAAAAAGACCGGGCGGCCGATCGTTTACGCCATCTGCGAGTGGGGCGGCCGCAGCCCATGGCTCTGGGCCAAGGCTGCGGGCGGCCACCTGTGGCGCACGACCTACGATTCGCGCGACGGCTGGTATTCGGGCGATCACGACTTGGTGGGGGTCATGGATATTTTCGACACGCAGGACGGATTGGAGCAGTATGCCGGCCCGGGGGCGTGGAATGATCCGGATTTGCTAATGGTGGGGCTATACGGTAAGGGCAAATCGTCGTCGCCGGACAAGCGTTTCCCAGGCTGCACCGACGAGGAGTACAAGACCCACTTCGCCCTGTGGTGCATGCTGGCGGCGCCGCTGATCGTAAACAACGACCTGCGGGATATGTCGGACTTCACCAAAGAGTTGCTGACCAACAAGCACTTGATCGCCGTGGATCAGGATTCGCTGGGGCGGCAGGGCTACACGTTCATGCGCTCGGACGACCTGCAATTCCTGCGCAAAGAGCTGAAAGACGGGGTGGCGATCTGCGTTTTCAACCGTTCGGACGCTCCGAAAACCTTTACGTTCGACCCGGTGAAGGATGCGGATATTCTCTATCCGGCGGAAGTCACGAATGCCTGGACGGGCAAGGTTTCGAAAAAAGGCGTCGTGCGCGGCACGTTGCCGGCGCACGGCTGCGAAGTCTATATTTACAAAAGAAAATAACCTTTCTTTCGCCCAAAAGCCAGCGGGTAGGCTCTCAAAGAGAGCCTACCCGCTGCGATTTTCAAGGCTTTCGAGCCTAACCTAACGGCGAAACGGCCGTTCATAAATCGGCCCTCGCCTCGGCACGCCGGCATCAATCACTCCATTTAACGACATTGGCGTCCGTGTTCGGCAAGCTTCAGAAACCAGTATATTCCTGCGCAGGCCCCGCCTGTAAACAAACGGGCCGCCTTTTGCAAGGCGGCCCGAAGTAGCCACAACAGGACTCGAACCTGTATTTAAAGTTTAGGAAACTTCCGTTCTATCCCTTGAACTATGCGGCCATGCCGGCCCCGCCGGTGTCATACGGGGCCATTATCTTTAACGGCTTTCCAGCCGTGATTATTTCCTCATCGTCCCCCCGTCATAAGCCCAGCGCAGGTAAATAGCCCCCCAGGTAAATCCCCCGCCGAACGAGGCGAGGATCAGGTTGTCCCCTTTCTTGAGGCGTGTCTCGTAGTCCCACAGGCAGATCGGAATGGTTCCCGCCGTAGTATTCCCGTATTTCTCGATGTTGACCATGCACCGATCCGCCGGAAGGCCCATCCGGTTGGCCGTGGCATCGATGATGCGTTTGTTGGCCTGGTGCGGCACCAGGTAGCGCACATCCTCAGCAGTCAGGTGGTTGCGCTCCATGATCTCCACCGCGGTATCGGCCATGTGCGACACAGCAGCCTTGAACACGGGCTGCCCTTCCTGATGCACGTAGTGCCATTTGTTGTCCACCGTCTCATGCGATGCGGGATAGCACGATCCCCCCGCCTTAAGGTATAGGTGCACAGCTCCGGATCCGTCCGAGTGCAGGCTGGCGTCGATCAATCCGAGCCCCTCCGTATTCGGTTCCACCAGCACGGCCCCTGCGCCGTCCCCGAAAATCGGGCAAGTGGTCCGGTCTTCGTAATCGATGATGGAGGACATTTTATCGGCCCCCACAACAATGATTTTCTTATAAGCCCCGGCTTCTATAAACTTAGCGGCGGTGGTTAGGGCAAATAGGAACCCGCTGCACGCGGCCGACAGGTCAAACCCGAACGCTTTGGTCAATCCGGCTTTATAGGCGATAAGATTCGCGGTGCTCGGAAATGCCATATCGGGGGTCACGGTGGCGCAGATCACCAGGTCAATGTCCTGGGGATCGACCTGGGTCTTCTCCAACAGGTCTTTGACGGCCCGCTCGCCCATATAGGAGGTGCCCTTCCCTTCGCCTTTGAGGATGTGACGGGTCTTGATCCCGATGCGGGTCATAATCCATTCGTCGGAGGTGTCGACCATCCGGCTGAGCTCTTCGTTGTCGAGTATGTATTTGGGCAGATAGGCACCTACTCCGGTAATGGCTGCTGTGATCTTATTCGCGGTCTTACTCATGCTTCTCCTTTAATTGTTCGTTTTATAGCTACCCCTTGGAGGGTACCGTTCTCTTTGTGAACAAAGAGAACCAGAAAAACTTTTTGAGATGCTTTCGCATCTCTTGGGCCTGCCGGATACCCGATTCCTGAAACTTTCTCTTTGGGCCGGGAGCAATAAGGCAACTCTTAAGCTATGCAGCGCCTTAGTTGCCTTATTGCCCCGACCCAAAAGCGGATTCAAAGACAGAGGACTGCGGAGCCTAAGGAATAGCGCAGCTGACTCAAAAGTTCTTTGGGTCCCTTTCTTTCAAGAAAGGGACGGTTCTCTGCGGGTAGGTACAAAAACGAACGGTTAAAAATAAAAAAGGGATTCGGTATTCAATCCTCAGATTGGTTGCCGAAAGCCTTTTTAAATTGCGATACCATATCCGTACGCGCAGCGCGTTCCGTGAGCAGTATCATATTGGTGATAGCCTTGGCCGACGAGCAGCCATGGCCGATAACGACAGTCGAGTTGATGCCCAGCACCGGCGTGCCGCCCACATTCTCGTAATTCAGCCCTTCGAGTACCGGCGAGATCATCCCCTGTTCGTGCAGGATATGGTAGAACCCTTCGACCGTTTTGAGCAGCGTATTGCCCGAAAAACCGTCGCATACCACCACGTCCGCCACATCCGCCGTCAGCAGGTGCTTGCCCTCCACATTCCCCACGAAGTTGTATTCCCCCGCCGCGCCCCGCTCCGCCATCAGCGGATAAGTAGCCTTCGTCAGCAGGTTACCCTTTTCCGGCTCTTCGCCGATATTGAGCAGTGCCACACGCGGATTCGGGATGCCCAGCGTTTCACGCGCATAGATGCTCCCGATTGTCCCGTACTGGGCCAACACCTCCGGCTTACAGTCCGCATTCAGCCCCACGTCGAGCAGCAGGACATCGCCCCCCGCCACAGTCTTAAATGCCGTGGCGATAGCCGGCCGGATCACCCCTTCGATCAGCCCCACGCCCTGCATGGAGCCCACCATCATCGCCCCCGTGCTGCCCGCACTGGCGAAACCGGAAATATCCCCTTCGCACAAACGGCGGAAACCGACGACGATACTCGAATCGCCCTTCTGGGCGAAAGCCTTTACCGGGTGGTCCCCCATGGCGATGACCTCGGAAGTGTGGACCGTTTCGACCCGCGGATCGTCCAGCAGTCCGAACGTATCGTGAGCCTTCAGGGCATCGCGGTCGCCGAACAGAACGAGGGTCGTCCCTTCCGATAAATGCGTCAAGGCCGCATGGGCGCCCTCCACGGTCACCCGCGGAGCAAAGTCGCCACCCATTGCATCAAGGCCTATTCTCATAATTTATGACGTTAGGTTCGTGATGGTTTTGTTACAAACCGGTCGCAAAACAAGTCCCCCGCTAATGTACAGGCGATTTCCTTTGCGACCGTAAGTTACGCGGCCTGTATGCGGTTCGTCGAATAAAACCGCGGCCGGAGGTTCCAGCAATTTGCCGGACAACGGCTACAGCGCCGCCGCCAGACAACAGAACTACTGGCCTTTAACTTCCATCGCTTTCTTCCCCCGGTAGAACCCGCATTCCGGGCATACGCGGTGGTACAGAATGGTCGCCCCGCAGTTGGAGCAGGTAGCCAGCGTCGGCGCTACGGCTTTGTAGTGAGTTCTTCTCTTGTCACGACGGGTCGACGAGACCTTGTGTTTAGGATGTGCCATTTTTGTTTATCTGCTTATTTATTGTATTCTTACTTATCGTCTTCTTTCAACTCTTTGAGCGCCGCGAACGGACTTTCTCCTTCGTCCGCCCCCTCGTGCGTCAGGGCATCGAACTCCTCTTCGCTCACGATCCGGAACCGTTTCAGCATGTCGGGATTGCACTCCCGGATATCCGAATGCACCCGCTGGAACGGCAACGAGAGAATAATGCTCTCGTAAATATACTGCCCCAGGTCCAGCGAATCCTCCGCCGGAGATACCCACAGCACATCCCCGTCGCTGTTATTCGCCGCCTCGTGCGCATCGCCCGAATACTGTTCCCCTTCCGGGATGGACGCGCTGATCTTCACCACCGGATGCCCTTCGAAATGCACCGGGCACAGGAATTCGTCCAGGCAACGGTCGCAGGTCAGCAGCACCTCCGCGTCGATCGTAACGGCCAGTTCCATCATCGAAGCGTGTTTGACCGCCTCCACGCGAGCCTCGCCCCGGCCGCTGGTCACCTCCGATTCCGGCCACCGTTCGAAGAAACGGTCGTCGACCGGGAAGTCATAAGTATAGCTTTCACCCGCCTTAAGACCGTGAAAATCTATCTTATATGTCGGATTCGCGCTCACCGAGGGCTGAATTAGCATCCCGCAAAGGTAATCATAAATTCAGAATTCGCAATGAAGTGACCATATTTACGGCTGCGGCACGCCCTGCGCAAATGGCGCGGGTTCGGCCGAAACCATGGAGAAATCGCACAGCACGATAGCCGTCATCGCCTCGACCACCACCGGCACGCGCAAGGCGATACAGGCGTCGTGCCGCCCGTGCACAATCAGCGGCTCAACCTTCCCGTCGGCAAAATTGTAGGTCTCCTGCATCGTAGCGATGCTCGACGTAGGTTTCACCACCACGCGGAACACGATGGGGTTCCCGTTGGTAATCCCGCCGTTGATCCCCCCGGCGTTATTGGTGCGCGTGGTACCGTCCTCCGCGATTATATCGTCGTTGTGCTCGCTGCCGCGCATCCGGGCCGCCGCAAACCCGGCGCCGAACTCGACCCCTTTGATAGCCGGGATGGAGAATAAAGCATGGCTCAACACGGCTTCAATGGAGTCGAAAAACGGCTCTCCCCAGCCCACAGGAATCCCGGTCGCGGTACATTCGATAATGCCGCCCAGCGAATCCTGCTCGTCCACGGCACGCTGCACAGCGGCTTCAATATCTGCCGGCTGGGTAAATCCGCCTATCTCCAATATACGGCTCTCCACCTTAACCGATCGGCCCAATATCTTTTTGGCAATGACCCCGGCCGCCACGATACCGAGGGTGATACGCCCGGAGAAATGGCCTCCGCCCCGGTAGTCGCTGTACCCGTGCCACTTTTGACGGGCCACGAAGTCGGCATGGCCGGGCCGGGGCTGGGCTACGAGGTTAGAGTAGTCCCCGGAACGGGTGTTGGCGTTCCGGAACACGACGGTCAACGGCGCGCCGGTGGTATATCCGTTGAAGACGCCGGAAACGATATGCGGTTCATCGGCTTCTTTGCGAGGGGTGGTGCCCTTGGCCCCGGCTTTCCGCCGGTCGAGGTCGGCGTTCAGGTCGGCTTCGGTCAATGCTATACCGGCGGGCACGCCGTCCACAACGATTCCGATCAATTCGCCGTGGGACTCCCCGAATATCGATACCCTGAATTTGCGCCCGAAACTGTTCATATAACTTTTGTAATTAATCCTTCGTTTTTATCTCTGCCCCTGGAGAGTACTGTTCTCTTTGTGAACAAAGAGAACCAGAAAAACTTCCGAGGATGCTGGCGCATCCTAAATCTATCACAGCCTTAGCTTTTGGAGTGCGGTGAACGGCGGCCATATGCTGTTACTAAATCAAGGCCGCCGCTCCCGCGCCCCAAAGAATGAGGACTTTGGCAGACTAAGGAGTAGCGTAGCTATCTCAAAAGTCTTTTGGGTACCTTTTCTTCAGAAAAGGTACGGTTGCCTGCGGGTAGTAACTAAACGAACGGTTTTATTTTAAACGTATGTTTTTGAGGTCGTTCCAGAAGCACGGATACGATTTATCCACCGCCTCCGCCCCCTCGATCATGACCGGCTGCGAAGCCCGCAGCGCCGCCACCGCCGTGGCCATCGCAATGCGGTGGTCATTGTGGCTGTCCAGCAACGCATCCCGCACAGCCAGCGAGCCGTTCGGATCCGCCAAGCCCCGGATCGCCATCACATCCCGCTGCGACAAATCGATCTCCACCCCCAGCTTCGCGAACTCCGCCGCGATGGTCGCCGCCCGGTCGCTCTCCTTGTGCGTCAGGCGCGTCGTTCCCCGCAAAACGGTCCGGCCCTCGCAAAAAGCCGCCAAAGCCGCCAAAGCCGGGAACAGGTCCGGGCAATCCGTCGCATCGAACTCGAAACCCCGCAGATTCTCCGAGCGCCGCACCGTCAGCACATGGCCGCAAAAATCCATCGAAGCCCCCGCCCGCATCAAAGCCTCGACAATGGCCCGGTCCGCCTGTAAAGAATTCGGGTTCAGGTTATCCACCGCCACCCCCCTGCCGCCCGGCATCGAAGCCACAGCCCCCGCCACCAGCAGGCACGACGCCCCACTCCAGTCCCCCTCAATGTTATAGACCGCCGCCTGATACCGCTGCCTCCCCGGAACGGCGAACTCCGTATAGTCCGCTTTATGCGAAACCTTGATGCCGAATGCTTTCAGCACCTCCAGCGTCATCGCCAGATACGGCACGCTCCGGGGGTTACGCACAACGATCCGCGTATCCTCCGCCGACAGAGGAGCCGCCATCAGCAACCCCGTAACGAACTGCGAACTCAGCGAGCCGTCCACCTCGACAACGCCCCCCTTAAGCGGCCCGCAGACCGTCACCGGCAAAAAACCGCCCTCCGCACAAGAGACCTCAGCCCCCAAAGCAACGAGCGGCCCTTCCATAGAGGCAACGACAGGCCGTTTAAGGATAGAGCCGTGCCCGGTCACCGTGACCGGCTCCGGACTCTGGGCCACAATGGGCGTAAAGAGCCGCGCCGACAAGCCGGACTCCCCGATATCCAACCCCTCCGGCTTATGCTTCAGGAAGCCACCCTGCACGTAATAAGTCCCCTTGTTATCCCCGTACCGCACCTCAGCCCCCAGCCGCCGCACCGCCTCCAGCGCCGCCGAAGTGTCGTTGCACAGGCCCATGTTCCTCAGCTCGCTCCATCCCGCCGGATTGTCCGAGTCCGGGACCAGCAGAGCCGCCGCCAAAGCCCGCTGCGCATAGCTTTTCGATGCCGGGGCCACGATCCGCCCCTGAACTGCCGAAGGGAGTACAGTCTCTTTCATCCGATAAAGTTACTTTTTCGCCTGAATAAAATCCGCCACGGCTCCGGCCACCGCCGCGCCGTCCACCGCCGCCGAGATAATCCCCCCGGCATAGCCCGCCCCTTCGCCCGCCGGGAAGAGCCCCGCCACCTGCGGGTGCATATAGTTTTCGCGCCCGCGAGGAATCCGCACAGGGGAGGAAGTCCGCGACTCGATCCCGATCACCTGCGCCTCGGCGGTCAGGAAACCCCGCATCTTTTTGTCGAACTCCTTGAAGCCCGCCCGCAAAGCCTGCGCGATGAACTTCGGCAGCCACTTGTCCATATCGCTGGCCACCACGCCGGGATGGTACGACGTCGGCAACGTCTCGCCGCACTTAAAGCCTCCCACAAAAGAATCGAGCCGCTGCGCCGGGGCCACCTGCGCCCCGCCGCCCTGCGCAAAGCCCATCTTTTCGAGCTGCTGCTGGAACCGCATCCCCGCCAACGGCCCGAAATGCGGCACCAGATCCGCATAGTCCTCCGCCAGCACCTGCGTCACGATCCCCGCATTGGCGAAGACATTGTTACGCCCCGACGGCGACATGCCGTTCACCACGCACTCCCCCGCCTCCGTCAAAGCCGGAACGATAAACCCGCCCGGGCACATGCAGAAGCTGTACAC
>CANQXP010000052.1 GCA_947627885.1 uncultured Rikenella sp.
GTGATAGATTTAGGATGCGCAAGCATCCTCCAAAGTTTTTCTGGTTCTCTTTGTTCACAAAGAGAACAGTACCCTCCCGTGGGGTAGTGAATAAACGAACCGATAATTAAAAGATATTATGGCGACGATACGGCTGACCCGTGAATTTTCGTTCGAGATGGCCCACGCCCTCGAAGGTTACGACGGCTTGTGCAGGCACGTGCACGGCCATTCCTATAAACTGTTCGTGACCGTGGCCGGCACTCCCTGCGCTGACCCCGCCAGTCCGAAATACGGCATGGTGATGGACTTCGGCGACCTCAAGCGGATCGTGAACGGACTGATCGTAGACCTGTACGACCACGCCCTCGTATTGCGGCAGACTACCGAGAATATGCAGTTGCTCGAACAGGTGCGGGAGAAGTGGGAACGCGTCTATTTGGTGGACTACCAGCCCACCTGCGAGCAGATGATCGCCCGTTTCGCCGCCCAGATCGCCCGCGAGCTGCCCGAAGGCGTGCGGCTGGCCGAACTGAAGCTCTACGAAACCGAAAAATCGCACGCCACCTGGCGCGCCGAGGATAACCAGCCTTTATAACCTATCAACCATTACGATGGAAAAACTATTCCTGATCGACGCCTACGCCCTGATCTTCCGGTTCCACTACGCCTTTATCAACCGGCCCATGCGCAACGCGCAGGGGCTGAACACCTCGGCCATATTCGGGTTCGCCAAATTCCTGAACGAGATCATCGCCCGCGAGCAGCCCAAGTATCTTGGGGTGGCTTTCGACCCGCCGGGAGGATCGTTCCGGCGTGAGTTGTACCCACTCTACAAAGCCAACCGCGACGCCACGCCGGAGGATATTATCGCCGCCGTACCGCATATCAAAGCCATACTTGAAGCCATGCGGATACCGGTATTGGAGGTGCCGGACTACGAGGCCGACGACGTGATCGGGACGCTCTCCTACAAGGCCTCGTGCTGCGACGAGTACGAAGTCTATATGGTGACCCCCGACAAAGACTACGGGCAGCTTATCAAAGAGCACGTCAGCATGTACAAACCCGCCAAGGGGGGCGAGGGGATCGACATCGTGGGGCTGGACAAGGTGTGCGAGTGCTACGGCATCGCCGATCCGAAACAGGTCATCGACATACTGGCTTTGTGGGGCGATGCGTCGGACAATATCCCCGGCGTGCCGGGGATCGGCGAGAAGGGGGCCCGGAAGCTGGTGGCCGAGTGGGGCGACGTGGAGAATATCATCGCCAATGCCGATGCGCTGACCCCGAAACTCCGGGCCTCGATCCTCGAAAACCAAGAGCAGTTGAGGCTATCCAAAGTGCTGGCGACCATCAAACTGGACGTTCCGATCGAATTCGATCCCCAGGCATTGCAGATCGACGAGCCGGACTACGCCGCCCTGCGGAGCATCTATATCGAGCATAATTTCAATCTCTTATTGCGGGATATCGACAGCCGGATGTTCCACAGCAGCGCGCTCAGGGCAGACACCGTGCCCCCGTTGAGCACGCAAAAACCGGGTAAGCCGAAACCCTATTCCCAACTGGCGGGGCAGATGTCGCTGTTCGACGAGCCGCAAGAGCTGCCTCAGGCGGATCTGGTGGTGCCGCCGACCCTCGCTTTAGCCACGGCGGAAGCGATGGCGGAGCAGGCAGGTTATGCGACGATCGCAACGACGGAGCATCATTACCACATCGTTTCCACCGATGCCCAGTTGGCCGAGCTGGTGGAGTTGCTCGAGAAATCCGAAAAATTCTGCTTCGACACCGAGACTTCGGGACTCGACCCGATCCGGTCGGAGCTGGTGGGGCTTTCATTCGCGGTGAAGCCGCACGAAGCGTACTGGGTGCCCACTTCCGATGCGGAACGGCGGGCGGCAGTTTTAGCTGCCTTGAAACCTGTATTCGAAAACAAAAAGATCGGCAAGATCGGGCAGAATATCAAGTTCGACATGCTGGTGCTGATGCACGCGGCGGGGATCGAGGTGCGGGGGACGCTCTACGACACGATGATCATCCACTACCTGCTCGACCCGGAGGCCCGGCACGGGATGGATTTCCTCGCCAAGAGTTTTCTGGGCTATGAGCCGGTGCCGATCGAGGCGCTGATCGGCAGGGGGGTGAAGCAGACGTCGATGGCCGATGCCGATCCGGCGCTGGTGGCTGAGTATGCCGCCGAGGATGCGGACGTGACGTTGCAGCTTTACGAGAAACTGTGGCCGCTGCTGGAACAGACGCAGCAGACGGATCTTTACTGCCGGATCGAGGCTCCTCTGATCCCCGTGCTGGCACGGATGGAGTTTACAGGCGTGTTCGTCGACCGGGACATTCTCGGCGAATCGGGAGCCGCGCTGACTGTCGAGGCCGCCGGCTTAGAGGCGGAGATACGGGAGATGGCCGGTGCGCCGGAGTTGAACGTCAATTCGGCCAAACAGCTCGGCGACGTGCTGTTCGAGGTGCTGAAGATCGATCCCAAGCCGAAAAAGACCAAAACGGGACAGTACCGCACTGACGAGGAGTATCTTCAGTCGCTGTCGGACAACCATCCGGTGATCGAAAAGATATTGGAGTACCGGGGGCTGAAAAAACTGCTCTCGACCTATATCGAAGCGTTACCCCAGTTGATCAATCCGGACACGGGGCGGATACATACGTCGTTCAACCAGGCGGTGACGGCGACGGGGCGGCTCAGTTCCACGAACCCTAATTTGCAGAATATCCCGATCCGCGATGCCGTGGGGCGCGAGATCCGTAAGGCGTTCACCGCGCCGGATTACGAACATGTGATCGTGTCGGCGGACTATTCGCAGGTGGAGCTGCGGATCATGGCGCACCTGTCGGGCGACGAGGCGTTGCGGCAAGCGTTCCTCGACGGCGAGGACGTTCACACGGCCACGGCGGCCAAAGTTTTCGGGGTGTCGCCGGAGGAGGTGACGCGCGAGCAGCGCCGGCGGGCCAAAACGGCCAACTTCGGGATCATTTACGGCATCTCGGCGTTTGGGCTGGCCACGCGGCTGCACATTCCGCGGACGGAGGCCAAGGAGCTGATCGAGGGCTATTTCACCCACTATCCGGGGGTGAAGGAGTACATGGAGCGTGTGGTGGCCGAGGCGCGGGAGCGGGGCTATGTGGAGACGATCTTCGGACGGCGCAGGTACCTGCGCGACATTCGTTCCAACAATTCGATGACCCGTTCGCTGGCGGAGCGGAACGCCATCAACGCCCCGATCCAGGGGAGTGCGGCGGACATTATGAAGATCGCGATGATCGAGGTGGACAGGCTGCTGCGCGAACGGAACAGCGGGGCGCGGATCGTCTTGCAGGTGCATGACGAACTGGTGCTGGAGGTGCCTCAGGGCGAGGTGACGGCAGTGACGGCATTGGTGACCGAAGCGATGGCCGGGGCGGCGGAGCTGTCGGTGCCACTGCTGGTCGAGGCCGATGCCGGAACCAGCTGGCTCGATGCCCATTAAACCATCGGTTATTTAGGTACGCGGACGGTCATAAAGATTGCTTCGACCTGCCGGACATAGTCCCTCATGGGGACATTGTTGTTCGGCGACGGAGAGAAGACATAGCCGTCGATCGCCAGCATGCGATGCCGCGCCGCGTCGTAGGTCGTATAGTTGATGAACGGCCCCCCCATGAAATCGCCCATCACATCCCAGAAGCCCCGCACCTGGTTCCACTGGCGGCCATTCACCGTCAGCGTCTTCTGATCTGGCATCACCGCACTGCTCGTGGTCATATAGCTCCCGTCGGACGGTCCCGGCACCTGCATCACCGCCGCATTGCGCGCCGCGATGATATTCCCCGCCGCATCGTTGCGCGCCGCCGAGGAGTCCGCCGGATAGGTGTAGATCGTGAATCCCACGCTCGCCAGAGGCAGCTCGTAAGAGATCCACAGGAAATTCGTCGTGTCGATGCGCACCTTGTACCCTTTCGGAATGCTCATGTCGAAACCGAACTTCTCCCGGATCAGGTCGCTGATCTTCGTGTCCCGGAACCTTTCGGCCCGCGCCACGAAACGGTCGCGCTCCGCGATCTCATACAGCTTCACCAGCTCCGAACGGTAAGTGTGCAGGAAAGCCGCCAGCGAGTCCGCCGTCGGCGCCGTCACCGTCACCTCCAGCTGCGGCGCCGAATTGACATCGTACGAAGCCGTCATGTCCGCTTTCGCGTACCGGGCGCCGGTGCGCAGGATCAGAATATTGCGGTGCTTGCTGACCGTCGCCTTATAGTTGGCCGGCGGCACGCTGTAAACGGTGAACCGGGGTTCCGGCTGGTTGATCATCTCCACCTCGTCGGAGAAGATCGCCCTGGCCGTATCCCCCGCCGGCCCCTGCCAGAGATCCGCGGGAGTCACGACGAAAAGCTCGTACGGCTTGCCCGTAGAAGAGACCTTGACGTCGCCCGTATGGCAGGCCGCGAACGTCAGCGCAAGGGCCGGAAGCAAGGCATAAGTGATTTTTTTCATGGTCTTATTCGGTATTAGAGTGGATGGTTCGCGCCGGGCATCTTCCCCGCTGGGAACACGGGCGCTTCACAAATGTAGCGATAATTCTTTTTTATCTATCTTTGCGGTAATTCTTCACTAAAACGGGCCTCTTCAGGTATGTATTTCCGTCCGCCGAAATTCATCAAGCGCCTCTTTCCTGAGTTGAACTGGAACCTCCGGGAGCCCGGAACCATCTTCCTGACCTTCGATGACGGCCCCACCCCCGAAGTGACCGAATGGGTACTCGACACACTGGACAAATACGATGCCAAGGCCACTTTTTTCTGCCTCGGCAAGAACGTAGACCTGCGCCCCGACATCTTCCGCAAAATCAAAGCCCGCGGGCACGCCGTGGGCAACCATTCGTACAGCCACATCAAAGGGTGGGGCACCCCGACCGGGCGGTACCTGGAGGATGCAGACCTGGCTAACGGCCTGATCCGCACCAACCTGTACCGGCCGCCCTACGGGCGCATCACCCCCAGCCAGATCCGGCGTATCTCGGAGCGGTACCATATCATCATGTGGGACATCCTGAGCCGCGACTATTCGCAGGTCGTCTCGCCCGAAGCCTGCGTGCGGAACGTCACCAAACACCTGCACGAAGGGTCGATCGTCGTGTTCCACGACTCGGTCAAAGCCTCGCGGAACCTTTACTACGCCCTGCCCCGCGTGCTGGAGGCGATCCGTCGGGCCGGCCTGCGGTGCAAAAGCATCGAACTTTAACGTCCGCGGGACATGGAGTGGCTGCTCAATCTGGGATACCTCGGCCTGTTCATCGGCTCGCTGCTGGCGGCGACCATCGTCCCGTTCAGCTCCGACTTCCTGCTGATCGGCATGCTGGCCGCGGGCGGCAACGTAGTGTGGACCGTGGTGGTGGCCTCGTTGGGGAACTGGGCCGGGGGGATGGTCTCCTACTGGATGGGCCGGGCCGGACGATGGGAATGGATCGAGAAGTGGTTCAAAGTGAAGCCGGAGACGCTGGAAAGGCAAAAGGCCCGGATCGACCGCTACGGATCGTGGCTGGCCTTCCTCTCGTGGCTCCCATTCGTGGGCGACCTGTTCGCCATCGCGCTGGGATTCTACAAAGTCAATGTCTGGCAGGTGGCCCTCTTCATGCTGATCGGCAAAACGGCCCGTTTCGTCTGCTGGGCGGTCGTGGTGGAGTGGGTGCGGCCCATGTTTGCGTAAACCCCGGCTTTTTCCTAACTTTGTCCTTCTCAACGCAATAGTTTACACACAAAAACTCAAAACCATACATGGCAACAACCGCAGATATCAAAATCGGGATGTGCATCGAGTTCAACGGCAAGACCTGCCAGATCATCGACTTCCAGCATGTGAAACCGGGCAAGGGCCCCGCTTTCGTGCGCACCAAGCTCAAGAACCTGGAGAACGGCCGCACGATCGACAACACCTTCACCGCCGGAGCACCGATCGAACCGGTACGCGTGGAGCGCCGTCCCTACCAGTTCCTCTACGAGGACGACATGGGAGCCAACTTCATGCACACCGAGACTTTCGAACAGATCGTGATCGACAAGGGGCTGATCGAGAACGCCGACCTGATGAAAGAGGGCGAGATCGTGGAGGTGATGTTCCACACCGAGAAAGAGACTGTGCTGTCTGCCGAGCTGCCGCAGCTGGTCGAGATGGAAGTGACCTACACCGAGCCGGGGCTCAAGGGCGACACCGCTTCGTCGAACGCACTGAAACCGGCTACCGTGGAGACCGGCGCGACCGTCAAGGTGCCGCTGTTCATCAACACCGGCGAGAAGATCCGCGTGGATACCCGCACCCGCGAATACTACGAGCGGATCAAATAGGGCGGCCTTCACTCGGCTCTACCTTTATTTACGGCAGGCATTCCATTTCCGGAATACCTGCCGTCTTTTGCAAAGGCGGCGGGGTAATTTTCCATCTTTTTGAAAACGGCCCTTATGAAATCCCGATACCCGATCCTTCTCCTTCTGGCCGCAGCCCTGACCGCCCTTCCGGGACGGGGGCAGGTCAAGCAGGTCACCTCTTTCATATTCGACAGCGCCGCTCCGCGGCTCCTCTCCGGGCTGGTAGGCATGCAGATGACCGTCAGCAACCAGGAAAACAAGACCCAGACCGACATCACCCTGCTGGCCTCGACCAAGCTCCGCTACATCCAGGAGCGAACCGAGTACAGCTTCTACTGGCGGCAGTTCTGGGAGCAGAAAGACGACGGCACTTTTGTTCGCAAAACTACGCTACTGTTCAACCCGACGATCGGCAAATACAAAACCGACCCGCTGACCGGACAGCTCAAAGCGCACACGGTGCAGTTCATGCCGATAGTGCTGTTCAACGCCAACAGCGACCGAGGGCTGCGGGGGGCCATGCAGCTGGGCGGAATGGTCAGCCCGTGGCATTACCAAAACAAATGGCTGGGTTTCAGCTTCGGCCTCGGCCCGCTGGTGAGCTTCGAGAACTGGGATATGTTCAATGCGGCGGAGGTCGCCAAGCTGCCGCCGGAGAAACAGGAGAAGATCGCCTTCATCAACGGCAACCTGAAACTGCACCGGGGACAGTATTACCGCTTCACCGACATCAAAGCCATGCTCTTCATGGACCTGCTGCTCCGGATATCGAAGCCGGTACAGATCAACGTGGGAACCTATATCCAGCAGGGACTGCTTGACCCTTACCCCGTAGCCGTTACCGATCGTTACCCGGAACTGAACAAACGCTATCCGCATTGGGTTGCGGAGATCGACGCCACGCTGACCCTGTTCAAGAACTTCTCGGTCACGGTCTCCTGCCGCACCGATTATGAAAAAAGCCTGCCGGTGCTCTATAAATCCAATTTCGAATACTACACGATGGTGGGGCTCAACTGGCGGTTCAACAAGACGTTCGGCCGAAAGGAAGAGCGCTGACCTTCACGCCGGGACGGGACTTTCCTGAATAAAATAGGGGCGCCGGAATTTCCGGCGCCCCTGCGTGTAATGGGTCGGTCTTAGCGGGCGCTTTTATCCAAAGCCTGCTCGATGTCGGCGATAATATCGCCTGCGTCCTCGATCCCGACCGAGAAGCGGATCAGGTCGGGCGCCACGCCTGCGGCGACGAGCTGCTCGTCGGTCAGCTGCCGGTGGGTGTGGCTGGCCGGGTGCAGCACCGAGGTGCGCGCATCGGCCACATGGGTCACAATGGCTCCCAGTTGCAGGCTGTCCATAAAGCGAATGGACTCCTCCCGGCCCCCCGTGAGCCCGAAAGTGATAACGCCGCAGGTACCGCCGGGCATATATTTTTTCGCCAGTTCGTAATATTTGTTCCCTTCGAGCCCCGGATAGTTGACCCACGCCACCTTATCGCTCCGCGAAGCGAGGTATTGCGCCACTTTCAACGCGTTCTCGCAGTGCCGCGCCACCCGCAGGTGCAGCGTCTCCAACCCTATATTGAGCAGGAATGCGTTCTGCGGCGACTGGATCGAGCCCAGGTCGCGCATCAGCTGGGCCGTGGCCTTGGTGATGTAAGCCCCTTTGCCGAAAGCCTTGGTGTAGGTCAGCCCGTGGTACGAGTCGTCGGGAGCCGTAAGGCCCGGAAACTTGTCCGCGTAGGCATCCCAGTCGAAGTTCCCGCTGTCTACGATCGCCCCGCCCACCGCCGTGGCATGGCCGTCCATGTATTTGGTGGTGGAATGGATCACGATATCTGCGCCCCACTCGAAAGGGCGGTAGTTGATCGGCGTCGGAAAAGTGTTGTCCACGATCAGCGGCACCCCATGCTCATGTGCGATCTGCGCGAATTTTTCGATGTCGAGCACGTTCAGTCCCGGATTGGAGATGGTCTCGGCGAAGAGGGCCTTGGTGTTGGGCCGGAATGCCTTGGCGATCTCTTCGGCGGATGCGTCGCCGTCCACGAAGGTCACGTCGATGCCCATCTTTTTCATGGTCACGGCGAAGAGGTTGAAGGTCCCGCCGTAAATGGCGGACGCGCTGACGAAGTGGTCTCCGGCGGAGCAGATATTGAACAGGGCATAGAACGACGCGGCCTGCCCCGACGAGGTGAGCATGGCGGCAACGCCGCCTTCCAACGCGGCGATCTTGGCGGCCACGGCGTCGTTGGTGGGGTTCTGGAGCCGGGTGTAGAAGTACCCTGCCTCTTCGAGGTCGAACAAACGGGCCATCTGCTCGCTGGTCTCGTATTTGAATGTGGTGCTCTGGTAAATGGGCAGCACGCGGGGCTCGCCTTTCCTGGGCTGCCATCCGCCCTGCACGCACAGGGTCTCCCGCTTGAATCTCTTTTCCATATCTGCTGTTTTTTAATCGTTCGTTTTAGTACCTACCCGCATGGAACCGTCCCTTTCTTGAAAGAAAGGGACCCAAAGAACTTTTGAGTCAGCTAAGCTACTCCTCAGGCTCCGCAATCCTCTGTCTTTGAAATCCGCTTTTGGGTCGGGGCAATAAGGCAACTTAGGTATTGCAAAGCTTTACAGTTGCCTTATTGCTCCCGGCCCAAAGGAAAGGCTTTAGAAACCGGTACCCGGCAGGCCCAAGAGATGCGCAAGCATCTCAAAAAGTTTTTCTGGTTCTCTTTGTTCACAAAGAGAACAGTACCCTCCAAGGGGTAGTAACAAAACGAACGGTTATTAAATAAACTACTGTTCGGCTTTGATTTCGATCAGCACATCGTCCTTGCCCACCGTTTTGCCCGGAACGACCGTTACCTTGGTCACCGTCCCCTTCATATGCGTAGCGATCGTATTCTGCATCTTCATCGCCTCCAGCACCAGCAGCGACTCCCCGTTGCCGACCGTTTGGCCTTCCGCCACGAAGACATCCAGGATCTTGCCCGGCATCGGAGCTTTAATGACCTCCTTCTTCGAGATGCCCGCTTTCGCCGCCAGCATCCGCTTGCGGCTCAGCGAGAACGGCGTCTCGATCGAGAAATTATAACTCACCCCGTTCAGCGTGATGCTGTACGTGTTCGCACTCTGCTGCGTGATCTCGTACGGATAACGCATGCCGTTGCACGACAGCACATTCACCCCGTCCGCCTCCTGCACCAGGTCGATGCGGATCGGACAACGATTGTAGCGGTACTCGTAATTGTTCCTGACCGAAAACTCGTACTCCGCGTTGGTGTCGGAATTCAGGGCGATCAGTTTGTTCGTATTGCTCGGTTTCTTTGTCGTCATAGTCGTGAAAGTCAAGGATTAAAGGTTGCGGATACGCCGGTTCAGCACCCACGGGTCGATCCCCGTTTCAGGCCCCACCTCCGGTACCGTCTCATGCGTGTACTGGTACAGGGCCAGCAAGGCCGCCATCAGCTCCTCGTCCGGTTCGCGATAAACCAGCGACTCCAGTTTCGTCTCGATGAACGACGTGTCGAAATCGCCGCTGCAAAACGAAGCGTTGTGCAACACCGCTTTGCAGAACGGGATGGTGGTCTTCACCCCCTTGATATAGAAACGCTCCAGGGCCGACAGCGTGCGCTCGATAGCCTGCTTGCGATCCTTGCCGTGGACGATCAGCTTGGCGATCATCGAGTCGAACCACGGCGTGATCTCCGAGCCCGGCACGATGCCCGTGTCGATCCGGATATTGTCGCCCTGCGGCAGCCGCAGCTGCTTGATGACCCCCATCGACGGCGTAAAGTTAGCCTGCACGTCCTCCGCATTCACGCGGCATTCGATGGCCCAGCCGTTCAGCTTCACGTCGCTCTGCTTGATCGGCAGCTTCTCGCCCGAAGCGATCCGCAGCTGCAATTCCACCAGGTCCAGTCCTGTAATCGCCTCTGTAATCGGATGCTCCACCTGGATGCGGGTGTTCATCTCCATGAAGTAGAAGTTCTTGTTCTTGTCGAGCAAAAACTCCACAGTCCCCAAGCTCTCATATCCTGCCCCCTTAGCCAACTTCACCGCCACGCGGGCCATCTTGTTGCGCAAGGTGGCGTCCAGCGCCGACGAAGGCGCCTCTTCCAGCAATTTCTGGTGTTTGCGCTGCACGGAACACTCGCGCTCGCCCAAGTGCACCACGTTCCCGTGTGCATCGGCCACCACCTGGAATTCGATATGCTTGGGGTTTTCGAGGTATTTCTCGATAAAAACCGACGGGTCGCCGAAAGCGCTCTGGGCCTCGGACGAAGCGGCATGGAACATCTGTTCCATCTCGCTCTGCTTGTGGACGATGCGCATCCCGCGTCCGCCGCCGCCCGATGCGGCCTTGATGATGACCGGGTAGCCGATCTTCTTGGCGATCTTCACCCCTTCCTTCACATCCTTGACGCTCCCCTCGCTGCCTTGCAGCATGGGTACTCCGTTTTTAGCGGCGATCTCCTTGGCGATGATCTTGTCGCCCATGTCCTTGATGAGCTTGGCGGGCGGCCCCACGAATTTGATACCGGCATCGGTGCACTTTTGCGCGAAGTCGGCGTTCTCGGACAGGTAGCCGTATCCAGGGTGCATGGCCTGCACTTTGTTGTCCACGGCCAGTTTCACGAGGTTGTCGATGTCGAGGAATTCGGGCACGGTGCCGTCCGTCTCCGGAAAGTCGATCACTTTGTCGGCAAAGTCGAGGTAAACGGCATTCGGCTCTTTGGCGGTGCGGATCACATAGGTCTTGATCCCCATCCGCTTGGCGGTGCGGCAGATGCGTATGGCGATCTCGCCGCGGTTGGCTATCAGTATCGATTTTATCATATGCTTCTCTATTTTATTGCTCTTTTATTTGTAAGTACCCGCAGAGAACTGCCGCTTTTATTTTGGCGGCGAGCATAGCGAGCCGCGCGGGCCGGACGCCTCCCCACGGGAGGCCCGCAATAAACCGCGAGCGGTTTAAAGCAACCCTCCCGGTCGTCCGGCTCGACAGGCCTTTCCTTTTAAAGAAAGAACGTCCTTTCCGGCACCCTGCAAAATAAAAGAGCGGTTAAAAACGAATGTACGATTAAAGCGGCGTGTTGCCATGTTTGCGGCGCGGCATGCTGACCGACTTCTTCTCCAGCGTTTTGAGCGCCCCGATGATCTTCGAACGCGTAAAACGCGGGTCGATCACCTCGTCGATAAAGCCCTTCTCGTCCGCCACATACGGGTTAGCGATCTCCTCGCGGTACTTCGCCGACAACTCCTTCTTCAGCGATGCCGGGTCCTCCGCCTCCGCCAACTCCTTGCGGTAGAGGATCGCCGTGGCGCCGTCCGGCCCCATCACCGCGATCTCCGCCGTCGGCCACGCATAGCAGAAGTCCCCGCCGATCCCCTTGCTGTTCATCACGATATAGGCACCCCCGTACGACTTCCGCAAAATAACGGTAATCTTCGGCACCGTCGCACGCGTGTAAGAGTACAGCAGCTTCGCCCCGTGGCGGATGATCCCCGAATGCTCCTGGTCTGTCCCCGGCAGGAAGCCCGGCACGTCTTCGAACGTCACGATCGGAATGTTGAAACTGTCGCAGAAATTGATGAACCGGGCCGCCTTCACCGAAGCGTCGATATCCAGCGTTCCCGCCATCACCTTCGGCTGGTTGGCGATGATCCCCACCACATAGCCTCCGATACGGGTCAGCCCCGTCACGATATTCTTGGCATGATTCGTCCCCACCTCGAAGAACTTGCCGTGGTCGGTAATGAGCCGGATCACCTCCAGCACGTCGTACGGCTTGTCCGGATCGTCCGGCACCACGTCCAGCAACGCCTCCTCCGCCCGGTCTGCCGGATCGTCGGTACCCACGAACGGCGGGTTCTCGATGTTGTTGGCCGGCAGGAACGAGAGCAGCATCTTGATCCCCTTGATCGTGTTCTCGTCATCGCTGAAGACGAAATCCGCCACCCCGGTTTTAGTCGAGTGTACCGAAGCTCCGCCCAGCTCCTCCGGCGTCACCTCCTCGTTGAGCACCTGCCGCACCACGTCCGGCCCGGTCACGAACATATAGCTCGTGGATTCGGTCATAAAGATAAAGTCGGTCAGGGCCGGCGAATAGACCGCTCCCCCCGCCGCCGGCCCCATAATGGCCGAGATCTGCGGAATGACGCCCGACGAGAGCACGTTTTGACGGAAGATATTGGCATATCCATTGAGGCTGGTAATCCCCTCCTGTATCCTGGCGCCACCGGAGTCGATCAGCCCGATCACCGGCGAACCGGTCTTCAGGGCCATGCTCTGGATCTTGACGATCTTGGCGGCGTGCACCGAGCCGAGCGATCCGCCCAGTACATTGAAATCCTGCGAGAAAGCATAGACCTGCTTCCCCCCGATAGTCCCGTAGCCGGTAATGACCCCGTCGCCGAGCGCGGTGGTCGATTTGCCGAACCCGCCCGCCGCAGCTGGCGTGGCGTAAGCGTCCACCTCCTCGAAGGTGCCTTCGTCGAAGAGCAGCTCGATACGCTCGCGGGCCGTGAGCTTGCCGCGGTTGTGCTGCTTTTCGTAATATTTCGCATCGTACTGGTTTTCCAGCGCCTCCTGGCGTGCCAGGAATTTCTCGTATGCTTTTCCCATTTGTTATCGGTTTTCGTTTCTAATGCTATTGTGCGGCCCGCGCCCTGTTCCTGCGTTCGGGCCGGAACAGGCGGGTCATCATGTAGGATCGTTTATGAAAAAGGAGTATCGGCAGCGCTACGCCGAGCACCAGCGCGAAGAGTACAAAGAGGGTGGTGAGCCCGTTGCGCAGGATGCCTGCGATCGCTTCCGGGGTTTGGCCGGCGCCGGTGGTGTCGGTCAGGAATTTCATCAGCCCGAGTATGGTTTTGTAGGCGAACATACCGGGAATCATCGGCAGCAGCGACGGAAAAGCGAACACCTCGGCGGGGCAGTGTATCCGGTCGGCGAACCAGAGGCTCAGCAGGCCGATGCTGAAAGCGGCGAACAGCGAGGCTGTGCTGATGTCCAGCCCCAGGTGGTTGATCAGGAAATAGCGGAGCCCGTGCCCAACGGCGGCCAGGATCGCACAGACCGGAATGGCTTTGCGGGGCGGGTTGGAGATCACGGCAAACCCGATGGCGGCCACGGCGGCGAAAATGCCGTCCAGGATCACTGCGATAAGTAGGTCGGTTGTCATCATGGCGTCAAAGTTTGTCGATCCCAAGGACGAGCAGGGAGAGGGAGAGGCCCATGGCGATGGCGACGATCAGCATGCAGGCGTTGATCATCCGCGAGGTGCCGGCCAGCACGAAGCCTTCGAGCAGGTCGATGATGGCGTTGATCAAGGGCACGCCGGGGATCAGGAACAGCACGCTGGTACCGAGCGCGATCTGAGGGGTCGCCGTGCCGATGTTCCACGTAAAGGCTGTCAGCCCGGCGATCATCGAGGCGATGAACGAGCAGACGACGAACATGACCAGGTGGTTAGCGTGCCGGTTCATCATCTCCTGCCGCACATAGAACGCAATGAGCGTGGCCATGAAGACGATCCCCATGGCGACGAGGTCGCCGGTAAACAGGCGGCAAAAGGCGGCGTTGGCGCAGGCCACCAGCCCAAGCACCGCCCATCGTGACATGCGCGGGGTTTTGACGATGCGGTTATATCGGCTGCGGATCTCAGGAATGGACAGGTGTCCGTCGTATACTTCCCAACTGAGGCGGCTGAGTTCGGATATGGTACTGAAGTTCAATGCGGTGGGCTTGATTTTCTTGACGGAGGTGTGCCGCACGTTGTTGTCTTCGAGGTGCGTGACGGTCATCATCACGGTCTTCTGGAAGATGATGATGTCGATGCCGTATCCGAACGACGAGGCGATACGGGACACGTTACGCGCCACGCGCGAGGTGTGGGTGCCGGCTCCCATCAAACTCACTGCAAAGTCGAGCAGCAGGTCGGACACTTCATGTATGTGAGGTCTCGTTGACGTCATTCGTTACTATTTATCCGTTCGTTTAGTTACTACCCGCATGGAACTGTTCTTTCTTTGAAAAGAAAGAACCAAAGAAACTTTCAGATAGCTGCGCTACTCTTTAGGCTCCGCAATCCTCAGCTTTGGCGGGCGGAGCGGGGCCGCCTGAAAGGCTTGGCCCCACTCGCGCCGCGCCAAAATAGGGTACCCGGCAGGCCCCGGAGATGCGCAAGCATCTCAAAAAGTTTTTCTGGTTCTCTTTGTTCACAAAGAGAACAGTGCCCTCCTGGGGTAATGATAAAACGAACGGTTAAAAGTAGTTACGGACCAGGTTACCGTCACGGAACACCTGGAACCGGATTTTATCCGGAGCGAACATTTCCGACAGCCGCCGCGCCACCTCCGGCGTATGCAGCCCCGGGATCAGCGTCGTGCGCAGCTCGCGCTCCACCTCCCCGTGCCCCCGCAATAGCGCCAGCGTGCCGAGTATCGCCTCCGTTTCGGCCGCCGTGACAGTCGGTGTCACAGAAGAGTAATCCTCCCGCGTGACGAAATGCTTCACATCCAGCGCGACAAAATTAACCAAATTTTTCCGAAACAGTTCAGATAAAACTTCCGGATGCGTCCCGTTGGTGTCCAGCTTGACCCGTAAGCCCAGCGCCCGCACACGCTCCAGGAAATCCGGGAG
>CANQXP010000053.1 GCA_947627885.1 uncultured Rikenella sp.
ATCGAATTCGGGGGGATAGAGCCCAATCCGCAGTACACGACCCTGATGAAGGCCATCGAGATCGGCCGCACGCAGGGAGTGGATTACCTGCTGGCCGTGGGCGGCGGATCGGTGATCGACGGAACCAAGTTCATTGCTACCGCTTTGAAATACGGCGGCGATCCGTGGGATTTCATGGTCGATCCGTCCAAAGCGGTCGATGCCGTGCCGCTGGCTACCGTGCTGACGCTGCCGGCCACCGGATCGGAGATGAACAACGGCGCTGTGGTCTCCCGCAAAGAGTTCAACGAAAAGCTGGCATTCCATAATCCGAAAGGCTATCCGCAGTTCTCGGTGCTCGATCCGGAGGTATGCTATTCGCTGCCCGACCGACAGATCGTGAACGGCATCGTGGACTCTTTCGCGCACACGTTGGAGCAGTATCTCACCTTCAACACGCAGTCGATGGTGATGGACCGCTGGGCCGAAGGGCTGTTGCAGACCCTGATCGAGTTGGGGCCGAAGCTGGTCGAACGGCATGACCGGTATGACGAAGTGGCCAATTTTATGCTGACGGCGACCATGGCACTGAACGGGTTTATCGCGATGGGTGTGCCGCAGGACTGGGCCACCCACATGATCGGCCACGAGCTGACCGCGTTGCATAACCTGGACCACGGGGTTACGCTGGCGATCGTCTATCCGGGGATGATGAAGGTGATGCGCCATGAGAAGTTCGACAAACTCGTGCAGTATGCCGAGCGGGTATGGGGCGCCACCGGCTCGCCGGAGCAGAAAGTGAAGGCGGCGATCCAGAAGACCGACGAGTTTTTCCGGAGCCTGGGGATGAAGACCCGCCTCTCGGAGCACGGGATCGGCGAGGATACGATCGAATTTATTGTGGAGCGTTTCCGCAAGCGCGGCTGGAACCTTGGCGAGACCGGCAAGGTGACGCCGGAGCGCGTTGCGGAGATTTTGCACGAACGGATGTAACGGTTCTCTATGGGTAACATTTTCGACAAGCGGGGCATCGTGCCCCCGGCATCGACGCAGGAGCGGAGCAGGGAGGCGTTTGAAACGCTCCTTTCCGCTTCCTTGCCGCCGGGGCGGGCGGTACGGATCGAACGGATCATGTCGTTCGGGCAGGAGAACGGGGAGTGGTACGATCAGGCATGGGACGAGTGGGTGATCGTGGCCCGCGGCGAGGCTGCGCTGGAGTGGGAGGACGGTACCGTGACGGAGTTGGAGCAGGGGGACTACCTGTTGATCGAGGCGCATAAGCGGCACCGGGTCTTGCGAACGTCGTTCGACTGCGTGTGGCTGGCCGTGCATCTGGGTGGTAGCGAGTAAAAATGAAAGGGCGGCTTCAGAATTTTCTGGAGCCGCCCTTTTTATTGCGAAAATGCAAATAATCAGATGGAGATATCCAGAACCTCCAGTTTCAGGATCCCCGACGGCACCTGCACCTCGACAATATCACCCCGTTTCTTGCCCAGCAGCGCCTGCGCAATAGGCGTCCCGACCGACAGCTTGCCCTCTTTCAGGTTCGCTTCGTTCTCCGACACGATGGTGTATTCCACCGTCTTGCCCAGGTTCATATTCTTGATGGTCACCCGGTTGAGCATCTGGATGCTGTCCGTGTTCAGTTTCGATTCGTCGATAATGCGGGCCCCGGCGATCGTAGCCTCCAGTTTGGCGATACGCATCTCCAGCATGCCCTGCGCCTCCTTGGCGGCATCGTACTCTGCATTTTCCGACAAGTCGCCCTTGTCGCGCGCTTCGGCGATCTGTGCCGAGATCACCGGCCGTTCGGCCTTCAGTGCGTCCAATTCGCTGCGTAACTTCCGCAATCCCGCTTCCGTTATGTAGTTCATTTTTGCCATAACACTTCTTTTTTCTATGCAATAAAAAGACAGACCCCCGAAGCCCAGAGGGCATCGGGAATCCATTTCATTCTAACCGGAACAAAGATAAACATTAATTCCGGAAAAACAAATTCGGCGCGCCGGAAAATTATTCTTTCGCAGCCTTTGGTTATCCGCCGCCGAATGGCTATTTTTGTTCAGATTATCCGATTCGGAGCGTGATTAGCGATACCTATCTCACCATCGCGGCCCCGGCCGAGGGGCTTTATAAAGACAAAGGCAGCCGTTTTCTGGCCTTTGCTTATCCGATTTATTCCGAAACCGATGTCAAACCGATCGTGGAGGCGCTCAAAGCGAAGTATTACGATGCCCGGCACCACTGCTATGCGTGGCGGCTGGGGATCGATGCGTCGGAGGGCGGGGAGCGGTTCCGCGCCAATGACGACGGGGAGCCGGCGGGGTCGGCGGGGAGGCCGATATTGGGGCAGTTGTTGTCGCGGGGGCTGACGAATCTGCTGGTGGTTGTCGTGCGCTATTTCGGGGGGATCAAGTTGGGGGTGCCGGGGCTGATCGCGGCTTACAAAGCTGCCACGGCGGACGCATTGGATGCGGCGGAGGTGGCGGAGCGGACGGAGAACCGGGAAATGACGGTCGATTTTCCGTACCTGGTGATGAACCAGGTAATGAAGGTCGTGAAGGAGATGGAGCCGAAGGTGCTGGGGCAGGATTTCGACATGGCCTGCCGGTTGCGCCTGTCGGTACGGCTGCGGGATGCGGAGACGCTGGTGCAGCGGATGGGGGATATAGAAGGGGTAAATGTGTCATTATCATAGCGCGTATTATGAAAGAAAAACAAAGTTTGGTATCGATTCATGACTTCACGAAAGAGGATATTCTCCGGATCATGGAGCTGGCCGCCGATTTCGAAGCCAATCCGGACCAGCGGCTGCTTTACGGCAAAGTGGTGGCGTCGCTCTTCTTCGAACCTTCCACCCGCACGCGGCTCAGCTTCGAGAGCGCGATCAACCGGCTGGGAGCGAGGGTGATCGGTTTCTCGGAGGTGAACAATACGAGCGTTTCCAAGGGGGAGACCCTGCACGATACGATAACGGTGATCTCGAACTACTGCGATATGATCGTGATGCGGCACCCGATCGAGGGGGCGGCGCGCTATGCCAGCGAGGTGTCGAAAGTGCCGGTGGTCAACGCGGGCGACGGGGCCAACCAACACCCGAGCCAGACGCTGCTCGACCTCTATTCGATCCTTAAGACGCAGGGGCGGCTGGACAATATCAATATCATGATGGTGGGTGACCTGAAATACGGGCGGACGGTGCATTCGCTGCTGGAGGCGCTGTCGCATTTCAAGGCGGAGTTTACGTTCGTGTCGCCGCCGGAGTTGCAGATGCCCACGGAGTACAAAATGCAGCTTTACGAGCGCGGCATTTCGTATTACGAAACCTCCGACATCATGGAGCGGATGGAGATGGCCGACATCATCTACATGACGCGGGTGCAGCGGGAGCGCTTCTCGGACATCATGGAGTACGAGCGGGTGAAGAACGCTTATATCCTGCATAATAATATGCTGGCGAAGACCAAACCGAACATGAAGATCCTGCATCCGCTGCCGAGGGTCAATGAAATCGCCACGGACGTGGACTCGAACCCGAAAGCCTACTATTTTCACCAGACGGAGAACGGGGTTTATACGCGTATGGCGATAATGGCCTACCTGTTCGGTGTCAAATAATTGAAAGATTTACCTAAAGTAGTTTAATGCCATGTCTCAACAGCAGGATAATCATAAAAAGGGAATTCTGGAAGTCAGCGCCATCGAGAACGGAACGGTGATCGACCATATTCCGCCGACCAGTCTGTTCAAGGTCATCAAGTTGCTGAACCTGGACAGTACGAAGCATCAGGTGACGTTCGGTACTAATCTGAAAAGCAAACGGATAGGAACCAAAGCGATCATCAAGATCGCGGACAAATACTGTGCGGACGAAGAGATCAGCTATATCTCGCTGGTGGCCCCTACGGCGCGCCTGAGCATTATCCGGGATTACGAGGTGGCCGAGAAACGGCAGATCGAGGTGCCGACCTATGTCGAAGGCTTTGTCAAATGCGGTAACCCGATGTGCGTGACCAACCACGAGCCGCATATCAAGACCCGGTTCGATGTCTTTACAAGGGGCGGCGAGCTGGCGCTGCGGTGCAAATATTGCGAAAAGATCACCACGCAGGAGCAGATCGAGGTCATACGATAGGGCCCGGTTTTTGCGTTGATATGTAGTTAATCGAATTAATGGATGGAACAATATATTCATGTCAAGGGCGCCAAAGTCCACAATCTTAAAAATATAGAGGTTAAAATCCCGCATAATAAGTTGGTGGTGGTCACCGGTTTGTCGGGTTCGGGGAAGTCCACTTTGGCGTTCGATACGATATTTGCGGAGGGGCAGCGGCGGTATGTGGAGAGCCTGTCGGCATACGCCCGGCAGTTTTTGGGGAAGATCGAGAAGCCGGACGTGGATTTCATCACCGGGATCGCTCCGGCTATCGCCGTGGAACAGAAGGTCAATACGCGGAACCCGCGTTCGACGGTGGGAACCACTACGGAGATATACGATTATCTGCGCTTGTTGTATGCGCGGATCGGTAAGACCTTTTCCCCCGTGAGCGGCAGGGAGGTGAAAGCACATACGGTGCAGGACGTGATCGATTACGTGGCGGCGATGGAGGCGGGAAGCAGGGCGATGGTGGCAGCGCCGGTTGCCCTGCATGAAAACCAGGGGGTGATCGAGAAGCTGACTTTGCTGATGAAGGATGGTTTCGAGCGTTTGGTGTTGCCGTCGGGCGAGATGAAGTACATGCAGGATATCCTGCCGGAGATCGACAAATTTCAGGCGGAAGAGTTGTCGGTATTGGTCGACCGTTTTTCCGTCCCGGAGCGTGCTGCGGAAGATACGGAGTGGAAAAGCCGCTTGTTCGATTCGGTGCAGACGGCGTTCGATCTGGGTGATGGCCGTTGTTCTGTAATCATGCTTCCGGCTGAAAATCACGAGGGTAAAGATATTCATATAGAGCGATTCTCGAATCGGTTCGAGGCGGATGGGATTACCTTTCAACGCCCTTTCGAGCATATGTTCAGCTTCAACAATCCGTTGGGGGCTTGTCCCCGGTGCGAGGGATACGGGCGCGTGGTGGGGATCGACGAGGATCTGGTGATTCCGGACAAGTCGAAGACGATCTACGACGACGCGGTCGTTTGCTGGCGCGGGGAGACGATGAAGTGGTGGAAGGAGCAGCTGGTGATGAACGCCTCCAAATTCAACTTTCCGATACACAAGCCTTTCCATGAGCTGACTGAGGAACAGCGTCATTTGTTGTGGCGTGGGAACCGCTATTTTCACGGTTTGGACGAGTTCTTCGAATTCCTGGAGAAAGAGCGGTACAAAATTCAGTACCGGGTGATGCTATCGCGCTACACGGGGAAAACGACCTGTCCGGATTGCGGCGGGGCGCGCCTGCGCAAGGAGGCGACTTATGTGAAGGTCGGCGGCAAGGCGATCACGGATCTGGTGCGGATGCCGGTGAGCGAGCTAAAGGACTTTTTCGACCGTCTGGAGTTGGACGCCCATGATGCGTCGGTGGGGGAGCGGGCCCTGACGGAGATCAGGAACCGTTTGCAGTACTTGGAGGATGTGGGGCTGTCATACCTGAATCTGGATCGCCTGTCGTCCACGCTGTCGGGTGGCGAGAGCCAGCGGATCAATCTGGCCACTTCGCTGGGGAGCAGCCTTGTCGGGTCGCTCTATATTCTGGACGAGCCGAGTATTGGCCTGCATCCGCGCGATACGGACAAATTGATCGGAGTTCTCAGGCAGCTGCGCGATTTGGGCAATACAGTGATCGTGGTGGAACACGATGCCGAGATTATCCGGGCGGCGGACGAAGTGATCGACATCGGGCCGAGAGCGGGATATCTGGGGGGCGAGGTGGTGTTCCAGGGGTCGTTTGCCGCCATGGAAGGCGCTGCGAAAAAGAGTGACAACGAAAGCCTGACGGTGCGGTATATGACCGGACGCGAGGAGATCGAAATGCCGGCGCATGTGCGCAAATCGGGGAGTTATATCGAGATCAAGGGGGCGCGGGAGCATAATTTGAAGAACATAGACGTGAAGATCCCGCTGGGGGTGATGACCTGCATCACCGGCGTGAGCGGAAGCGGGAAATCTTCGCTGGTGAAGAATATCCTTTACCCGGCGTTGCGGCGGGAATTGACCGAAACGGGCGACCGGCCTGGGGATTTCGACGGTTTGGAAGGGGATATTTCTCGGATCAAGGGTGTCGAAATGATCGACCAGAATCCGATCGGGCGCTCTTTGCGGTCGAATCCGGTGACTTATATCAAGGCTTACGATGAAATTCGTAAACTGTTTGCCGAACAGCAACTTGCGAAACAGTATAAGTTCGATTCGTCGAGTTTTTCGTTCAATATTGCCGGAGGGCGGTGCGAGGAGTGCAAAGGCGAGGGGGTGATCAGGGTCGAGATGCAGTTTATGGCCGATGTGGAGTTGGTTTGCGAGGCTTGCAACGGGAAACGGTTCCGGGACGAGGTGTTGCAGGTGAAGTATCACGATAAATCGATCTACGATGTGCTGGAAATGAGCATCGACGAGGCGATCGACTTTTTCGGGCAATATGCCGGGCAGGATAAGATCAACCTGCGTATTATCGAGAAACTCAAGCCTTTGCAGGACGTTGGGCTGGGATATGTCAAGCTGGGCCAGTCGTCGTCCACGCTTTCGGGCGGTGAAAGCCAGCGGGTCAAGCTCGCATCGTTCCTGCTCAAGGAGAACAGCGCGCAGCCGTTGCTGTTTATCTTCGACGAACCTACGACCGGGCTTCATTTCCACGATATCAAGAAGTTATTGCGGTCGTTTGAAGCGTTGCTTCAGAAAGGGCATTCTATTGTGGTGGTAGAGCATAATATGGATGTGGTGAAATGCGCCGACTGGGTGATCGACCTGGGGCCGGATGGGGGGCAAAAGGGCGGGAATCTGGTCTTTACGGGTACTCCCCGGCAGCTGGCGGCGGCTCCGGCCAAAACGGGAAGCTATACGGCTCATTACCTGAAAGAGGTTATCGGTTAGGATTTATGACAGAGGCAGAGTTCGAAACATTTACCCTTTCCAACGGTATCCGGTGCGTGCATCGGCGGCCGCGGGGAGGCCGGGCCGATTCGGTGGCCCATATCGCCCTGACCATCGGCGCCGGTACGCGGGACGAGGCGGCGGAGCAGCACGGCGTGGCCCATCTGGTGGAACATCTGATGTTCAAAGGGACGGGACGCCGGTCGGCGTATCAGGTGAACAGCCTGTTGGAAAATTCGGGCGGCGAGCTCAACGCTTTCACTACGAAGGAAGAGACGGTCATCCATGCCACTTTACTCCGTTCGGAATTTGCCAAAGGGGTTGATCTGTTATCCGATATGGCATTTAATTCACGCTTCGATTCCAGAGAGTTGGACAAGGAGCGGGAGGTGATTATCGACGAGATCAATTCTTACAAAGATTCGCCGGCGGAGTTGATCTTCGATGAGTTCGAAGAGTTGCTTTTCGTCGGGTCGCCGCTGGGGCGGAATATTCTGGGCAGCAAGCGCAATTTGAAACGGGCTACGAGGGAACAGCTGGTGGATTACGTGCGGGGGAATTACCGGCCCGGACAGGTTGTTTTTTCCGCTTCGGCCCGAATGTCACATAAGCGTTTTCGGGAGGTATGCGAAAAATACCTGGGACATTTGTCGTTCCGGGATAGCGACGGCACTTTCGCGCGGAAAGCGCCGGCCCGGCAGCCTAAATTCGAGATAACAAGGCATAAGAATACTTATCAAACGCATTGTTTGATCGGTGGTTACGGTTATGACCTGAACGATGAGAAGAGGGTGTTGCTGGCATTCCTGATCAATGTGCTGGGAGGGCCGTCATCGGTGTCGAGGCTCAATATGCAGCTGCGCGAGAAACATGCGCTGACCTACAATGTGGAGGCCGGGTATGTGCCGTACAGCGACAGCGGGGTATATACGGTCTATCTGGGTTGCGATAAGGATAAACTCGCCCGGTCGATAGAGTTGGTGCGGGCTGAACTGCGGAAATTGCGGGAAACGAAACTGACCCCGGTGCAGTTGGCTCGGTCGAAAAAGCAATTTATCGGGCAGCTGGCCATTTCGTCCGAGAATACGGAGAACCTGATGCTGGGGATTGCCAAGAGCGTGCTGGTCTATAACGCATTCGACAGCACCGCCGAGATCGCGGCGAGAATCGGGGCGATCACGAGCGAGGAGTTACAGGCGGCGGCTATGGAGATTTTCTCAGAAGAAAATCAATACACCTTGATATACCAATAGTTATGACCACTGACCTGGAGCGTTACATCCTCGACCATATATCGCCGGAAGATCCGGTACTTGCAGAGCTTGACCGGCAGACGCACCTGCGGGTCGTGCAGCCGAGAATGCTCTCCGGACACTTGCAGGGGCGTATGCTGGAGATGTTCACGGCGATGGTCGATCCGGAATATGTGCTCGAATTGGGCACGTTTACCGGGTATTCGGCCATTGCCATGGCGCGTGGATTGCAACGCCCTCAGGCGCGGCTGCACACGGTCGAGCTGAACGACGAGCTGTACGATTTTGCGGCCGAATATATCGAAAAGGCGGGAATGCGGCAGCGGATCGTCCAGCATATCGGGCCGGCTTTGGAGGTGGCACCGGAATTGGGATTGGTGTTCGACATGGTCTTTATCGACGCGGACAAGCGGGAGTACCCGGCCTATTTCCGGATGCTGCTGGACGGAGGTCTGGTACACTCCGGGAGTGTTATACTGGCCGATAATGTGCTCTGGAGCGGGAAGGTGGCACAGACGGAGGTGGCGCACAATGACCGGCAGACGCAGGGAGTGCTGGAATTCAACCGGATGGTGCGGGATGACGGGCGGGTGGAGCAGGTGATCGTACCGCTGCGGGACGGATTGACGATCATCCGCGTGAAATAGCTCCGGCTCTTTTTCTTTTCCGGGCCAGCCAAAGGCTTATCTTTATCGCGCCGTACGCAACCGCCAGCGCGGCGATCGCCGCCGCTCCGGACGGAATGTTGCTTTCATAGCTGACGTACAGTCCGATCAGCGTAGCCGAGGCTCCCCCGACGCACGACCAGACCGTTATCCGCTTATAATTGCGGGTCAGCGTCCCCGCGATCACGACCGGCATGGTCAGCAGCGACATCAGCAGGACTATTCCCATAGTTTTGATATTCAGCACGATCGTTACCGCGATCAGGATCATCATCAGGTGGCTGATAATCCCGACGGGCAGTTTCTGGGAAGCCGCGAATTCCCGGTCGAAAGCCGTGTAAATGATAGCCCGGTAGCAGAGGCTGAAAAGCAGGATCAGGACGGCGTCGAGCACGCATAGCCAGATCAGGTTTGCGCTGTCCACCAGCAGTATATTCCCGAACAGGAAGCTCATCAGGTTCGGCGCGTATCCCGGCGTCAGGAAGACGAAAATAATGCCGACCGACATGCCCAGCGACCAAAGGACGCCCGTTGCGGCATCTTCGCTGATCCGGCCTTTGCGGCTGAACGCCTCGATTCCCACCGCCGAGCAGACCGCGAAGATAAGCGCCCCGATCAATGGATTGGCTCCCAAGTAGTAAGCGATCCCGATGCCCCCGAACGAAGCGTGCGTAATGCCGCCGCTCATAAAGACCAGCCGCCGCGAAACGATATAGGTGCCGACGATGCCGCAGGCGATCCCCGACAGTACCGCTGCGAGGGCGGCGTTCCCTAAGAAACGGTAGCTGAATATCTCCTGGATAAACTCGATCATTTTTCAGGCTGCTTTTGGTCGTGCGAACAGCAGGTGCAGCCGCGGTGCTGCGAAAGTACGGTGTGCGGTATGGGGCCGTGCGAGATCAACTGTATCGGGCAGTCGTATTCCTGCAATTGCTCCGGGGTGATCACGTTCGAGGGATGGTAGTGGAAGCAGCGGTTGATGCAGACGATGCTTTTGACATGTCGGCTGATGGTGCCCAGGTCGTGCGAAACCATTACGATCGCCATGCGCCGGTTCAGTTCGGCCAGCAGTTCATACAACTCCTTTTCGAACTTGTTGTCCACGAACGTGGTCGGCTCGTCCAGTATCAGCAGTTGCGGGTCGGAGATCAACGCCCGGCAGAGCAGCACCCGCTGCAATTCGCCGCCCGAAAGGCCCCCGATCGTCCGGTCGGCCAGTTTCCCGATCCCTATGTCATGCAGCAACCCTATGGCGCGGGCCTTGTCCTTTTTGCCGTACCTTCCGAAGACCCCCTTGCGGTCTGCCAGTCCAGACAGAACCACGTCCGTCACCGAGATAGGGAACGATTTGTCGATACTTTTGATCTGGGGCAGGTAGCCCGTCCGCAGCCCTTTCGCATATTCGACACTCCCCGCCAGCGGCGGCAAGGCGCCTGTCAGGGTTCGGATGAACGTGGTCTTGCCGCCGCCGTTCGGCCCGATAACGCCGATATAATCCCGTTCGTCGATGGTAAGGTTTATCCCGCTGACAATCGGCGGTTCGCCTGCATAGCCTATGGCGAGGTCTTTGATCCGGATCAGTTCCATCGGTCAGTCGTTCAGGATTACATGCAGGCTGTCGGCCAGCCGGTACATATTGCCCATCCAGTCGGGTGCCAGCGGATCGAACTCCATGGCCCTTCCTCCCGGCAGCTCGCGGGCGATTGTCCGGGCCGCCGCATCGCTGGTCTGCCGCTGGAACAGGACGGCTTTCACGCCCCTCCTTTGCAGGGAGTCCACCAACTGTTTCATTACTTTCACGCTGGGTTCCTTGCCGTCGGCTTCGATGGCGATCTGATCCAATCCGTAGTCGTCCGCGAAGTAGGTAAGCGAGGTGTGGCCGATGGCGAAGCCGTTGCGTTTCGCGCCTCCGACGGCCTGCCGGATATATCGGTCCAGCGAATCGACCCGCCGGGCAAACCGATCCGCGCGGCCGTTGTATATTTGCGCAGAATCGGGCTTTAATTCCCCCAACAGTCCTGCGATCCGATACCCCATTTCGCTGACGATCTTGGGTGACAGCCAGATATGCGGGTCGATGCCGTGGTCGTGCCCGACAATTCCGTGGTTGCATTCACCCTTCAGTACGTCGACATTTTCAGACAGGTTCAGCATGTGTATGTCCGGTGCGATACTTTCGATTTTCTTTTCGAGGGCCTGTTCGAAATCGATCAGTCCGGTCGATATATAAATTTGCGCATCCGACAGAGCCTTGATCTGCTGGACGGTCGGCGCATAGCTCTCCGGGGATGTCGTCTCCGGCACAAGCACCTCTATATGCGTCCCCGTGTCGGCTATCTGCTCCGCCACATATTTCAGCGGGGCAATGGAAACATATATGGTCTTATCTTTCGGTTTAGGCGTCTGGCCGCAACCGATTAAGAGTATGGTTAATATCGGAATAATTAGTTTCATTTCACAATATTCTGTGGTCGATCGCCCGGATCAGTCTTTCCAGACATTCCACATCCACCGCCGTAAAGTCGTCCGGTTTGTCGCTGTCTATGTCCAGTACGCCCCTTACATTCCCCTCGCCATCGAAAATCGGGATAACCACTTCGGACTTCGAAGCCGAACTGCAAGCGATGTGTCCGGGAAACAGGTCCACATCGGGTACCAGTTGGCTTTTTCCCTCTTTCCACGCGGTGCCGCAAACCCCCTTACCGAATCCGATCCGCGTGCAGGCCAGCGTACCCTGGAAAGGGCCCAACACCAACTCCCGGCCCGCGACACGGTAAAATCCGATCCAGAAGAAGCCGAAGGCCTCTTTTAACGCAGCAGCGACGTTTGCCATATTGGCGACCTGGTCGCTTTCCCCCGCCACCAGCGATTCGATCTGGGGCAGCAGGGCAGTGTACCGTTCCCGGCGGTCTTCCGTTGCGGGTATATTCAAATTTTCGGCCATAAATCGTCCGGCTTGATTCGGGTAAACAAAGGTACGAAAAAAGCCTTTCCTTCCCGAAGGAAAGAAAGGCTGGATAGGATGATTATATCCCGAACGGATTAGTCGTTCAGCGAGAAGCGTTTGTAAGCGACAACGGTCGCATCCGCATTGGCGTTGTGGATGAACTGGGCCACGGTCAGCTTGTTGTCTTTCACCAGCGCCTGGTTCAGCAGGGTCGATTCCTTGAGGAATTTGTTGACCTTACCTTCCGCGATCTTATCCAGCATAGCTTCCGGCTTACCTTCGAGGCGAGCCTGTTCGCGGCCGATTTCGCGTTCCTTTTCCAGTACATCTGCCGGGCAGTCTTCCTTGCTGATCGAGATCGGAGCCATAGCGGCAGCCTGCATGGCCACGTCGTGAGCCACTTCGGCCGGAATTTCGGCATTGAAGCCGATCAGAGTACCCAGTTTGTTGTTCATGTGAACATAGCTGGAGCACATCGAAGCTTCGATCTTGGCATAGTATGCGATTTCGATCTTTTCGCCGGTCTGGCCCGATTTTTCGGTCACCATCTCCTCAACGGTCTGGTTGCCGACTTTCAGGGCCTTGAGCGCGTCGAGGTCGGCCACGTCGTTCTTGATGGCGATGTCGAGCATCTCGTTCACGGTCTTAACGAACTCTTCGTTCTTGGCTACGAAGTCGGTTTCGCAGGCCAGGCAGATCATATATGCTTTTTTGTTGCCGTCTGTCAAGCGGGCGGCAACCACGCCTTCGGTAGCTTCGCGGTCGGCGCGCTTGCTGGCGACGAGTTTACCTTTTTCGCGGATGATGTCCTGCGCGCGGTCGAAGTCGCCGTTGGCTTCCACGAGCGCTTTTTTGCAGTCCATCATGCCTGCGCCGGTCATTTTACGTAATTTAGCTACGTCTGCGGCTTTGATTTCCATGGGTTGTTCCTTTCTAAAGGTTATTTAGTTAAAAACGTAACGTGCCGCGAGTTTAGTGTGTTTCAACGGACTCCCGGCACGCTTACGCTGTCATATTTACGATGAAGTCCGCTTATTCAGCTGCGTTTTCGAGAACTGCTTCCGCTTCGGTTTCAGCTTCAGCCGTAGCTTCGGTTTCTGCTTCGCCTTCGGCGGCTTTGCGGGTCCGCGGACGGCCTTCCTTCTTGGCAGCGGTTGCTGCTTTCGGAGCTTCGGCCGCTTCCTTCTCCTTCTCTACCTTACGCTCGGCCAGACCTTCCTGGATAGCCGCGGTAACGGTGTCGAGGATGACTGCGATCGATTTGGTAGCGTCGTCGTTCGCCGGGATCACGTAGTCGATATTGGTGGGGTCACAACAAGTATCAACCATGGCGAACACCGGAATATTGAGGCGTTTGGCCTCTTTCACGGCATTGGCTTCTTTCTGTACGTCGATCACGAACAACGCTGCCGGCAGACGGGTAAGGTCTGCGATCGAGCCGAGGTTCTTTTCGAGTTTGGCGCGCTGGCGCGAGATTTGCAGCTTTTCGCGTTTGCTGAAGTTGTCGTAGGTGCCGTCGCTGTTGAGCTTGTCGATGGTGGCCATCTTCTTCACCGCCTTGCGGATGGTGGGGAAGTTGGTCAGCATACCGCCGGGCCAGCGTTCGGTCACGTACGGCATCGCCACGCCGGCTACTTTTTCGGAGACGATCTCCTTAGCCTGTTTTTTGGTGGCGACGAACAGGACTTTGCGTCCCGATTTGGCTATCTGTTTGAGTGCGGCGGCGGCTTCGTCGAGTTTCACCACGGTTTTGTGGAGGTCGATGATGTGGATCCCGTTCTTCTCCATGAAGATGTACGGAGCCATTTTGGGGTTCCACTTCCGTTTGAGGTGTCCGAAGTGTACGCCAGCCTCTAAAAGTTGATTGAAATCTGTTCTTGGCATTTTTTCGATTTTTAAAAATCTGTTTTTACTCTTTCGTCACCCGTGGGGTAGTGCCGTGCTTGCGTCCCGCAAGGGGCGGCAGTCCGTCCGGGTTTCCCGCGTCTTATGCAACGAAGCGGTAGTACTGTATGGGTAGTCTGCGTTCGTTTGGGCCGACAGTGTGGCCGGTAACATAAGCCGTGCAATGATGGTATTGCGCAGGTCGCGAAACGGGATTAACGTTTGCTGAACTGGAAGCGTTTGCGTGCGCCCGGCTGGCCCGGTTTCTTACGTTCCACGACGCGTGCGTCGCGGGTAAGGAAGCCGTTCTTTTTCAGTTCGGGGCGAAGTTCCGCGTCCATTTCGATCAGGCAGCGTGAAATCCCGAGGCGTGCAGCTTCCGCCTGCCCTTTGACGCCACCGCCCGTGAGGTTGATCTTGATGTCGACGCCTTCGGTGAGGTTGGTCACCAGCAACGGCTGTTTAACGACATATTGGAAGATCTCCAGCGGGAAGTAGGTTTCGAGCGGGCGGTCGTTGATCGTGATGTTGCCACTGCCACCTGCGGTGAGGTATACGCGTGCAACGGCTGATTTTCTGCGGCCTACGGCGTTTACAACTTCTTGACTCATTATTTAAGATCGTTTAATTTGATGGTTTTGGGGCTCTGGGCCGTATGCGGGTGCTCAGCGCCGGCATAGACTTTCAGGTTGCCGAAGATAGCCGCTCCCAGGCGGTTCTTGGGCAGCATCCCTTTGACTGCTTTTTCGATTACGAAGGTCGGCTTTTTAGCCAGGTAATCGGCCGGGGTGGCGAAACGCTGGCCGCCCGGATAGCCGGTGTGGCGCGTATAGACCTTGTCGGTCATCTTCTTCCCCGTGAGTCTCACCTTGTCGGCGTTGATGACGATA
>CANQXP010000054.1 GCA_947627885.1 uncultured Rikenella sp.
TACCGGTGGGGGTCACGTACCTGGTGGCCAACATTATCCTGCTGGCCTTCGGCTTCTGGATACTGGGGCCGCGGTTCGGGGCCAAGACCATTTACGCCATTATCTTCAACTCGCTGGCCCTGACCGTGATGCAGGAGACCATTCCGCCGGGGCTGATGGGGCTGGCGGGGGACAAACTGCTTTCAGCCATCCTCGGCGGGGGTATCGCCGGGGCCGGGGTGGGGCTGTGCTTCTCCGTGGGAGGGTCGTCGGGCGGAACCGACATTATCGCCATGATCATCAACAAATACCGGAACGTCAGCCTCGGCAAGCTCATCATGCTGATGGACGTGGTGATCGTGGGCTGTTCTTACTTCGTGTTCCGCGACCTGCCGAGCGTGGTGTACGGTTACGTGACGATGTTCACGCTGGGATCGGCCATCGACATGGTACTTTCGGGGAGCAAGTCGTCGTCACAGATCATGGTCTTTTCCGCGAAATACGAAGAGATCGCCGAACGGGTTATCCATGAGGTGCACCGGGGCGTGACCATACTCGACGCCACCGGATGGTACTCCAAGACGCCGCAGAAAGTGGTGCTCGTGGTCTGCCGCCGCGGCGAGGCCTCCGGAGTCTACCGCATCATCAAAGAGGTCGATCCCAAAGCCTTCATCACCCAGGCCAGCGTCATGGGCGTTTTCGGTGAAGGCTTCGACGTACTGAAAACCAAATAGAAATATGACCGCACCCCCCACTTTTTCCCTGTTGTTCCGTAAACTTCTCCGGCGGCACCCGCTGGCGCTGGTATTCCTCGTATTGCTGGTCGTCATCATCGTGCTGGGAATACTGCTTTGCGTCAAGCGGTGCTCCCATTCGCTCGAAGAGGGCTACTCGACCGCCGACCTGGCGTCGCTGGAGGCCTGTTCGCGGCTCGACTCCATCGTGCTCAGGCCGCAAAGCAAGGCTTACGGGCTGCCGGTGGACGACTACGAAGTGCAGCGCGGCGAGATCGAAAGCGGGGAGACCTTTTCCAGGCTGCTCAACCAGCGTTACAACGTCAATATCACGATCATTAACCGTTTGATAGAGCTGTCCAGAGGCAAGTTCGAGCTGCGGGACATCCGGGCCGGGCATACCTACACGGCATTCCTGACGCCGGACAGCACCCAGACCCTTTGCTACCTGGTTTACGAGCGGAACAAGACCGATTACGTGACCTTCGCCCTGTGCGACAGCGTCTATGTCCGGGTGGATAAAAAAGAGGTCGTCAGCGAGGAGCGCTATGTCGAAGGGGTGATCACCAACTCCCTTTTCGCAACGATCTACGAGCATAAGCTGCCGGCCGACCTGGCCGAACGCATGGCAAAGATTTATCAATCGGTCATCGACTTCTTTGCCTTGCAGAAAGGCGATAAATTCAGGGTGCTCTACGAAGAGGAGTCGATCGATACCACCAGCATCGGGGTCGGCGCCATTTACGGCGTGGAGTTCATCCATGCGGGGAAAAGTTACTGGGCCTACCGTTTCAACCAGGACAACGAATGGGGGTACTGGGACGACAAAGGGGTCAACCTCAAACAGGCCATGCTGAAGGCTCCGTTGAGCTTCAATGCCCGGATCACCTCGAAATTCGGGGTGCGCGTGCATCCGATCAAGCGGATACGGCGCGCGCACAACGGGGTGGACTACGCCTGCCCGGTCGGGACGCCCGTGCACGCGGTGGCCAGCGGCGTGGTGACCAAGCGGGGCTGGGATCCCTTCGGGGGCGGCAACCGGATCTGGATCAAACACTCCGGGGGCTACGAATCGGCCTACCTGCACCTGAGCCGCTTCGCGGTGAAACAGGGGCAGCGCGTGACGCAGGGACAGGTGATCGCCTATTCCGGGAATACCGGCGGCTCGACTGGGCCGCACCTCGATTACCGCCTCAAAAAGAACGGCAAGTACATCAATCCGCTGAACAACACCTCGCAGCCCAGCACGCCGATCAAAGCGGGCAACAAGGCGGCTTTCGAGCAGATGAAACGCGATGTGACGAAAGTCATGGATTCGTATGGGCAAAAGCAGCAAAAATAACCCGATGGCCGATCCGCTTCAAAACCAGCTGCCCGATCCGCGCATCCTGCGCTTTATCGGTCGTCACTGGGTCATGACGCTGGCCGCTTCCGCGGCCGGGACGGGGGAGTTGTGGTGCTGCAACCTGTTTTACGCCTTTCTGGCCCCGGGGACGATGGGTTTCGAGGGGGGGGGCTTCGTCTTTACCTCGCCGGCGGCAACGAGGCACGCGGCGATGTTCTCCGGGAATCCGTCCGTGGCGGGGTCGGTCGTGCTGGAATCGAAGGCGGTGGGGCGGTTGCAAGGGCTTCAGTTACAGGGTGTCGTGCGGCGGGCGGACGCTTCGCCGGAGCTGCTCGCGGCGGCAAAAGGCGCATACCTGAGGCGGTTCCCTTTCGCGGCGGTGATGCTCAGCGACCTTTGGGTGCTGGAAGCCACCCGGTTCAAGTACACGGACAACACGCTCGGCTTCGGCACCAAACTCCACTGGCCGGCGCAATAGCAAGCCACCTCTTTTACGTTAAGATATGAAACAGATCACGGGCCTCACGGCCGCATTGCTTATGACGACATTACTCACCGCCGGCTGCGGTTCGCAGGACAAAAAGAGCGCCGGCGCAGACGATTTCCAGTGGCAGATCGACCGCTTCGACGACATCAATGTCCTGCGCTACCAGGTGCCGGATTTCGACAGCCTCACCCTGCGGCAGAAACAGTTCATCTACTACCTGAGCCAGGCGGCGGTGTCGGGACGGGACATCCTTTTCGACCAGAACTGCAAGTACAACCTGCCGGTGCGCCGGACGCTGGAGGCTATCTATACGACCTATAACGGCGATAAAACGACCGCGGAATGGAAAGCCTTCGAGAAATACCTCAAGAAAGTGTGGTTCGCCAACGGCGTGCACCACCATTACGGGCTGGACAAATTCAAGCCGGAGTTCAGCTCGGAATATTTCGACAGCCTGATTGCGGCCACGCCTGCCGGGAAATTTGGGGATATACAGGGAACTTTGTTGGATACCGTGAAGCTGGTGATCTTCGATCCGAACCTCTACCCCAAGCGGGTGGACCAGACCGCGGGGGTGGATATGGTCGCCGCTTCGGCCTGCAACTATTACGACGGTGTGACGCAGCAGGAGGCGGAAGCGTTCTACGCGGCGCTGACCGACACGACCGATAAACAACCCGTTTCGTACGGCCTGAACAGCCAGTTGGTGAAGGGTAAGGACGGCAAGATCGTGGAGCGGGTGTGGTCGGCCGAGGGGATGTACGGCCCGGCGATCCGCGAGATCGTCAAATGGCTGGAGCTGGCTGCCACGGTGGCGGACACGCCGGAACAGGCCGCTTACACCAAGACCCTGATCGACTACTACAAAACGGGCGACCTGAAGCTGTTCGACGAGTACAATGTGGCGTGGGTTGAGGACACTAAATCGATGGTGGATTACGTGAACGGCTTTATCGAGAACTACGGCGACCCGCTGGGCTACAAGGCTTCGTGGGAATCGACCGTGAATTTCAAGGATTTCGAAGCGACTAAGACGACGCAAATTATCAGCGAGAACGCGCAGTGGTTCGAGGATCACTCGCCGATCGACCCGCAGTACCGCAAGCCCCATGTCAAGGGGGTTTCGGCCAAGGTCATCACGGTGGCGATGCTCGGCGGTGACTGCTATCCCTCCACGCCGATCGGCATCAACCTGCCCAATGCGGACTGGATCCGGCGCGATCACGGCTCCAAGTCGGTGACCATCGCCAATATCACGGCGGCTTATGACGCGGCTGCGGCGGGGAACGGCTTTTCGGAAGAGTTCATCCTGCGTCCGGAAGACCGCGAGCTGAAAACCAAGTGGGGGGCGATCGGCAACAACCTGCACACCGACCTGCACGAATGCCTGGGGCATGGGTCGGGCCAACTGGCGCCGGGAACGAAGGGCGACGAGCTGAAAAACTACGGCTCGACGTTGGAAGAGGCGCGGGCGGACTTGTTCGCACTTTACTACATGAATGACCCGAAGCTGGTCGAGCTGGGGGTGATCCCGACGTTGGACGTGGCCAAGGCGGAGTACAACAATTACATGATGAACGGCCTGATGACGCAGCTGACGCGCATCGAGCCGGGCAAGAATATCGAGGAGGCGCATATGCGCAACCGGGCGCTGATCGCGGGCTGGGTGTACGAGCGGGGCAAGGCGGACAAGGTGGTCGAGTTCGTGACGGAGAACGGCAAGACATATGTGGTGGTAAATGACTACGATAAGCTCCGGGGGCTTTTCGGCGAGCTGCTGAAAGAGATCCAGCGGATCAAATCGGAGGGTGATTTCCAGGCGGGGATGGAGCTGGTGGAGAATTATGGGGTGAAGGTCGATCCGAAACTGCACGGTGAGGTGCTGGAACGTTATGCGGCGCTGAACATCGCTCCCTATTCGGGTTTCGTGAATCCGCGCTATATGCCGGTTTTCGACGGCAACGGGGCTATCACGGACGTGAAGATCGAATATCCGACGGACTATGCGGACCAAATGCTGACTTACTCGTCGGACTACTCGTTCCTCCCGAACCGGAACTGATAAACCTACGTTTATTTGCATTGGGTTGGAGAGAACTGCCGCTTTTTGTAAAAAGCGGCACCAAAAACTTTTCGAGCAGCCTGCCGAGGAACTTAGTCTGCCGAACGCCTTAGTTTTGGCGCAACGGCCGGGGCGAAAAGCCCTTCGGGCCAGCCCCGACCGTTCGCCAAAAATGAAGATTGCGGAGCCTGAGGTACAGCGTAGCTTCACAAAGTTTTTCTGGTTCTCTTTGTTCACAAAGAGAACGGTACCCTCAAACCCGATTACAAATAAACCGTAGGATTAATAGGAGATGGCGTGAACCGGAAGATACTCGCGTTAGCGATACCCAATATTATATCCAACATCACCGTGCCCCTGTTGGGCATGGTCGATCTGGCCATTGTGGGGCGGTTGGGCGACGACGCCCTGCTCGGCGGGATCGCCGTCGGGGGTACCATCTTCAACTTCCTCTATTGGAACTTCAGCTTCCTGCGGATGGGCACCAGCGGGTTCACCGCGCAGGCATACGGCGCGCGCCAGTTCCGCGAAGCCTCGAAAGTGCTCGTCCGCGCCTTGAGCGTCGCGGTCGCCGTGGCATTGGTCATCTGGGCCTTGCAGCTGCCCGTTGTACGGATGGCGATGGGCGTAATGGACGGCAGCGAAGCCGTCGAAAGCGCCGCCAGCCGGTATTTCCTCGTCCGGATATGGGCCGCGCCCGCGACCCTGTCGCTCTACGCCTTTACCGGTTGGTTCATCGGCATGCAGAACGCCCGGATACCCATGTGGATATCCATCGTCATCAATATCGTGAACATCGTTTCCAGCCTGCTGGCCGTTTGGGTGTGGGACATGGGGATTCAGGGCGTCGCTCTGGGAACCGTCATTGCCCAGTGGAGCGGGGTTCTGATGGCCATACTTATTATAAAGAAGTATTACGGCCGTTTTTTCAGCCGCGACACCTTTCGCAGCAGCGGTGTGCTGTCGTGGAGCGTCATGCGGTGGTTTTTCAAAGTCAACAGCGATATTTTCCTGCGGACAATCTGTTTGGTGGCCGTCTTCACCTATTTTACCGTCGCCTCGACGAAAATGGGGGACACCCTTTTGGCCGTCAATACCCTGATGCTCCAGCTGTTCACCCTTTTCTCCTATATGATGGACGGCTTCGCCTATGCGGGCGAGGCGCTGGCCGGACGGTACTACGGAGCCGGGAATTTACCGATGCTGCATAAGGCCGTGCGGAGTCTGTTGCTATGGGGTACGGGGGTGATGCTGCTCTTTACCGCCGTGTACGCTGCGGCGGGACAGCAAATACTGGGCATCTTCACGCCCAGCCCCGCGATACTCGATGCGGCCCGCGACTATTCGGTCTGGGCTGTGCTGGTGCCCGTGTGCAGCTTCCTGGCCTTCATTCTGGACGGCATCGTCGTGGGGATCACCGCCACGTGGATCATGCGCAACGCCATGTTCGTGGCGACCCTGTTCTTTTTCGGCATCTATTTCCTGCTGGAGCTGCGGTGGGGGAACTCCGGGCTGTGGATCGCTTTCCTGATCTACCTCTTTATGCGTGGGGTGGTACAGCTGGCGCTCTCCAAACGCCGGATTTTGGGTTAGATTTCGGGGCTAATTGTAATTCAACAGTCTGATAATCAAATTAAATAATCGTTTCTAATACGATTAGCCATCGTAGAAACGTTTTTTGCCTGTGATGCGGACGGATTTCCGCTGCGTACTTTTACGTGCTTAAAAATCGAAAAATCATATGGCAGATAAATTGTATATCTTCGACACGACGCTGCGCGACGGGGAACAGGTTCCCGGATGCCAGCTCAACACGGTGGAAAAGATCGAGGTGGCCCGCCAGCTCGAACTGTTGGGTGTCGATGTACTGGAAGCCGGTTTTCCGATCTCCAGTCCGGGCGATTTCAACTCCGTGCGCGAAATATCCAAAGCGGTGACCCAGCCGACGATCTGCGCGCTGACCCGTGCCGTGGAAAAGGATATCGAAGTGGCCGCCGATGCGCTCAAATATGCCCGGCGCGGCCGTATCCATACCGGTATCGGGACTTCCGACTCACATATCAAATACAAGTTCAACTCCACGCGCGAAGAGGTGCTGGAGCGGGCCGTGGCGGCGGTCAAGTACGCCAAGCGGTTCGTGGAGGATGTCGAATTCTACGCCGAGGACGCCGGGCGGTCGGACAACGAATACCTCGCCCGCGTGGTCGAGGCGGTCATCAAGGCGGGGGCGACGGTGGTCAATATTCCCGATACCACGGGTTATTGCCTGCCGGCGGAGTACGCGGCCAAGATCGCCTACCTGATGGAGCATGTGGACGGGGTGCATAATGCGATTCTTTCGACGCACTGCCACAACGACCTGGGAATGGCTACGGCCAACTCGCTGGCGGGGATCGCAGCGGGGGCGCGGCAGGTGGAGTGCACGATCAACGGGATCGGCGAGCGGGCCGGGAACACGGCGATGGAGGAGGTGGTGATGGCCCTGCGCTGCCACCGGGAGCTGGGGATCGACACCGATATCAACACCAAACGCATTACCAGCACCAGCCGGCTGGTGTCGAGCCTGATGAACATGCCGGTGCAGGCCAATAAGGCGGTGGTGGGGCGCAATGCGTTCGCCCATTCGTCGGGGATTCATCAGGACGGGGTGCTGAAAAACCGCGAAAGCTACGAGATCATGGATCCGGAGGATGTGGGACTGTCGGACAACGCGATCGTGCTGACGGCGCGCAGCGGCCGGGCCGCTTTGAAGCACCGGCTGGAACAGATGGGCTATATGCTCGATGGCGATGAGCTGGCGAAGGCTTACGAAAAATTCCTCGTGCTGGCGGACAACAACAAGAACATTCAGGACGAAGACCTGCTCACCCTGGTGGGCGGGGCCGAGAAGAAAGACCGGCATATCAAGCTCACCTACCTTCAGGTGCTTTCGGGAACGCTGGTGCCCACGGCTACTGTGCGGGTGCGGATCGGTGGCAGCGAAGTGACGGCCACCGCCACGGGGAACGGGCCGATCGATGCCTCGATCAACGCGATCCGGACTATTATTAAAGACAAGATCACCCTGCAGGAGTTCCTGATCCAGGCGATGACCAAGGGGTCGAACGACCTGGGACGGGTGCATATGCAGCTGGTTTACGGGAATGTGACCGTGCACGGGTTCGCCATCAATGCCGACGTTACATTGGCCGCTGTCGAGGCCTATATCGACGGGGTCAACAAGGCGCTGGCGTAAATTGATTCGGGAGAGTGTTTAGGGGCGGCGATCTCAGGCATCGCACTATTTGCTCTTCCTTTTCGGGTCGCGCGTTTGGGGGTGGCGCTTTCGGCGCCAGCGCGCAGACCCGGCGTTCCTCACGGAACGCGCTATTAACATTTTTTACTACCTTTAAAGTTTCAAACGACACAAAATACTAATGCCACAAACACTTTTCGACAAAGTCTGGGACGCGCATGTGGTGCGCCAGCTGGACGGAGGCCGGTCGGTGCTCTATATCGACAGGCACTATATTCACGAAGTAACCTCGCCGGTCGCTTTCGGGGGGCTGCGTAACCGGGGGATCAAGATTTTCCGCCCGGACCAGACTACCGCGACGGCAGACCACAATACGCCGACCCTGAATCAGGACAAACCGCTGGAGCCGGGCGAATCGAAGACGCAGCTCGACCAGCTGGATCGGAACTGTAAGGAGTTCGGGATCGTCAATTATTACGGCCTGAACAATCCGAAGAACGGGATCGTGCACATTATCGGGCCGGAGTACGGGTTTACGCAGCCGGGGATGACCATCGTGTGCGGGGACAGCCATACCTCCACGCATGGGGCGTTCGGCGCCGTGGCGTTCGGGATCGGGACGTCGGAAGTCGAGATGGTGTTCGCTTCGCAGTGCATCATGCAACCGAAGCCCAAGAAGATGCGGATTACTGTGGACGGCAAGTTGGGCGAGGGGGTGACGGCCAAGGATGTGGCGTTGTATATCATTTCGCAGATCACCGCTGCGGGGGGTACGGGCCATTTTATCGAGTTCGCTGGTTCTGCGATCCGGGGGCTTTCGATGGAAGGGCGTATGACGCTCTGCAACATGAGTATCGAGTGCGGCGCGCGCGGCGGGATCGTGGCGCCGGACGAAACGACGTTCGAATATGTGAAGGGGCGCGAGCATGCTCCTTCGGAGGCCAATGGCGACTGGGATCGTGCGGTGGCTTACTGGAAAACGTTGTACTCCGACGAAGGGGCGGTGTTCGACAAGGAATACCGTTTCGATGCGGCGGACATTCAGCCGATGATTACTTACGGAACCAATCCGGGGATGGGTGTGGCGATTACCGGGACTATTCCGGCGCCGGTTTCGGAATCGGATGTCAAGGCGCTCGAATATATGGGCTTTGCGGCGGGCGAGGCGATGATCGGCAAATCGGTGGACTATGTGTTTCTGGGGAGCTGCACCAACGGGCGGATCGAGGACTTCCGGCTCTTTGCCAATGCTGTAAAGGGGCATCGTAAGGCCGAGGGGATTACTGCGTGGCTGGTGCCGGGATCGCATATCGTCGAGCGGCTGGTGAAGGAAGAAGGTTTGCTGGATATTCTGCACGAAGCGGGATTCGAGCTGCGGCAACCGGGTTGTTCGGCCTGTTTGGCGATGAACGCGGACAAGGTGCCGGCGGGCAAGTATGCCGTTTCCACCTCTAACCGTAATTTCGAGGGCCGTCAGGGACCGGGGGCGAGGACGTTGCTGGCGAGTCCGCTGGTGGCCGCTGCCGCTGCGGTGACGGGCAAGATCACCGACCCGCGGGAATTTTTTAAGAAATAATCGTTCGTTAAAAATCAAGCGAAACGAAGTTTCGCAAGCCCGGCGTGGGCACACGCCCCCGCGCGGGAGCGCAGTTTCCTCGAAATGAGCGCGCCAAGCCTTAAAGGAAAATCGTTCAAAAGCGTATGTTGCTTTTGAACAAGATTTTCCAAGGCGCGCGGTTTAGGTAGCTTCTGCTCCCGATTGCGAACCTAATTATCGAAACAATGGCAAGAGAAAAATTTGTTAAGATCGTGTCGTCCGCCGTACCGGTGAACGTCGAGAATATAGATACCGACCAGATCATTCCCGCCCGGTTCCTGAAAGCCACCGAGCGTAAGGGTTTCGGCGACAACCTGTTCCGCGACTGGCGGTACACCAAGGACAATCAGGTTATCCCGGATTTTCCGGTCAACGACAAGGCCAAATACGAGGGGAATATCCTCGTCGCCGGGTATAACTTCGGGTGCGGGTCGTCCAGGGAACATGCCGCGTGGGCGATTTATGACTACGGGTTCCGCGTGGTGGTGAGCAGCTTTTTCGCCGACATTTTCCGGAACAACGCCCTGAACAACGGGCTGTTGCCGATCCAGGTGACCCCGGCATTCCTTTCGGAGATATTCGATACCATTCATAAGGATAGCCGTGCGCAGTTTACGGTGGATCTGGCGAACCAGACGATCACCGATAACGCCACCGGGAAAAGCGAGAAATTCGCCATCGACGGGTATAAGAAAGAGTGCCTCTTGAACGGGTACGACGACGTGGACTACCTCGTGACCCTGCGGCCCGAGGTCGAAAATTACGAGGCTCGTCGTCGATAGACTCGTTGCAGGGGCTGGTATAGCCTTACGAAAAAATATCGATTCCAGAGAAAAGACGGCGGAGCGGAGCTTTGCCGTCTTTTGAAGCAAATAAAAACACCCTAGCCCTATGCCGAAAGTCGAGATCATGGACACCACCCTGCGCGACGGCGAGCAGACCTCCGGTGTCTCCTTTGCGCCGCAGGAGAAACTCAGCCTCGCCCGGTTATTGCTGACGGATATCAAGGTGGACCGTATCGAGGTCGCATCCGCCCGCGTGAGCGAAGGCGAGCGCGCCGCCGTGCGGAAGATCATGGAGTGGGGCGGCAAAAAAGGTTACCTCGACCGGATCGAAGTGCTCGGCTTCGTGGACGGGGGCGTTTCCCTCGACTGGATCGCAGAGTGCGGTGGACGGGTTATCAATTTGCTGACCAAGGGATCGGAAAAACATTGTACGTACCAGTTACGGAAGACACTCCAGCAACACGTCGAGGATATTCGGCGCGACATCCTCTTGGCACAGCAAAAAGGGATCGCCGTCAATATCTACCTGGAGGATTGGTCAAACGGCATGCGGCACTCGCGCGAGTACGTATATAATATGGTGGACGCTTTGCGGGACTTGCCGGTGAAGCGGTTTATGCTGCCCGACACCTTGGGTATCTATGAACCGTGGGAGTGCTACGAGGCTTGCCGCGCCATGGTGGAGCGCTATCCGGACTTGCGGTTCGACTTTCACGCGCACAACGATTACGACTTTGCCGTGGCCAATACCGTGGCGGCGGTCAAGGCCGGGATTCAGGGCGTGCACACCACGGTGAACGGGCTGGGGGAGCGGGCCGGGAACGCGCCGCTGTCGAGTGTGATTGCTGCGTTGCATGACCATCTGAATGCCGATATTGCCGTGGACGAAGCGCGAACCAACCATGTGGCCACGGTGGTGGAGAGTTATTCGGGCATCCGGATTCCGGCCAACAAACCGGTGATCGGCGAGAATGTCTTTACCCAGTGCGCCGGGATCCATGCCGACGGGGATAACAAGAACAACCTCTATTTCAACGACCTGTTGCCGGAACGCTTCGGGCGGACGCGGCAGTATGCCTTGGGGAAAAGCTCCGGGAAGGCCAATATCCGCAAAAATCTGGAGATGCTCGGCATCGAGCTGGATGAAGAATCCATGACCAGAGTCACGCAGTATATCGTGGAGCTGGGCGACCGCAAGGAGATCGTCACGGCGGAAGACCTGCCGTACATCGTCTCCGACCTACTGGGCCATTCGGGCGACGGCATGACCGACGCCGTGCGGATACTCAACTACTCGCTGTCGGTGGCGCAGGGGCTCAAACCGGTGGCGACCGTCAAGATTGAGATACACGGGCAGGCTTACCAACAGACCTCGGCCGGGGACGGGCAGTACGACGCCTTCGTGTCGGCGGTCGAGGCTATCTACAAGGAACAGCTGGGGCGGGAATTCCCGGAGCTGGTGGACTACTCCGTGAGCATTCCGCCGGGCGGGCGTACCGACGCTTTCGTGCAGACCCTGATCACTTGGGAGAAGGACGGCGTGCGGTTCAAGACCCGCGGGCTGGACGCCGACCAGACTGTGGCGGCCATCAAGGCGACCGTTAAAATGCTGAACAAGATCGAAAATAACACCAATAATATCACCAAACCATGAATTTGAACATTGCGCTGCTTCCCGGCGACGGCATCGGGCCGGAGATCGTGGGCGAAGCCGTGAAAGTCCTCGATGCGGTCGGGGCCAAGTATGGGCATACCTTCAACTACAAAAAAGGACTGGTGGGCGCTTGCGCCATCGACGCTACGGGCGATCCCTATCCGGCCGAAACCCACAAGATATGCCTGGAGTCCGATGCGGTGCTCTTCGGCGCGATCGGCGACCCGAAATACGACAACGACCCTTCCGCCAAGGTGCGGCCGGAGCAAGGGCTGCTGCGGATGCGCAAATCGCTGGGGCTGTTCGCCAACGTGCGGCCGCTGGTAGTGTTCGACTCGCTGGTAGACCGCTCGCCGCTCAAGGCCGAACGGGTGAAAGGGGCCGATTTCGTCTGCATCCGCGAGCTGACCGGCGGAATGTACTTCGGTCGTCCGCAGGGCAGGAGCGAGGACGGGAACACGGCTTACGACACCTGCGTGTACTCGCGCGAGGAGGTGGAGCGCATCCTCAAAGTGGCTTTCGAGCAAGCCCGGAAACGGCGGAAATTGCTCACGGTGGTGGACAAGGCCAATGTCATTGCCACCTCGCGCCTGTGGCGGCAGATCGCCAAGGAGATGGCACCGCAGTATCCGGACGTGCAGGTGGACTACATGTTCGTGGACAATGCGGCGATGCAGATCATCCAGCGGCCGACCTATTTCGACGTGCTGGTGACCGAGAACCTGTTCGGGGACATCCTGACCGACGAGTCGAGCGTGATCAGCGGTTCGCTGGGCTTGCTGCCGTCCGCTTCGCTGGGCTCCGACGTGGCGCTGTTCGAGCCGATCCACGGCTCATACCCGCAGGCGGCGGGCAGGAACATTGCCAATCCGATGGCTACGATCCTCAGTGCGGCTATGCTGCTGGAACATGTCGGCCTTACCAAAGAGGGGGCGGCCGTGCGCGCTGCCGTTGAGAAGGCCATTGCCGAAGGGGTCGTGACCGAAGATCTGGTGGATGCCCATGCTGCGGGACAGAAGGCTCATTCCACGACCGAAGTGGGGGATTTTGTGGCCGCGAACGTGTAATCCGGTTTCGAATTTTTGACACCTGCGGGGGAGGCGAATTTTTTCGTCTCTCCCGTATTATTTTAGGTACGATGATATTATATTTGTGAATGACACCTGACCAAACACCTGAAACCTATGACAAAAAAACGACTCTTTCTGCCGGTTGTTTCATCCCTGATGTTCGTCGCCTGCGGCGGCAGCGGTTCCGCACCCAAGGTGGACGCCGATAATGCGAATGACATCATCGAGTACTACAATAAAACGCTCGAAGTATTCCGCAACGGATACAGCGCCGAGAAAGCAAGCGAAGTGGTGGAATACATGGACAACAAAGGCCGGGCGTTGATCGCCCCGATCGTTGTCATGCCCAGGCAGTACGACGATTCGGCCAAAATGACCGCGCCGGGCGACCGTTTCGGCAAAGCGGCGGGCGACTCCCTGACGCTGTTGTTCCGCGAGTACTATGCCGCCAGCAAGAAGATCGACGAGAACTATGCCGCTTTCAAGGCCTACAAGACAGCTGAAGACTATAAGGATGACGATTGGGCCAAAGGCAAACAGCTGGCCCGGGAGACCGGCGAAGCGGCCGACCGTATCGTGGATGCTAAAACACAGATACTGAATATTATCACCGGGCCGGCCGATGCGGCGGAGATGGCCTTGATGGAAGGAAATCCGCTCAAGGAGCATATCCTGCTCGCCAAAAAGATCTTCGGACAGATGGAAGGCCTGATGCAAACCGTCTCCGAAGACAAGGTCGACGAACAGTCGTTGACCACCAGCTATAATACCCTGGAACAGCTGGTGAAAGAGGGGCGCGAATTGCCCAAGGTGAAGGATATGGACTCCGAAATGAGGTACTATGGCGAGTACCTGGACGAAGTGGACGCCTTCCTCGGCGTGGTTCGCAAAGCCCAGCGGAACGGTAAATATACCCAATCCGTGCTTAGGGAAATGGACTCCGAATACGGGGACGCCGTGAGCGATTATAACAGTTTTGTCGATTGATCCGGAGGACGGATATTTTCGGTTGCAGCCGGCCTTTTTTTGAAAAGGGCCGGCTTTTTTCATGCCCGGTGCCAAAAATGTTTGTCCTTTTTTGTCGCTGATTCATAGCGGGATAAAGTGCCTGGTAAAATTTATGTGAAAAAATAATTTCGAAAAGATTTGCAGGAACCGAAAAGGTCGCTACCTTTGCATCCGCAATCGGAAACAAGTTTTCTTGGTTGCAGGCAATAAAGCCGAGAGTTCTTCGTTTGTTAAACTTGCGTTCGCCCCGGTGGCGAATGAAAAATAACCGACGGACACAATAAAGAAAAAATTTTCTCGTTTGTAATTTTCCTGACCTCCGGGATTAGGAGATAAAAACGAAAAAAGATAAGCCGGATTTTTCCGGATTATAGTTCTTTGAAGTATTGCAGTGTAGTACAAGAGAGAAGTCGGAGGATTCGCGAGATGAGTCCGACGAAGCTTAA
>CANQXP010000055.1 GCA_947627885.1 uncultured Rikenella sp.
CTTTGCAGTGCGCGGCGGGGGCCGTGCCGGACGGTTTTCCGCGCCGGGTGGCATTGGGCCGGACGCAGTATCCGGGCTGGAGGGATTATGCGGACGGGGTGGATACGGTCGGCTTTCTGTTAGATTTGTAGGCCTGCTTTTCGTCTCCCCCTTCCGTATCCCCGTCACTCCCGTACGCAGCGGACGGGAAGACCTTGGGCAGTGCCTCCCGAATAGTCGGGCACACACCTGTTTTCGTAGTAAGCGAAACCGATGGCGCTCAGGGATGTCGTTACCGAGGAAGTCTGGATAGCGCTTCCGATCGTTACCCCTTCCAAATCGAGTCCTGACCAATTCCTCCATCCGGAAAACGGATACCAGTCCGGGGTCGGGAGACTGACGGATAAATCCCATAGGCGTCCTGCCATTACCGTTCCGGTGTTCTGTACCGGTCCGTTGTCGAGAGTGAATGATCGCCAGGGGTTCCGTTCTTCGCTGCCGCTTCTCGGCACCCGCCACCCCGCCGGGCAGGGATCAAAAAGGGTCTTCTTGTTATCTTGCCATAAGGCCTCGTTGGACGGCGCAGTCCAGTCCTGCGGCGCTATAGCCGCGAAATAGAAGCCGGAGAGGACTATTGCGCCGCAGGGTTTGGATATTGGTGCGGAATGGCTAACTTTGTCGTTTACAAAGACAACAATTCCAATCCATTCCAAATTATGGCAAGCATTCGCAACATCAAAAAAGACCTGACTTACCTGGTGAACGAAGTGATCTCGGACGCATACGTGGCCCTCTATTTCCAGCCGGCCTCGCAGCGTGACGCGATCTTCGGGATCGTAAACAAGGCCGCCGAACTCAATAACACGCTGCTCGACCGCATCAACCACCCGGCCGAAAAGCACAACCCGTCGCTGGTGCGCAAACACTACGCCCAGATCCGCCGTGAGCTGAACGAAGGTGTCGAGAACCTGTTCGGCGAGTTGAGCGAGGTGTGCAAGGCTTCCCGCGCGAAATAACCCACTAACCCAATACCCAAATCCTAAATTTTACCGAACGGATGAAAATCAAACTGGTATTATGCTCGCTGCTGGCCTTTACGGCGGCGGTGGCATTCCAAAGCTGCGGCTCCTCGGCCGCATCTTCCGACGGGCAGAAGGCTTCGAATGTGATCGAGCTGCCCGTTCCCGCGCGTGAGCCGGGACAGACCGACGTGCTGAACCTGGTGACCGACCCGATCGACACGGTGCATGTGGCTTTCGTCGGGCTGGGGATGCGCGGCTCGGATGCCGTGCGCCGCTATACCCATATTCCGGGGGTCAAGATCGTGGCCCTGTGCGATGTTTACGAAGACCGCGTAAAGGCTTCCAACAAAATGCTCCAGGACAACGGTTTCCCGGCGGCGCAGGAGTATTTCGGCGACACCGCCGCGTGGCGCAAGATGGTGGCGCAGCCGGACGTGGATCTGGTCTATATCACCACTGGCTGGGACTGGCACACGCCGATCGCCGTGCAGGCCATGAAAGACGGCAAGCACGTGGCTATCGAGGTGCCGGCGGCCATGACCGTGGACGAATGCTGGGAATTGGTCAATACGGCCGAAAAGACCCGCAAACACTGCATGATGCTCGAAAACTGCGTCTATGACAACTTCGAGATGGCTACCCTGAACATGGCCCAGAAGGGGCTGTTCGGCGAGGTGGTGCATGTCGAGGGGGCGTACCTGCACGACCTGCGTTCGATGAATTTCGCCGAAGAGGGCGAGCCGGGGCACTACGCCGATATGTGGCGCCTGAAACAGAATACCAAGCGCACGGGGGATATCTACCCGACGCACGGCCTCGGGCCGATCGCCCAGATCCTGGGGATTCACCGTGGGGACAAGATGAACACGCTGGTGTCGATGAACACGGACGAATTCGGAATGACCGAGTATGCCAAGAAGAAGTTCGGCGACACTTCGGTCTATGCCAAGACCCCGTACAAGATGGGGGATCACACGACGACCCTGATCCGCACGGAGAACGGCAAGACGATGATGGTGCAGCACGACGTGACCAGCCCGCGCCCGTACAGCCGTATCCACCAGGTGAGCGGCACCAAGGGCTTCGCGCAGAAATACCCGATGATGGGCATTTCGGTCGAGGCGGACAACGAAGCGGTGCAGGGCGCCGACTACCAGAACCTGAGCGGGCACAGCTACGTGCCGCGCGAGACGTTCGACAAGCTGATGGCGGACTACCAGCACCCGGTTATCAAACAGGTGGGCGCAAAGGCTCAGGAGGTGGGCGGCCACGGCGGGATGGACTTCGTGATGGACTACCGCCTGATCTACTGCCTGCGGAATGGTTTGCCGCTGGATATGGACGTATATGACGCGGCGGAGATGTCGTGCCTGACGGGCCTCTCGGAGATGTCGATCGAGAACAACAGCGCCCCGGTGGCTGTTCCGGATTTCACGCGCGGGGCGTGGAACAAGATCAAGGGGCAGAGCTATGCCTTCACGCCGGCCGATGCGCAGGCGCTGGGCGTTGCCGCCGCTGCGGGGGAGTAATTCCCGGCAGGTTATAGTTTTTGGGCCGGGCTTCGCATTCATGCGAAGCCCGGCTTTTTTATCGGCGTTTCGCCGGGGAATGGTTATCTTTGCACACAACTAACACCGACTTTATGACCTCTCGTTTTTTCCGCGCCTCTTCCGGCGCGGCCTTTTCGTTAGCTTTATTTTCCGTTTTATACCTGACCGGTGCGGGGTCTGTGTGTGCCGGGGCGCTTCCTGCGCATTATGAGCGCGACCTGAAGCGGTTCGCCGTCTCGACCGATTCGGTGGTGAACGACTATTACAGCAGCGGGCTGATCGGGAACGGCCTGTTGGGGGCGGCGGTTTATAAGCAGCCGGGGGATACGCTCTGCTGGGAGCTGGGCCGATCGGACGTCTACGACCACCGCTACGGGGAACCTTACACGAATCTTTACAGCCGCTGCCGGCTGCCGATCGGCAAGTTCCTGTTGCCGATGGAGGGCGGCCATTCGTCGCTGACGATGGATCTTTACGGGGCGGAGGTAAACGGAACGATATGCAGGGCCGGGAAAGGCCCGGTGAAATGGCGGACGTGGACTCCCGCCGAACATAACGTGTACGTGATCGAATGGGAGGGGCAGGATTTGCCGGCGATAACCTTTGAACCGGAACTGTCGGCCAGCCCGCGCTTCACCTATCCGAAGCCTTACTACGGCGATCCGGCGTTGGACCGGTATAAGCCGAATCCTTCACCGCAGATCTATACAAAAGGGGAGTATCTGGTCTGCAAACAGCCGATGACGGCGGGCGGGGAGTACACGACGGTGTGGACGACCTATCCGGCGGGTAAAGATAAACGGGTGCTGGTCGCTTCGGTGGCCTACTCGCAGGAGCGGACGGATACTGAGAAAGATGCGATCCGAGACATCGAAGCGGTGCGCGAAACGACGTTGGAAAAGACCCGGCGGATGCACCTGGACTGGTGGCACGATTTCTATTCGAAAAGCTATATTTCGGTGGGAGAGGAGAAATACGACCGCTTTTTCTGGATGCAGCTCTACAAGCTGGGGTCGGCCACCCGCAGCGACGGCCGGCCGATCGACCTGATGGGGCCGTGGTTCCACAAAGTGACGCCGTGGCCGGCGATCTGGTGGAACCTGAATATCCAGCTGACCTATTCGCCGATGTGTGTCATCGGCCATAGCGAGCTGTCGGAGCCGCTGCTCAGGCTGCTGGACGACCATGTGGAGAACCTGATGAAAAACGTCCCGGCGGAGTGCTCCTATCCGGCGATCGCGATCGGACGGACGAGTTCTTACGATTGCATCAGCCCGGTAACCAAAGAACATGGTCTGTTGCTTTGGACGCTCTATTATTATTGGGAGTATTGCCAGTATACGCAGGACAATACGCGGATGAGGGAAAAGCTCTTCCCGTTGCTCAAACTGGCGGTCAATTATTACCGCTGGATGCTGATGGAGGGGGAGGACGGTTATCTGCACCTGCCGAAGAGCCATTCGCCGGAGTATGCGGATGCGGAGGACTGCAATTTCGAGCTGGCGCTGCTGCGCTGGGGCTGCGACCGGCTGACGGAGATAGACCGCACGTATGGTACCGGCGACGAGTTGCTGCCGGAATGGGAGCGGATCCGGACGAAACTGACGCCCTATCCGCAGGACGCGGAGGAGGGGATGCTGATCGGGAAAGAGGTGCACCTGACGGCGGGGCACAGGCACTATTCGCACCTGCTGATGTTCTCGCCGTTGCAGAACCTGTCGTTGAACGACCCGGTGAACCGGGAGCTGGCGAACCGCTCGATCAACCACTGGCTGGGCTTCACGAACGGCTATTATGTGGGCTACACGTACAGCGGGGCGGCGTCGATGGTCACGCTCATGGGCGAGGGCGACCGGGCTTATGGCTACCTGAACACGTTTTTCCGGAAATTCTGGAAGTTCAATTCGCTCTATGCCGAGTCGGGACCTTGTTTCGAGACGCCGCTGGCGGTGCTCAAGTCTTACACGGAGATGCTGCTGGGAAGTCGCGGTCGGGAGATCCGGGTAATGCCCGCTGTGCCTTCGGCGTGGCCGGATGTCCGTTTCGAGGGGCTGAGGACGCAGGGCGGCTGCGAGGTAGGCGCTGTTCGTTCGGGCGGCGTGACGCGGGAGGTGACGGTGAAGAGCCTGTACGGGGGCCGGTGCGAGGTCTGGACGGATATTCCTGCCGGTTTGCTACGGGTGAAGGCTTCGAAGCGGGTGAAGATGTCGGAGGGGACGAACGGCGCGGTGTGCCTGGAAATCCCGATGGGGGAAACGGTGGTGCTGGCGCGGAAATGATGCTCCGAACCTTTGATTTTTCAGTGGATGGTTTCCTGTGATAGAAAAGAAAAAAGATTGCAAAATTCATTGCAATCTTTTTTTTGTAGCTGAACGTTCGACTACCCGATTATGTGTCGTACTAGTGCTATTTCTAATGTGAGTATTGTGTAGTTTATATAATTCTGTTTACCAGATGATTGAAACCATTTTGTCGTTTTGTCCGCTTGGCGGTAATCATGTGCATTTCGACCGTTTTGTCCCTTTCGTATAGATGATTTCGCGCGCCCAGCCTTTGTAAATGCTCCTCTTTTTAAAAAGGCTGTGAGTGAAATAGGGGATAAACTATGCCAAAAACATTAGGAGGAGGCTATGTGGCCGCCCATGTTGTCTGGGAATACTGCCAGCGGGATTACTTGACCGACCAGAATTTGACTGTATGCCAGTCTGTTTGATGTTTGGCTTTCGTTCCAGACACAAAGGCTTAGAACCGGGTTGGTATTGAGTTCCAGGCACGGAAGATGCGGCGATGGTAGGTTCGTCCGTCGCGTTTGCGGAAGATACCGTAGATCGCCCGGTTCGGGAGTCCCGACACCGAATAGACGCACTCCGGTACGCCGTCGGTAGCCCTTGCGGTCGTTTTGACAATGGGCCGGCCGGCCGGGTGCCACCGGTCGCGGTTCCAGTAGGCGATGTAGTAATCCGCCGCATTCAGCGTGTCCCGGTCTTCGTCGCGAATGAGCGGCGTCAGGTCCACCGCTACCCGGTGCGTGGTGTCCGGATCGCCGTAGTATTGGATATTCCCGCGGGGATCGAGGTGAAACGGCCGTCCCGCCACCCGGACGGCTCTGCCATCCGTACACACCGGCAGGTACAGGATAGACCTCCCCACCCCCCCGAAATGGTACCGGCCGTCGGTAGCCCGATGCCCGCCCTGGACGATGGGCCGCCACCGTTCGTTGCCGAACACGGCCAATGCCACCCGTTCCGCACCCTCCGGTATGGAGTCGAAACTCATGGCAATATTGGATGTGGCCACATAGTTTGCGGTCACATCCCTGTAGTGCGGCTCCCCGAAAATATTGCCTGCGGCGAATCGATTGTCGAACTCGGTGCGGAACACCTTGGGCGGTTGTGCCGCCAGCCAGTTGCCCGTGGCAAGCATCACAGGATTGCCGTCCTCATCGAAATAGACCGCTTCGGCATGGCCGCCGTTCGAGGTGCCCCACACCGGGATCCGATCGACCGTCGCCGCTATCCCCATCGCCCGTAAAGCCAACACGAATATATCGGCGATCGAGCCGCACTCGCCTTTACCATAAGCGAAAGCCTCCCGGACCGTCAAAGCCGGTTTCAATACCAGAGCGTCCCGGTGGAAGCCGAACCAACTCTTCACGTCCCGGATAATGAGTCCTGCTACGCTCCGCACATCCCGCCGGACTGTCATCGTATCGATCATCGGAGTATATCGTTCGATAAAGAAAGTCCGCCAGTCTGTCAGCTCCTCGGCATCGATCCGGTAGGGTAGGATATACCGCCGGAAAATATCTTCCGAATAGTTTTGTGACCATGGGTTCCCGCGCCAAGACAGGAATGCCTGGTCGATATTCCGGATGAAGTATTCGGCCGTCATGGTCTCCGCATCGTTGTCTGTGCGGTATCGGATGGCCAGCCCCAGAGAGTCGAGCACCGAATGGTAATTGTCGGAAGTGATTCCCGGCCGGTAGAGCGAATAGCCGGAAACAGCCCCCGAAGTCGGATTCACCAAGTCGAAAGTCCGGGTATAATGTCCTTCCATATTTTCCAACAGGAATGCGGCGGCCGCTAATTTTTGCGGATCTTCCGCACAGGCGTCCACCGCCCGGTACATATCCGGATTACCCGTCGCCTCGGCCGCCTGCCGCGCCCGGCGCAGGCAGCTATCGCATCCCGTCAAGAGTGCAAAAGCCCCTCCCACGAGAACGGTAAAAGCTATATACCGGTAACGGATCATTGCCTGATTTTGAGTTTCGATTCGTTTTTGTAGCGGCTCATGTCGCTGACAATAACCGTCTCGCCCGGTTTGAGTCCTTCGACGACTTCGACATGCTCATAGCTGCTCTCGCCCAGCACGACATTGCGTTTTCGTGCGACTCCGTCGGCTATTACCCAGAGTTCGTAATTGCCGGGCCCGTGGTAATACGAACGGTTAGGCAGGCGCACGACGTCGTCCTTGACCGAGTTGATAACGAACACATCCGCTTTTAAGCCCGACCGCAACTTAGACGCATCGTTCCGATCCAACGTCACCGTGAATTTGATGATCCCGTTAGCCACCGCCGGCACCACATTGCCGACCATGCCCGTCAATTTTTCGCTGCCTATCTCCACGATCGCCCGGTTTCCCGGAGTCACTTTATCGGCATAAGAGTCCGAGATCTCGGCTTCCACTTTAAAATGATTCAAATCCGAAACGATGGCCAGTTGCGCGCCCTGCGCCACTGTGGAGCCGATCTGGTCGTTGACCCAGGTCAGGGTAGCGGCACGCGGGGAGCGCACCTGCGCGTCCCCCATCGTCTTGGAGGCCAGGGCAAAGTTCTTCCGGGCAATGTTGTAGTCCAGCTCCATGACCCTTACGTCGGCCTGAGTGGTGGCCTGTAAATTGACGTATTTAAGTTTCAGCTGCTCATACTGCATGGCTTGTACGGCCAGTTCCAACTCAGCCTGGCGGATCTTGTCCGGCGTGCTGGCCCCGATGCTGTCCAGGTATCGTTCATTCCGGAGCTGAACCTGCGAACGTTGCAGCCGCATGCTGTCGATGCGCACCTGCATGGCCATCTCCGAGAGTTGTGTTCGGACATTTGATCTTTGCTGGTCGATCTTGCTGGCTTTCATCTCCAGTTCGTCGCGCTGACGTTCGAAATCCGTATTCGTAGCATCCAGGTCGAGCCGCAGAATGGGATCCCCTTCCTGCAGCTGTTCACCCGATTTTTTGTAGACCTCCAGCACTTTCGAAGCCACGGGCGAGGCGATAATCTCTTCATAGAGCGGCACGATCTTCCCCGAGGCGGTCACCGACACTTCAAGCGCTCCGCGGTCTGCGGAGGCTGTGGTCAGGGACGAAGCGTCTATGCCCGATCGCAACACGCTCACCAGGATTATGAATAGGGTTGCGCATACGCCGCCGATGATCCCGATACGTATCAGCCGCTTGCGTTGCCGCTGCCGAATAATTTCCTGAGGTATTTGTGAATCCATTAGTATTACATTTTCATTAGGTCATGCACGATATTGGTGCGAGTCTCGAAATCGAACAGGGTGATCTGGCGCAGGTTAAAGAAGTAGAGCCACGAAGCGTACAGCTGGTTGATATAGTTCCGCCGGGCATTATCCTCTTCACTCTGGGCCGCGTTGATGTCCAGCACATTGATCTGGCCCATGACAAAAGTTTCGAATGCGGTTCTGTACCGCCTCCGGGCCACCGTATCGGCTTCGCGGTAGATGGCTGTCAACCCTTGCTGGTCTTGGTATTGCTGTACGGCCAGCACGACGTTCTGGTCGAAGTCGAGGTTTTCCTGCCGGACGCGATTTTTTTCAACTTCGGCTTGCGATTTGGCGAGCTGCACCCGTCCTTTGCCTTTGCCCCAGTCGAGGATCGGCACGCGCAGGCCCAGCGAAACGACCTGCCGGTTCTGGAGGTCTTGGTAGGCTTTATTGAGGTGGCTGTCGCTTCCGGTAAACCCGATCGAAGCGTAAACGTTGGCCTGAAATCCCCGGTTGACACGTGCCTGGGCCACGATCTGCTGCGCTTCGAGCAACCGTCGCCGGGTGTTATGGGTGATCGGGTTGTTGGCCCTTGCCAGGGCCATCACCTCCTCCAACTCCACGGGTATATCCGGCGCTTCGCCCGGCACTTCGGCTTCGATCACCACCCGGTCGTTGAATCCCAGGTAATTGCGCAGGGTGTACATCTTTTTGTCGTAGTCCTGCTGGGCGGTCACCACCCCCGCCGTGGCGTTTAGCTTGCCGAGCTTGAGTTGCAGCAGGTCGTTGTCGGAGATCAGTCCCAGCCGTTTCTTTCCCTCCGCGATGTCGTACAATTGGGTTGCGTTTTTCAAGGTCTGCCGGGCGATATTCCGGTTGACCATGGACAGCAGCAGGTTGAAGTAATGCTGGATGGTGCGGATCGATACGGTTTCCATGTCGACGGCGAACTGTTGCTGTGCCTCCTTATACCGTTCCGGTGCGATCTTCATGGCCCACCGCAGCGGCCGCGCGGTGACCAACGGTTGTTCCAGTGTCACTACGGCCGGCACGCTGAGCCAACTGGTTTTTTTGTCCCCGTCGAGTTGGTCTATGCGCTGGAGTTGCGACTGGATGGAGATCTTCCCGCCCGTGTACGGAATGTTCTGTGTCAGGCTCAGGCCGACGTTTTCCGAGAGCGAGCTGTTGGGGATGAATTCGTAACTGCCGTCTTCCTTCTGGTATGCGGAGAGGGACCTGTTCAAACTGGGCAATGTCCCGTCCAGGGTCAAAGATGGCAACAGGTCTGCCTTGTAGTCCCGGAACTGCCAGTATGCCACGCGCATCTGGTCGCGGGCCACCATGGCCTCCAGCGATTGCGTCGAGGCAATATCCAGGGCTTCAGACAAGCTCAGCCGGACGGTAATGGTATCGCCCATGCCGGGGGGTACCTGCTGTTGTGCGCGGGAGGGGGCCACGCACAGCAACAGTCCCAAAAGAGGGATGTATCTCTGTAGTTTGACCATGATTATTCGTTATGCAATGCTTCTGCCGGACTCACGCGCGACACTTTCCAAGCCGGGTACCAGGCGCTGAATACCGAGAAAATGAGCATGATCGCCAGGGTAGACCCCACGCCGGCCACAACCGTCCAGTCCCAGGTGTAGATAAATGCCGCCAGCAGCAACCCCGGCACGGCGGCCAGCAGGGTCAGCACGACGCTTTCGGCGACGACCATCCGCACGAGCCGCACTTTGGTGGCTCCCACCGCCCGTCGCAGGGCGAACTCGCGCACCCGTTTGCGCGAGTAGAGCCAAAACAGACCGAAGGTGCCGATAAAACCGAATACCAGGAAAAAGACCGTCGGAATCGTCTGGAATACCAAACCGGCGATCACCCAGATGATTTCCTGGTTTTTGAGCCGGTCCATGTCCATAATGACGGGTTCCACTTTCGGATCGGTGATGATTTTGCGGAATTCCTTAAAATAGGCCGCACTGAAAGCGTCCTGCTCGGCCGGCCGCACGCGTACGCAATATTCGGCGGCGGTGAGCATGCCCCATCCGTCCATCACTTCAGCCGGAATAATTAAAACCGACGGGGATTCTGCGAATACGTTTTGCTTCACGCCCGATACCACGCCGACGATGGTATAGGTAACCGAATGGTACTGGAATTTCTTTCCGACGGCATTTCCCCACCCGAGTTCATCGACGAACTGACGGCTTACCACGGCCGGGTAAGTGTCGTCGGCCAGTTTGCGGGCGTCCATCCAGGTGCCTTCGGCGATCTGGGGACGGAGTACCGCTTCGGCGCCTGCATCCGAGCCTTTGATCCAGATCTTGATGGTTCGGCGGTCGATGGTGATCGAGTCGGACATGTATTCGTCACCGGCCTGCAGGTAGGGCAGCAGGCTCCTGCTTTTGGTGATTGCCACCACCGAGGGATCGTTGCGCAGATTGGCGGCAACGGTGTTCATTTGCTGCAATACCTGTTCGCCTTCCTGGCGGGTACGGGGCTGGTCGTTGCGGAACATGTATCCGAACAACATCGTGCCTTGGGTATCGAGCATGCCCGGTGTGTTATATTCCCGGATTTTGTCGGCTACCGAAACGGCACACAGCATCAGGACAATAAAAACAAGCACCTGCTCAATAAAAATTCCCGCAAAGCTCCGCTGTTGATTCCAGAGCATTTTCAAAATGTGCCTTATCATTTGGATCCTCCTTTCAGTGTGTCGGCTATGTTACGTTTGACCACCAGATAGGCCGGAATGCCTCCCGAAAGCAGGCTGAACAGCACCGAAAGCGGCAGTACACCGATCAGTACGACCCAGTAGTTCAGGCGGCCGAGCAAACTGACGCCTTCTCCGTTGGTGGCGTCCAGCAGTTGGGTCTCGATCAAACCGACGGCCGGGTAGGTAAGCAGCAGTCCCAGAATGGTGCCGATAAAAACCAGGATCAGGTTCTCGGCTATGATCTGCATGAAGGAGGATGCCTGGGTAGCGCCCAAAGCACGACGGATGGCTATCTCTTCGGCCCGGGTGCTGACGTTGGCGATGCTGAGCGTGACGATATTGACCGCCGGGATGATCAACAGCAGGGACACGATCAATCCGGCGCCGTACAGCAATATATTTCCTCCGAAGTTGCCGATCCGGTCGGCTTTGGCGGTGCTCAGTTTTTCAGGGCTGATGTCGGCTTCCTTGTTTTGCTGCCGGAAGTAAAACAGCAGGGCCTGGGTCACATTGCTTTTCATTTGTTCCTGCGGCATACCGGCCGGGAACAGGTAGTCGATCTGATAGGTCGGATCGCCCGAGGGGACGTATTTGTTGTACCGGAACGATACCCAAATGCCGGCCCATTCATCGGTCAGGACGGAAAAATCTTCGACTACGCCGATGATTCTATACGTATTTCCCTGGAGTTCGAATTGTTTGCCGACGGCGGAGTCCCTGCCGAAGTAGCGTTTGGCCAGACTCTCCTTGATGACGGCCACCGGTTCCGGGCCGGCATGGTCTTCCTTGACAAAGGCGCGCCCTTCTACAAAGTTGAAGTTTTTCGCTTCCCAGTAGGCGTCGTTGATGAAGTTCACGATCACGGATTTCATCTGTCCGTTCACGAATACGTTGGCGGATTCGCGGTGTGCCAGCGATACCGCTTCGAAATCCCGGACCAGAGATCTCAACTGGACGATCCCCATCAGGCTTATGTTCAGTTGTTCGCCTTTGGTGTCCACCAACCCGGACGGTATGGTAATCGTCCTGTCGGCGTATGTCAGCGGCGGCTCGTCGCTGATGATCACATGCACGAACTGCAATAACAGGATAATAAAAACAAAGGTCAGCGCCGTTCCCAGAATGCAAAACGTTGCGTATGCTTTATTATGCCAAATGTTATAGAATGCTATTCTAAGATGTATGGATATTCTTTTCATAACGCTATTTTTCCGTCTTCCATTCTGACGATCCGGCCGGTTTGTTCGGCGATCTTTTCGTCGTGGGTAACCATCACAACGGTGGTCCCTTCCGCATTGAGTTGTTTGAGGATCTCCATAATCTCGGCCCCCATTTTACTGTCGAGATTCCCGGTGGGCTCGTCGGCGAGGATCACCTCGGGCGATCCCATCAACGCGCGCGCGATGGCCACCCTCTGGCACTGTCCGCCGGAGAGCTGCGTGGGAAAGTGTTTCATGCGGTGGGCCAGGTCGACCCGGGCAAGCACCTCTTCGGCCCGTTTGCGCAGCTCGGCGCCGGAGAGTGAGTGAGGCCGGTAGAGCATCGGCAGGGTCACATTGTCCACCACGTTCAATGCCGGGATCAGGTGGAAACTCTGGAATATGAAACCGAGTTTCCGGTTCCGCAGGTGGGCGAGTTGTTTGTCGGTCATCCCGGCGCTGTTCACGCCGTCAATGGACAGGGTTCCGCCGGTGGGCTCGTCGAGCAGCCCCATGATGTTGAGCATGGTGGACTTCCCGCATCCCGAAGGACCCATAATGGAGACGAATTCACCTTTGTCGACGGTGAGGTTCACGTTATCCAGCGCGCGGGTCTGCACGTCGCTGGTATAAAAAATCTTGCTGATGTTGGCTAGGGTGATCATATACTCTGTAAAAAAATTTAACTTGGGACCGGACAGCGCAGCCCTTATTTTCCTTTGGTTAAATCTGCCTGACCGGAGATTTGCCGGTCGACCTGTCCGGGATTACCGTAGTAGGTGACGTCGCCCTGGTCGCTCACGACGGCTTTCAGTTTGCCGGTGACATACACCGTGCAGTCGCCCTGGCCGCTGACCGTGCAATCAACGTTGCCGGCTTTCAGCTCCCTGAAATCCCCGTCGCCCTGACCTGTGATGCGGACGTTCATATCGCCCGACGACCCGACCAGTTCGACGTCTCCCTGGCCGGAAATGCTCACCGTTAATTTGCCGGCCTGCAGGCCGGCCATTTTGATCCCGCCCTGGGACGAGCAGTCGATTGTAAAACTTTCGGCGCGTATCTCTTTTTCAACGTCGATTTTACCCTGATTCCGGGCAAACAGCGACAGGAGGGTGCCCGGCAGTTCGACGGTGGCGCGGATTTTCTGGTCGGGGGGCAACCTGCGGCCGTCCGAGTCGAACGAAAATACCAGTTGCCCGTCTTCGACCCGGGTCTTCACCCGGGACAGGTGGTTGGCATATCCGTTCAAGACAAGCGAGAGCCGGGTTCCGTGAACCACGGTCACTTGTATCGGGGCGTCAACCAGGATGGAGGTGAACGGTTCCACAGCACGGTCCTGGTTAATTACCGAACCTTCGCCCGGAATCACATTCGCACCCCATCGGTTTTTTGTGTCGGTATCTTTTTTTACGGATGCGGTGGCCGGTCCGGTAAGGCTGTAAATACTCAGGCACAGGGTAATAAATATACCTGGCAGGGACATACAATTTTTCATAGCTCTATTTTTTTATTCGTTTAAAAATTCGATGTATACCGGTCGGTAGGAGTACCACCGAAGGCATTTGAGCCGGTAAGGTTCCGAAAGGAAGCGGTACTCGTCCGCATCCTCCGGCTCCGCCGCCGCCGGTAGTTCCCGTCCTTCCAATCGACGCAGGTTGGTCCGGGCCGGGGTGTTGTCCGGGGCCAGGACGACCGCTCTGCGTAAATACACCACCGCCTGCGCGGTATCCCCCCGGCTTAAGGCAATCGAACCGAGCGAATGCCAGGGCGATGATAAATTCGGCAACTGACCGACCGCCTGCGTTAAATATCTTTCCGCTTTCGCCGTGTCGCCCAAGTTAAGCATAATTTTCCCATATTTCGCACAAATAATAGGATTTTCGGTACCGCCGTCCTTCTTTTTCCGTAGATAATTCACAACGTCATGATAATAAGCTGAGTCTCCGCAGCAAATTACATTCCAGTAATGCGTGTCCATGATCTTGGGCGACAATCCGATCGCTTTGGACAGATGAAAGGCGGCCTAACCTGCGTTTCCGCTGCGGTAGGTCATTTGGGCCAGGCCGAACCGGTAAAGGGCGTTCTCCGGATACCGGTCCACC
>CANQXP010000056.1 GCA_947627885.1 uncultured Rikenella sp.
GCAATAAAAAAGCACCGAGGCGAGCGGAGCGAGCTGCATAGGGCCGAGAGCGAATAGCTGAATGTCCGCGCCAGCGGGCGGCGGCCGCAGCCCCCGCCGATAGATTTTCCTTGTTTCGGCCCGGAGCCAGCGAGGCCTTAACGAGCATCGCGAGTGCAGGCCTACGCCGGGGGTGGCTACGGCCCGACATAGGGAGATTGACGGCGCCCACGGAAATTCGTTTGTTTAGCTCACGCTAAACGAAACAGAATTGCCCTTAAAGCCGCCGGGCACTCCAGCCGAGCGACACCGGGCCGCGAAAATCACGGATAGCTACCCTGAAAAATTTTTGGCGTATATTTGTGAACCAGATTTGCAAAAACTATGGCCGGCAAGGAAATACAAGACAAGGAGACGGAGAAAAAATACGCGCTCACGCCGCTGATGAAGCAGTACTACTCCATCAAGGCGCAGCACCCGGACGCGATCCTGTTGTTCCGGGCGGGTGACTTCTACGAGACCTTCGGGCCGGACGCGGTCACGGCCAGCGGCATCCTGGGCATCACGCTGACCAAGCGGGCCAACGGCTCGGCGGCGAGCGTGGAACTGGCGGGATTCCCGTACCATGCCCTGGACGTCTACCTGCCCAAACTGGTGCGGGCGGGGCAGCGGGTGGCGGTATGCGAGCAGCTGGAAGACCCGAAACAGGCCAAAGGCATTGTCAAGCGGGGGGTCACCGAATTGGTCACTCCCGGTATCACGTTCGACGACAATATACTGGACCACAAGGAGAACACCTATCTGGCCAGCGTGGCGCTGGGGCAGAAGGGGCGCGCGGGGGTGGCGTTCATCGATATTTCGACGGGCGAGTTTTACGCGGCGGAGGGGTCGCTGGACTATATCGACAAGCTGCTGGCGAACCTGATGCCGAAGGAGGTGGTGTTCAAAAAGGGCGAGGAGTCGGAGTTCCGCCACGCGTTCGGCGACCGCTACTATACATACAAGCTGGACGAATGGGCGTTCAACTACGAGAGCAACCGGGAGAAGCTGCTCAAGCAGTTCGACGTGACTTCGCTCAAGGGGTTCGGGATCGACCTGCTGCCGCTGGCGGTGAGCGCAGCGGGGGCGGTGATCTACTACCTCGAATACACGGAGCATAAGGATTTATCGCATGTGCGGGGGATTTCGCGGCTGGATCAGGACAAGTATGTCTGGATCGACCGCTTCTCGATCCGCAACCTCGAACTATTCCACCCACTCAGCGAGAACGGGACTTCTTTAACCGACGTTATAGACCAGACGCTCTCGCCGATGGGGGCGCGCTTGCTGCGGCGGTGGATCTCGCTGCCTTTGAAAGATAAAGCGGCCATCGACGCGCGACTGGAGGTGGTGGGGCACCTGATGCGGGACGTGAAGCTGCGGGACGCGCTGGTGGCGGAGCTGGGGGGGATCGGGGACTTGGAGCGGATCGTTTCGAAAATCGCGGTGGGGCGTGTCAATCCGCGGGAATTAGTACAATTAGCGAAGGGGCTTGCGGCGGCGGAGCGGATTCGCACGTTCTGCGCGGAGAGTCCGAACGCGGAGCTGCGGAAGTTTGCGGAGCGGTTCGCGGATTGCGCGGCGGCGCGATTGGCGGTGGAGAAGTATATCCTGCCGGAACCGGCGCTGATTCCGGGCAGGGGGCCGGTGATCGCATTCGGGGTGGACGGGGAGCTGGATCGCCTGCGGGATATTGCGACGGGGGGAAAGGACTATCTGCTCGCCTTGCAGCAGCGGGAGAGCGAGGCGGCGGGGATTCCGCTGAAGATCAGCTACAACAATGTATTCGGCTATTATATCGAGGTGCGGAATGCGCACCGGGACAAGGTGCCGGAGGGGTGGATACGCAAGCAGACGCTGGTCAATGCGGAGCGGTATATCACCGAAGAATTGAAGCAGTACGAGGACCAGATTCTGGGGGCGGAGGACAAGATCAACGCGATCGAGGTGCGGCTCTACACGGAGCTGGTGAACTCTTTACAGCCGATGGTGGCGCAGATCCAGGGCAATGCGATGGCGGTGGCGGAGCTGGACTGCCTGCAGTCGTTCGCGCACGTGGCGATCGAGCACAATTACTGCCGTCCGGAGATCGCGGACGACGATGTGCTGGAGGTCAAGGACGGGCGGCACCCGGTGATCGAGCAACGGTTGCCGATCGGGGAGCCGTATATTCCGAACGACTTGTATCTGGACTCCTCTACGCAGCAGATCATCATTATCACGGGGCCGAATATGGCGGGTAAGTCGGCCTTGCTCCGGCAGACGGCCTTGATCGTGCTGCTGGCGCAGGTGGGCTGTTTCGTGCCGGCGTCGTCGGCGCGGATCGGTTTGGTGGACCGAATTTTTACGCGGGTGGGGGCGTCGGACAACATTTCGCAGGGGGAGTCGACGTTCATGGTGGAGATGCTGGAGTCGGCCAATATCCTCAACAACATTTCGGGGCGCAGCTTAGTGCTGCTGGACGAGATCGGCCGGGGGACGAGCACGTATGACGGCATTTCGATCGCGTGGGCGATGGTGGAGTACCTGCACGAGCACCCGGCGGGCAAGGCGAAGACGCTGTTCGCGACGCATTACCACGAGCTGAACGAGATGGAGTCGAGGTTTGGGCGCATCCGCAATTTCAATGTGCAGGTCAGGGAGGTGGACAAGCGGGTGATCTTCTTACGGAAGCTGGTGCCGGGGGGGACGGAGCATTCGTTCGGTATCCATGTGGCGAAGATGGCGGGGATGCCGCCGAGGGTCATCGACCGGGCGAAGGCGGTGCTGGAGGACTTGGAGCGGCAGCGGCGCAACGGCTCTTCTTCGGACTCATCGGGCGGAAGCACGCCGTCCGGGGCGGATGCGCCGGATATGGGGGCGGTGTCGGCTCCGGCTGCGGGCGGCAACACGCATCGGGGGGCTTCAGGCCGCGCTAAAGGGGCTTCGTCGGCTCCTTCGGGCGAGGGGGGGATGCAACTGAGCTTTTTCCAACTGGACGACCCGGTGCTCAAGGAGATCCGGGACCAGATCCGGGGACTGGACATCAATTCCCTGACGCCGATCGAGGCGCTGAACAAACTCAACGAGATCAAAAAACTGTCGGGACTCTGATCTTCCTTATTAACCGTCCGGTTATTCCTATACCTTTTTTCTTTGGACTGGAGGGTATTGTTCTCTTTAACTTCGCTCTGCCCTCGTTGGCAGCGTCGGTTGTGAATAGAGATCCCGGTGGGACTTTCCGGATTGTAGCTACCCGTTTCTGCGGCGAGCATCGCGAACCGCGCAGGCCGGAGCCACCCCCGGCGAAGGCCTGCAATATAGGGTAGTTACAGCCCGGCTGGAGTGCCCAGCGGCACCGCTGGCTCCGGCCTATGCAACCCGAAGCGGGTAACTGCGGAGCCTGAATATAGCTACAGCCCGTATGGCACAAAGAACAGGTATAAAAATAACCGGAGGATTTTGGGAAAAGCGGGGAATTGATTACTTTTGCAACGCATCTGGGGCCGGAAGGCCGGGGATGCGGAACGGCACCGTAGCTTAATTGAATAGAGCAGTTGACTACGGATCAACAGGTTACAGGTTTGAGTCCTGTCGGTGTCACAAAAAATGGAAACGGGTGTAACGTAAAGACGTTACACCCGTTTTTTTCGACTCCCGTCAGTCCGTCTCCTCCAGCGAGAAGATCTCCTCGACCCTCCGCCCGAAAACGCGGGCGATCTTGAGGGCCAGCACCGTGGAGGGAACAAACCGGCCCGCCTCGATGGCGTTGATGGTCTGGCGGCTGACCCCCACGGCCTCTGCGAGCTGCTGTTGAGTCATGCGGAGCTCCGCCCGCTCGACCCGGATCCTATTCTTCATGGCTGTTCTGTTTTTTAAAGCGAAAGACCAACACCCGCTGAATCGCGATAAAGATGGCCGGAAAGGCGAAAAGGTTGCCGATCATCACATTCAGGTAGACTACGTCGTAGGTGAACAGGGTGCAGAGGAGCAGCACGACGCCGCTGACCCAGAGAGCGAGCGAAAAGGCTTTGGCACGGATGACCGCCATGCACTCGTCCTCGATCTTCTCGCGGGAGAGGGCGATCAGCAGCAGGCCCAGCATAAAGCCGAAGACCAGCAGCGTCACGTCGAGGTCGGTCTGCCGGCAGACGAATTCATACGCCGGGCCGTGGTCGAGACCTGGGATGCCGAACCGGCCGACCAAGCCGGGCACTCGGCCCGAAACGAGGACGCCGCCGAGGTTGACGACGAACAGTCCGAATACGGCGGTGGCGGCCAGCAACGCTGCACCGACGATCTTAAACCGGTAAGGCAGCAGATAATCCCTTGTTTTCATAACGATGAGTTTTAGGTTATTACTCACCCCAAATGTAAAAACTACTTTTCAAATTGACAAATAAACTTTACATAAAGATTATTTTATTTTACGTCTATTTCAGTAAAGCGCTGATATGCAGGCATACAAAGAGCCGTCCCCGGAAAGCTCTTTCCGGGGACGGCTTCATAGAGGGCGGTAATGTTTACTTTTCCATGCGGTAGCTGAGTGCGCCAGTGGGGCACCGGCGGATCTGGTCGATCAATTCGGCGGTCGTAGCGTTTTCGACGTGCACCCACGGCCGGTCGCCGGGCTTGTAAACGGCGGGCAAGGTGCGGACGCAGATACCCGAATGGATGCACTTCTCCGGTGTCCAGATAACGACCAATTCGCCGTTGCTATATTCATGCTGTTTCATAAAACGTTCTCTTAAAGGTCAGACGCCGAAGCCGTCGGCGACCAGGCGCTTCCACTCAGGATGCCGCCGGATGTACGCGGCGACGTAGGGGCACATGGGGACGAGCTTCATGCCGCGCCGGTCGATCTCCCGGAGGACGGCGAACACCAGCTCGGAGGCTATGCCCTGCCCTTCCATCGCGGGCGGCACTTCGGTGTGGGTCAGATAGATCAGGCCGCTCCTGGAGATGATGTACTCGACGCGGGGCGGCGGGTCGCCGACGCTGAATTCGTATTGGTGCTGGTCGGTGTTGTCGACCAATTCGAACGGAGTTTCCATACTATAGCTTTTTTGACGGAATATACATCAAGTCTCTTTGATGGAATATACATCAAGTTTCAGACCACACGTGTTGCATTCGGCCGCCAAATTTCCTATCTTTCGGGGTGTACCAAACTGACTGGGTCATGAAAATCGTGGGCATTTATCCGGATTCGTTCGAGGCTTCGCTGGCTAAGGGCCGGCTGGAGGATGCGGGCATCGAGGCGTGCCTGACCAACGAGTATGTGAATGATGTGATGCCGTGGGGCACGCCGCAGGATCGCTGGGTGAGGCTGGCGGTGGCGGACGAGAATTACGAGGCGGCGATGACGTTACTGGCTCCATCGTCGGAGGAAGGCTTGGCTGCAAAGGGGAAGGTGTGCCCGCACTGCGGCTCGGAGCATGTGTCGCTGGGCCTCAAAGGGCGGCGCAGGTGGGCTAAGGTGTTCTGGCTGGCGCTGGCGACGCTGACGATGTCGCCGCCGGGAAAGGTGCAGGCGAATTACTATTGCGAGGATTGCCGCCGGGAGTTCTGAGGGGCGCTTGTCCGGTGGGGGACGGTTGGATTACCGGGGCAGCGGCAGCCCGGTGGAGAGCCAGATCGGGTTGTCTTCCAACTGGCGGGCCAATCCCGCTACGGACGTGACTTCGGTCACACCCCCATCGCGCAGGACATAGGCCCGGTCGCTGATGCCGAGGCTCTCGCGAAAGCGATGGTCGGCCAGCAATATACCTTTCCCCCCGAAACGGGCTTCGTCCCGGATCAGGGCGCTGATCCGCTTGGAATGGAGAGGCATCAGTTCGGCGAAGGGCTCGTCAAGCAAAACGAACCGGCAGGCGGAGCGCAAGACGAGGTTTATCTCGATCAAACGGCGCTCGCCGCCGGAAAATCTCCCCATTCGCTGCCCCATACGGGATGCGAACTCAGGAAAGTCGTTCAGGAAAGGCCTCGTATCGGCGCCGTAGTGGGCAAAGGCGGATCGCGGGCTCAGATGGGACGGCACGAAGGGATGCTGGGGGAGGTAACGGACGACGCCGGGCTGCATACAGGGGACGGGACAGGGTCGGTCGTTGTAACGAATGTGTTTGTATTCGCCGCGCAAGGTCCCGAAGAGCATCTGCATCAGGGTGCTTTTTCCGCTGCCATTCAACCCGACGAGCGCGACGACTTCACCGCCCTCGATGCGCGCGTAGGCATCTTGCAGGATGATCCGCGTGCCGTACGCGCAGCGGGCGCTGTCTATCTCTAATCTGTGTCCGGCCATAGCTGTACGTAAGGGGTGAGGGTTGCCACGGCCATGACCAGACCGAACAGGAGCATGTCCGCCAGAATCACAGGTATCCATAGCCGGGCTTTCGATATGCCGAGGTTGGCATAGTAGGGGTATTCGGCATGTTTCAGCCGGTCGGCGACATAGACGACCAGAAGCGTGGTGAGGATCTTGAACCACAGGAGGGGGTGCCAGATACCGTCTTTGGCGCACCACGCCACATAGCCGAGAAAACCGGTCAGGGCCAGCAGGGCGGCGGCGAAGGGACGGCAAAAGGCGAGGTATATCCGAACCGGGGGTGTCATGATGTGGATCTGTTAGTCGCCAATTTGCCGGAGGCATGCGTTTTCGTCGAGACTGCCGTCCCGGACGCCGGAAATAATCCGTTTACAAAATAAAGACAGTTTGTCCATCTCGCCCCCGGGACTCTGAATGGCCAAGGTCCAGAGGTCGTGGCCGACGACGCACCGGAAGGTGACGGATTCCCCGTCGGTACTTCGCATGGGTTTTCCTGGACTGGCGTAGTCGCGAACGGCCTGCATGATACGGTCGTAGAGCCGGATGGCGAGGGTGTCGCCGATGTATATCTTTTTCGAGGCGATGCGGAAGCGTTTGGGGAGCTCTTCGTAGAATTTGGAGATCATGACCCGGTTATGTGCGGCGATGGAGTCGCGCCGGGCTTCGGGGGTTGTGAAATATTCGGCGGCGGGAATGCCGATGGTCGGGTATTCTTTTTCCAATTGGCGGTAGGCCTCCTCATAATTCGGAATGTATTTAACTTCGAGTACCTGTCGCCCGGCCGAATCGGGGTAAACGCGAAACCCGATGGCGCCCTCCCGCGAGGCTTCGAACGAGGGGTCGAGGAAGTATTCGACGGGAGCGTTGAAGTCGCCGAAGAAAAGTCGCTCGACCCGGCCTTTGCTGCCGAAGTTGTAGTCGCCGTGCCGACTGCCGTCGGCTTTGACGTAAATGTCGCTACTGGAGTAGTTGTTCTCGATGCGCTTGAGGAATTTATCGCCGCGCTCGGGGGTGGGCTGTGCGGAAGCGACCGAAACGGCGAAGGAGAGGAGGAACAGGAGGAGCGATTTTTTCATTTCCCGGGAAATCTTATGGGTGTGGACAAGTTATGACTTTTATCGCGCAAATGCAATAAAAAAGTCCGGGACTATGCACGATGTGCATAGTCTCGGACTTCGTTATAATACGGCTTTACCGAAAAAGCCGAACGGTTGCTATTTATCCTCTTTCAAAGCAGCGTGCGCCGCAGCGAGTCTGGCGATCGGCACGCGGAACGGTGAGCAGGACACATAGTTCAGGCCTGCGTAGTGGCAAAATTCCACCGAGCTGGGCTCGCCGCCGTGTTCGCCGCAGATACCGCATTTCAGCCCTTCGCGGACAGTACGGCCCTTGAACACGGCTTCGCGAATAAGCTGCCCTACCCCCTTGACGTCGAGGATCTGGAACGGGTCTTGCTTGAGGATGCCTTTCTTCAGGTATTCCGGCAGGAATTTACCGATGTCGTCGCGAGAGAACCCGAGGGTCATCTGGGTCAGGTCGTTGGTACCGAACGAGAAGAACTGGGCCACTTCGGCGATCTCGTTGGCCGTCACGGCAGCGCGCGGTACTTCGATCATCGTACCGATCATATAGTCGATCTTGTCGTTGCGTTCGGCAAACACCTCCTCGGCGGTGGCGTCGATGATCTTCTTCTGGTATTTGAGCTCTTTGTGGTTGCCTACGAGCGGAACCATGATCTCAACGTGTACCGGAATGCCTTTCTTCTTGACGTTCATGGCTGCCTCGATGATGGCGCGGGTCTGCATCTCGGTGATCTCAGGATAGGTGTTCCCCAGACGGCACCCACGATGGCCGAGCATCGGGTTGACCTCTGCCAGGGCCTCGACCTTTTCTTTGATCTTTTCGTAGCTTACGCCCATCTCTGCGGCCATTTCGCGCTGTTCTTTCTCGAAATGGGGCACGAATTCGTGCAGCGGCGGGTCGAGCAGCCGCACGGTCACAGGATGCCCTTCCATCACCTCGAACAGCCCTTCGAAGTCTTCGCGCTGCATGGGCAGCAACTTGGCCAAAGCCTTGCGGCGGCCCTGCTCGTCGTCGGCGAGGATCATCTCGCGCACGGCTTTGATGCGATCCCCCTCGAAGAACATGTGCTCGGTGCGGCAAAGGCCGATACCCTGCGCCCCGAACGCGAACGCCTGCTTGGCGTCGCGCGGCGAGTCGGCATTAGCCCGAACCTTGAGATGAGCGTATTTGCTGGCGAGTTCCATGAGTTTGCCGAAATCGCCCGAAAGGTCGGCGGCCTGGGTAGCCACTTTGCCTTCGTAAACTTCGCCGGTGGAGCCGTTCAGGGAGATCCAGTCGCCTTCTTTGAGCACGGTGCCGCCGATGGTCATGGTGCGGGCTTTGTAGTCCACCTGGATGCCGCCCGCGCCGGACACGCAGCATTTACCCATACCACGCGCAACAACAGCCGCATGGCTGGTCATCCCCCCGCGTGCGGTGAGGATACCGTTGGCGGCGTTCATCCCTTTCAGGTCTTCCGGAGAGGTCTCGATACGGACGAGGATGGTCTCCTTGCCGTTCTCTTTCCAAGCCTCCGCATCATCGGCGAAGAATACGATCTGGCCGGTGGCAGCCCCCGGAGAGGCCGGAAGCCCTTTGGTCAGCACTTTAGCCTTCTTAACCGCATCTTTGTCGAACACCGGGTGCAGCAGTTCGTCGAGCTTGGCGGGTTCCACGCGCAGCACGGCGGTCTTTTCGTCGATCAGCCCTTCGGAGAGCATCTCCATGGCCATGCGCACCATCGCTTCGCCGGTACGTTTCCCGGAGCGGGTCTGGAGCATCCACAGTTTACCGTCCTGGATGGTAAACTCGATGTCCTGCATATCTTTAAAGTAGGTTTCCAGATGGTTCTGGATCTCGTCGAGCTCTTTGTAGACCGACGGCATCACCTCTTCGAGCGACGGGTATTTGGCTTTGCGCTCTTCTTCGCTGATGCCCTGCAGTTTGGCCCAGCGGCGCGACCCTTCGACGGTGATCTGCTGCGGGGTGCGGATACCGGCTACCACGTCCTCGCCCTGCGCGTTCACCAGGTACTCGCCGTTGAAGATATTTTCGCCGGTGGCGGCATCGCGGGTGAAGGCCACCCCGGTGGCTGAGTTGTCCCCCATGTTCCCGAAGACCATAGCCTGCACGTTCACAGCGGTTCCCCACTCCGACGGATACTTGTGCATCTGGCGGTAGAGGATGGCGCGCTCGTTCATCCAGCTTTCGAACACGGCGCAGATGGCGCCCCAGAGCTGTTCCCACGGATCGTCGGGGAAGTCTTTGCCGGTCTGCTGCTTAACGGCTGCCTTGAATTTGGCGACCATCTCCTTGAGGTCGTCGGCGGTCAGCTCGGTGTCGTTCTCAACGCCGCGTTTGGCTTTGATCTCTTCGATAATGACTTCGAACGGGTCGTGGTCTTCTTTCGACTCCGGTTTCATGCCGAGCACCACGTCGCCGTACATCTGCACGAAACGACGATACGAGTCCCACGCGAAACGCTCGTTGCCGCTGCGCTTGGCCACGGCCTGCACGGCCTGGTCGTTCATACCGAGGTTCAGGATGGTGTCCATCATACCGGGCATCGACACGCGGGCGCCGGAACGGACGGACATCAGCAGCGGGTTGGCGGTGGAACCGAATTCCATGCCCATCTGTGCTTCGACCTCTTTCATGGCTTTCTCGACGTCGGGCCGGATCATGGCGATCACGCCCTCTTTGCCGTGGGTATAGAATTCGGTACATACTTCGGTGGTGATGGTGAAGCCTGCAGGCACGGGAATGCCGATCAGGTTCATTTCGGCCAGGTTGGCCCCTTTGCCGCCGAGCAGTTCTTTCATCTTGCCGTTTCCTTCGGCTTTTTTGTTACCGAACGAATAAACGCGTTTTACGTTGGACATTTTGTTGTGGTTTATGAATTAATTGATTGTATATCAAAGTTATAACACACTTACAGCTTTTTCGCGGCGCAAATGTGTGTGGGCAAATATACGCTATTTTCCGGGATTTTCATACCTGGAGGCGCGCTTTGGGGCGTTGTCGGGCGAATTTTGCAATTTTTTCAGTAATTGATTCTATATTTGTCAGCATTTTAAATTTTACGACGATGGAGAATATGACCGGACAACCAGAGGCGGGGTCGCCTTCCACGCTCACGAACGGAAGCACGGCGACACGCGCGGCGCACATACCGGTAGACCGGAAACGGATCCGCCGGTATGACCTTGTGGTGCGTAGCTGCGGTAACGATTGGGCGATACTGGCGGGAGGCGTAGGCGGCGCGGCGCTGGGGGCGTGGCTGATCTGGATGCTGACATGGTGGGGGATCGCGCTGGGGGTGCTGGCGGTGGGAGCGGCGGCCGTTGTGATCTGGCTGGAAATTTCGAACCTGAAGTACGCATACGGCCGGGGACGGACGGAGATGTACGGCGAGTCGCTGCTGATCGGGGCGGTGGTGGTGCGCGAGGATCCGCTGACGGTGCTGGCGCTGACGGATATCAATACGTCGGATGAGCTGGATTATTTCCGTTATTTCGACGGGGAGCAGGAGATTTCCAAAGAGGATTTTTCACGGGCAATGGCGACGGCGTGGCGCGATTGGGAGGAACAGTGGGAGCAAATATATCTGGATCTGCTGGATGATGATGATGATGATGAGGAAGAAGAAGAAGAAGAAGAAGAAGAGGAAGAGGTGAGTGAAGCGCAGGAGATTTGGGACAATTACTGGGACCCTGTCTATGGGAGGTTTCGCAAGGAAAAAGACGACTCGGCGGGGCGCTGGGCGTGCATGCTGAGTGTGGTGGGCAGCGGCGACTGGCAGTATGCCGTGGGGGACAGGATGCCGTGCAGTTCGGGTTATGGCGACGATAACGGAGAGATATGGACGTCGATGCAGGTGATCCCGCTGGTGTGGGGCACGAAAAACCAGAAGGATCTCAAGCGGTGCATGGAGGCGATCCCGGAGTTCGAATGGGGGTTGCTGGATCGGTTAGCGCCGCTGGCAGGGCAGATGCAGGAGAAGGAAATTTACCTGGTTCGCCGGCTGCCGCAGGGCAGGATCGGACTCGAACCGGCGGCGCTGGCGGTGCCGGAGGTGGAAATCTCTGAAAGCTGGAGCCAGGGAGGGCCGGGACGGGAGCGCGAAGCGGAAACGTACGGCGGGGTACCGCTGGACGATTGGGATCAGGAGAAGGAGGATCGGACGCGGGCCGGGGAGAAGAACCAGGCTACGGAGATCGAACTCGACGACGATTGGGATCAGGAGAAGGAGAACCGGGTGCGGGCAGCGGAAATGAGTGCCAGGAAGGGGAAACTTAGCAAGGAGGAGTGATGACGGAAAATCATACGGGACAAAGCATGGAGGAGCCCGTGCAGGAGGCGCCGGCGACGCAGCCGGGCGGCAAATGGGCGGAGCGGGCTTCCGGAATCAAGGCGGATCCGAAACGGGTGCGTAAGTATGATTTGTACCTGTGGTCGGACTGGGGATCGGATGTGGCGGCGCTGGTTATGGGGGCGGGACTGGGGGTGCTGGCAGGGTGGCTGTTCGGGCTGGAGGGATGGTGGTGGACGGTGCCGGGGGTGGTGGTGAGCGCGGCGGCACTGCTGGGACTTTTTGTCGGGGTGGCGGAGCTGTGGCAGTTGTTCGGAGGGGAGCGCTACCGGATGTACGGCAAGTCGCTGCTGGTAGGAGCGGTGGTGGTGAACGAGAACCCGCTGACGGTGGTGGCGCTGACGAATGTGGGGGCGCCGGGCAGGAGGTTCGTCCGCTTTTTCGACGGCGATAACCAAATATCGAGGAAAGAGTATGAGGAGGTAATGGCCCTGGCGGAGCAGAAATGGACGCAGACGTGGGAGCAGAAGTATATGATGGCGTGGCAGATGTACCTGACGGGCGAGGCGGAGAAGATATGGCGGGGGTTCTGGGGAAATGTGCACGGGCGGTTCAGGCGGGTGGAGGGTAAGTGGGCGTGCATGCTCTACACGGTGGGAAGCGGGGACTGGTCGTACAAACGCGGTGACCGCATCCCGTGCGCTTCGGCTTATGACGAGCTGGACGAAAAGCGGCTGATGTGGAGGGAGGTGAAGCTGCTGCCGCTGGTCTGGGGGACGAACGACGGGGCGGAGCTGGAGCGTTGCGTCGATGCGGTGCCGCAGTTCGAGTGGGATCTGCTCCGGGAGGTGGCGCCGCTGATGGAGGAGCGCGAAATGGGAAAGTTGTACCTGCTCCACTGGATGCCGGAGGATGCCCAGGATAAATACGGGTTCGAGCCGGCCGGAACGGTAAAGTAGTAGGGGAATGAAATGCGGTTTGGCAGACGGGGCTCCATGATGACCCGTGGACGGGGGCGACGGCTGTCATGCCTTGCCGTTAGGGTGGCCTTGATCCTGTCGGGGCCGCCGGGGGAAAATTGTTCTGTTTGTCCGGAAAGTCCCTGCACCCAAGCGGCGTAATCGCTTGGGTGCAGGGACTTTCCGGATTTGTCTGCGCGGTTCGGCCTGCGATCGCCAAATCGTGCGCGAGCCGAAGCCTCCGGTTTTGCAGGAATGACCTTGAAGCCGGAGCCAGCGCAGGCGCATAAAGGTAGTTACAGCCCTATGCACTGCTTGGCGGTGGGCTCGGCGACCCGGACGAGTCGCGCTACCGGCTCTTGCCGGTTTCGGCCTCGCGCCGCCCCCCCGGCAGCGCAGCCGTGGCCTGTCTTGCTGGCTGTTACTACCCGATTCGGGCAGCAGCCACCGGGCGAGCGCAGGCGAATCGACGCTGCCAGCGAAAGCCAAACGGGCTTGCACGCTTGGCCGAGCGGCGAGGAGAATCGAGCGGCGTGGCGAGGCCAGAGGCCGCTGGCGGACTTTGGCGAGCAAGCCCGAGAAAGGCGAAGCCAAAAACGAGCGGAGCGAAGTTAACGGCTGCAACCCTCGGCAAGCTCGGAAACCCCCTTCACCGGCTCCGGGACCGAAACAGTTCCCGCAACGGTAGGTCGGCCGGAGCTTCACCCCACGAACCGACCCTGCCAGATACCTGCGGGCACGCAGAAAGAGCTGTAACTGCTTTTAAGTGCCTGCACACAGGGCCGGCGTTCACCCGAAAGAAGCACACACTCCGCTCTCACGGGTTCGGGCCGCTGGTGCCGCGGGGATTTTATTTGTCCTCGGCGCGCTCCCCCCGCGCCGGCCCCGTCGGGGCTCTTATTAGGGTCTGCATGACCCCTAAGGGCCGTCGCAGCGACCGAGGACACCGCTGACGCGGGAACTTTTTTATCTCCTTTTGTTAGTTTCGGGTCGGCCTCCCGGTGCGCGTGCTCGCGCCGAGCGTGAGGCTGTGATTACCCCTAGATTGCGGGCCTCCCCGTCACCTTTGTTTGTCATTATCCCTTTTGTCAGGTTCGGTAACCGCCTGCGGGAGACGGCCCCGTCGGGGCTTTTGTTAGCGTTTGCATAGCCCAAGGGAGCGGCTTCCCGCCGGGGGGGGCGGTTGCCGCCCGCTGCCGCGGGGTCTTTTTCTTACTTATTGCCCATGCGATGCGCAGCATCGCCCGCTCGCCGCGGGCACGCGGCACCGCGCGGGAGCGCAGGCCCCTCCTGTTTGCGGAG
>CANQXP010000057.1 GCA_947627885.1 uncultured Rikenella sp.
TGAACTCCCCGTCCGCGAAGCCCCATTTGCCGCCGATGCAGACCGGCGCCAGCCCCTCCGAGAAATCGCCGCAATCCTCGTACTCCGGCTCCCGCAGCCACTCCCCTTCCGTACCGATAAAGCCCCACAACCCCTTCCGGCACACCGCCGCCGCACCCTCCGAAAATTCCCGTCCCCGGTCGTAAACACACTCCGCCACTACCCGTCCGTCCGCCGCCACAAAGCCGTATTTACCCGCCCGCCGCACCAACCTGATGCCCTCGCGCCCGGCCTCGCCCATATAATCATACGCCGAAACCCCGACAGCCGCCCCGGCAGGCATATGCGCCGCCACAGCCTCCGGCAGCCCTTCCATCCGTTCCGCACCCGATCCCAGCATAGCGAACAGCGGATCGGCCGCCAGTTCCGTATTTTTCAAATGATTGTAGGCAGGACAATTCCCTCCTGCCAGAAGTTGGGGATCGAACAGCAGCGGCGACGTCCCGCCGAACCGCGCGTACAGTTCCGGCCAATGCGCCAATGCCCGCAGGCCGAGGCTGATGAGCGCCACCGGGAAATCGTCGATATGCTTGCCGAAAACCGTTTCCGACCGATCCGGATGGCGAAAGCCCTCGGTACCGATCTCGCGCGCCCGTTCCCCGGCCATCTCCGGCAGGTAGAGCCCGTCGTAATCGATCAACGCCATTCCACCATCGGGCCGCACCATAATGTTATCCGGTTTCAGGTCGCCGTGCGCGAACGGCTGCGCCAGGAGCCACAACGCCATCCTGTCGAACGCCTCGGATAAACGCCCTAAAACCTCCCCGTCCGACGACGAAACCGCGGCCGCGATCTCGCGGGTCAGCGACCGTCCCTCGACCCAATCCATCAACACCGCCGGATACACCGAGGCGGAATCGTCTTCGCCGAAAACCGTGATCTCGTCCTCCAGCCATTGCAAAGGCACCAGATAGCGGCTGCCCTCCTCCGATTGGCGCACGCCGTCCAGTATCCGGACGATCCGCCGGTATGCTTCCGCCCGGCCCGGCTGGTGGCGCGTAAAGCACTTGAGGGCGCACGGTTTCCCCGCCACCTCCACCCGGAACACCACGCCGTATGCTCCCGACGAGAAATCGGGCGGCACGGATGAAGAAAGCCCCGGCAGGCTGCGCAGCAGCCCGTCGGGGTTCAGTATCGTTTCGGCATACCGGACTGTGGTCGGATATTGCATATACTATTCTAATTTGCCAAGCCATCACTTACACCCCGCGACAGCGGGCGGGCCGTAGCCTCCCCCTGCGGAGGCCCGCAACCTCACTTCGCTCGGAACGGCTCCGCAGGCTACGGCCGCGAAAACACTCTCAAACAAGAGCTACAACACCCTCCCCGGATACGCCTTCAGCGCCACCTCCAACGTCTCCATCGCCCCCTTCAAATCCTCGATATTCAGCACATAGGCCAGCCGCACCTGGTGTTTCCCCGTCTCCGGCTTCGCGTAGAACCCCGACGCCGGCGCCACCATCACCGTATTCCCCTCATGCTCGAACTCCTCCAGCATCCACTGCGCGAACCGGTCAGCATCGTCCACCGGCAGCTCCGCGATCGCATAGAACGCCCCGCGCGGCATCGGACACTTCACCCCCTCCATTTTATTCAGCGCACCGACCATAAAATTGCGCCGCGCCTCGTATTCGTCATGCACCGTCGTGAAATAACTCTTCGGCGTGCGCAAGGCCGCCTCCGCCGCCACCTGCCCCACATACGGCGCGCAGAGCCGCGCCTGCCCCATCCTGAGAGCCGCGTCGATCACCTGCGGGTTCCGGCTCACCAGCGCCCCGATCCGCGCCCCGCACATGCTGAACCGCTTCGAAATCGAGTCCATCATGATCACATGCTCGTCCATCCCCTCCAGCGCCAGCACCGAATGGTGCTTGGCCCCGTTGTAGCAGAAATCGCTGTACACCTCGTCCGCCATCAGGAAAAGGTCGTGCCGCAGCACGATATCCCGCAGTTGCAGGATCTCCTCCCCGCTGTACAGGTACCCCGTCGGATTGTTCGGGTTGCAAATAAGAATCCCGCGCGTCCGGTCCGTAATCAATTTTTCGAACTCCGCGATCGGCGGCAGCGCGAAATCGTCGTCGATGAACGACCGCACCGGCACGATCTCGACCCCCGCCTCCGTCGCGAAACCGTTATAATTGGCATAGTACGGCTCCGGTACGATAATTTGATCCCCCTTGTCGCAGGTCGCCAGCATCCCCATAAGAATGGCCTCCGATCCCCCCGTCGTCACGATGATCTGCTCGCCCGTGAGCGGCAGTCCCCGGCCGGTATAGAATTGCGCCAACCCCTCGCGGTAGCTCTCGATCCCCGCCGAATGGGTATAGGCTATCGTTCGCACGTCGATCCCCCGGATCGCCGCCAGCGCCTCGTCCGGCGTGGGAATATCCGGTTGCCCGATGTTCAGGTGATAGACATGCACGCCCCGGCGTTTAGCCTCTTCGGCATAAGGGACGAGCTTTCGGATGGGTGAGGCCGGCACCTCGTGGCCAGTCCGCGAAATCTTCGGCATAACGTGAGCTTTGAATTTTCTCTGAATAAGCAAAGGTAATGTTTTTGCGGCTGAAAGACATTCTGATTGTCTCTTTTTCGGCCTGCGCCCACCCCCCAAGCGCCAAAGGCGCTTGGGCGCAATGCCGACGGGCCGTAAAACGGCCCGCAACTGCGTTGCAAACGCTCCGCAGGCTCCAGTCCGAAAACACTTATGCAAAAATCCCGCCGAAAACCGTTATCTTTGACGACGCGACACTATGGAGAACAACATACAGAAAAAGAACAAGCGCGTGGTCGTCGGCCTGTCCGGCGGCGTGGATTCGAGCGTCGCCGCATGGGTACTGAAAAGACAGGGCTACGACGTCGTGGGGATGTTCATGCGCAACTGGCACGACACCACCGGCACCCTGGCCGGCGACTGCCCGTGGTACGACGACCGCGTCTTCGCCGAGCTGGTGGCCAAGAAACTCGACATCGAATTCCACTTCATCGACCTCAGCGACCAGTACCGGCAGCGGGTGGTGGACTACATGTTCGCCGAGTACGGGCGCGGGCGTACCCCGAACCCGGATGTGCTCTGCAACCGCGAGATCAAGTTCGACGCCTTCCTCAAGGCCGCTTTGGATCTGGGGGCCGATTACGTGGCGACAGGGCACTACTGCAAGACCGACACCGTCGTCAGCCCGACTGATGGCCATACCTATCATCGTTTAATCGCGGGCGACGATTCCAACAAAGACCAGAGCTATTTTCTTTGCCAGCTCAATCAGCAACAACTCTCGAAAGCTCTCTTTCCCATCGGAGATTTAGAAAAGCCGGAGGTGCGGCGGATTGCAGCCGAACAGGGGCTCGCCACAGCGGAACGGAAAGATTCGCAGGGGATCTGCTTTGTGGGGAAGGTGGATCTGCCCGTCTTTTTACAACAGAAGCTGGCCGCGCGGCCGGGGGGCGCCATTATCGAGATCCCGCAGGATTGGGCGGGATACGACGATCCGGCGCACGACCCTTACTCCCCTTATAAATACGACCAAAGCGACGGCATCAAGGTCGGCGAACATAATGGAGCGCACTTCTACACCATCGGGCAGCGCAAAGGGCTGAACGTGGGGGGAAAGCCCGAACCGCTCTTTGTGATCGCCACCAACGTGGAGAGCAACACGATCTACGTCGGCATGGGCGACCGGCATCCGGGACTTTACCGGAAAGGGCTGCGCATACGGCCCGACGAAATGCACTGGGTGCGGCCCGACCTCGCCCTTGCCGCAACCGACCCCTGCCGGGATTATTTGGTGCGGATCAGGTACCGGCAGCCTTTACAGAAAGCCACGCTGCATATCGACGGGAACGGATGGGGCGTGATCGACTTCGCCGAGCCGCAGCGCGGCGTCACGGCGGGCCAGTTCGCCGCATGGTACGCCCCGGACGGGGAACTGGTCGGCTCCGGCGTGATCGACGCATAAACCTCCGGGACGATGAACGACACCCCTATACGGATTGAATGCAACGGCTTCATCCTTCGGCCTTTCGTGCCGCAGGACGCCGATTTGCTGGCCCGGCATGCGGACAATATCCGCATCTGGAACAACGTCCGCGACCTCTTTCCGCATCCCTACACGCGGATCGATGCCGACGCTTTTATCGCCGTCGCATCGGCTAAAGATCCGGTTCGGGACTTCGCCATCGTGATCGGCGGCGAAGCGGTGGGCGGCATCGGCTACATGCCCGGCACCGACGTGGAGCGCATCAGCGCCGAAGTGGGCTACTGGCTCGGCGAGGCATACTGGGGCCGCGGTGTGATGAGCGAAGCGGTCGGAGCGCTGGCCGCGCATATTTTCGCCGCCACGGACATACAACGGCTCTTCGCCACCGTTTTCGGCCACAACGCCGCCTCGATGCGGGTGCTCGAAAAAGCCGGATTCCAACGGGCGGCCATCTTCCGGAAGGCCGCCGTCAAAAACGGGCGCGTGATCGACCTGCACTATTACGACAAGATCAAATAAACGTTTCCTATGAACACTTTCCTACTTTCCCTCCTGTTGGGGTTGGCCATCGGCCTGATCGACGTGATCCCGATGATTATCCAAAAGCTGCCGCGGCACACCAATGTAGCCGCTTTCATACACTATTTCGTCGCCACGGTGGTGATCGTCAACATCGACCTGCCCGGCCTGCCGTGGTGGATCGAAGGCGCGGCGGTCGGGCTGGCCCTGATGATCCCCACCCTGATCCACGTCGCTCACGAAGACCGCAAGCCCCTGCCCGTCATCACTGCCAATGCGATTATCCTGGGTGAAGCGGCTGCCGTCGCCGCTCATTTCCTGAAATAAACCGAACGCTATGAAACAGCTGATCGCATGGCTCGCCCTACTGCCGGGCCTGTACGGCGCGGCCCGGGCCGAAGGGCTGAAAACCGCAAAAATGGTCTTCGAAAGCAACACCTACGATTTCGGGAACATTAAAGAGGTGGACGGCGACGTGAGCCACACTTTCCGGTTCCGGAACGAAGGCACCCTGCCGCTGGTGATCAACAGCGTCGGCGTCTCGTGCGGCTGCACCTACCCGCAGTTCAGCAAAGAGCCGGTGCTGCCCGGCAAAGCGGGCGACATCAAAATCACGTTCGACCCGGCCAACCGCCCCGGCAAGTTCGAGAAAGTCATCAGCATCCTGAGCAACGACCCCCGCGGCAGCATCCGGCTGACCATCACCGGCAACGTCGAAGGGCGGCCGCGCACCATTCAGGACGACTACCCGTTCCGCGTGGCCGGCGGCCTGCGCATCGCCGACCGGAGCCTCGTGCTGGGCACCCTGCCGCGCGGCAAGGCCACCGTCCGTACCTTGGGTATCGCCAACGGCGGCAAAAGCCCTGTCCGGGTCGGTATCGACGCCTCGTCGCTGCCCGCCTGGCTGACCGTGCGGCCCCGGAAAGCGACCCTCGCACCCGGCGAGCGCAGCGAGATCGTAATGACCCTCGACGCTGCCAAAGCCGACCTCTGGGGCAAATATGCTTTCAGCTTCGCCCTGACGGGCGACGGCGTGAAGCAACCCGATCCGGTGGAGGCGACCGTTATCTTCGCCGAAGACTTCTCGGCCCTCTCGCGCGCCGAGCTGAAGCTCGCTCCACGCGCCGACTACTCCTCTTTTTTCTACCATTTCAGCGACCAGCCCCAGGGCAAAACCCTGACGCGCCAGTTCCAGATCACCAACGGGGGCGAGAAAGATTTGGTCATCCGGCATATCGGCCCCAGCGGCAGCCGTATACGGGCCAAGGCCGACAAGACGGTCATCAAAGCGGGTGACACGGCGACCCTGACGGTGACGCTCGACACCAAAGGCGCCTCCGGGCGGCTGTCGGAAGGGATCACCGTGGTGACCAACGATCCGGCACGCCCCGCACGGGACATCCGCGTGCTGGCCAATATCGTGAAATAACTTAGATCGGGTTTCCGGGAAAAACAACCTGTGGAAAGATCCGCAACCTCTCCGGCTTCTATTTCGCGGTCGGCGACCGGAGTGACTGGACTATGCCCCACAATGACGCATTGTGGCGGGATGCGGTCAAGACCCTTTTCGATCCCTGCCCGGCGGGATGGCGGGTGCCGAAAGGCGGCGCGGGAGCGAACCCGTGGGACGCATTAACCCAAAGCAACGCCGTCTGGGACAGCGGTTCGGACGATCTCCCGGTCAGTTACACCTGGCCGACCGCAGCGGGAGGGGTTGAGGCACGCTACCCGTTACAGGGCTGGCGCACAGGGCGTTCGGCCGGAGGACTTAGCGGGCTGAACTCGGAAGGAAGCGTCCATACTTCCACCGTCTCTGCCGACTACTGCACCTACCGGTTTTGTTTTACTCCTTCGAAGATCATGAACCTGAACGCAGGAGCGCCCCGCACACAGGCTATTTCCGTCCGCTGCGTACGGGAGTGACGGGGATACGGAAGGGGGAGACGAAAGTGCCGCCGGCACGCCGGTGAAGCATTGCCCGGATCAAGAAGTCTACCGGCTCAAGTGAAACAGCCCTCAGGCCAGTATCCGGTCGATCTCCGCCAGCTCTTCCGGAGCGAACGCCGGACTCTCCAGCGCCCCTAAATTCTGGAGCAGCTGTTCCGTCGAACTCACCCCCGCGATCACCGACGTCACCGTCGAACCCGGCCTGAGCTGCCACGCGATCGCCATCTGCGAAAGACTCTGCCCCCGCCGCTCCGCGATTTCATGCAACGCTTTGATTTTGGATAGATTGGACTCCACGTCCGACACCTTCAGGAATCCGTTATGTGCCGCCCTCGAATCCGCCGGAATACCCTCCAGATAACGTTCCGACAGCTGCCCCTGCGCCAGCGGCGAAAAGCTCACGACACCGGTTCCGTACTCCCCGAACAACGGGAACAACTCCCGTTCCGGCTCCCGCACCAGCATCGAATAGCGCAGCTGGTTCACTACGCACGGCGTCCCAAGCGACCGCAGCATATCCATCGCTTTGCGGGCCAGATCCGCCGGATACTTCGACAACCCCACATAGAGCGCCCGCCCCGACCGCACAAGATAGTCGAGCGCCTGCATCGTCTCTTCGAGCGGCGTCTCCGGGTCGGGCCGGTGCGAGTAGAAAATATCGACATACTCCACCCCCAGCCTGCCGAGGCTTTGGTCGCAGGCCGCCACCAGATGTTTCCGCGATCCCCAGTCCCCATAAGGCCCCGGCCACATCTCGTGCCCCGCCTTGGTGGTGATCAGGATTTCGTCCCGGTGCGGCCCCAAATCGGTTCGCAGGATATGCCCGAAAGTAAATTCCGCCGCGCCCGCCGGCGGCCCGTAGTTGTCCGCCAGGTCGAAATGGGTGACCCCCTTTTCGAACGCCGTCAGCACGGTCTGCCGCGCCCGGCCGAAATTATCCGCAGCGCCGAAATTGTGCCACAACCCCAGCGATATGGCGGGCAGCCTTAGCCCGCTCCGCCCGCAACGCCTGTATTCCATAATAGGTTCGTTTATTTGTCTTCGTGCCGTGTGTGACTATTCTTTTTGTGAACAAAAAGAACCAAAAAACTTTGTGAAGCTACGCTCAACCTTAATCTGCCGAAATACTTATCTTTTGGCGAACGGGGTGGGGGTGCCCAAAGGGCATAGCCCCCACTCGTTGCGCCAAATGTGTTGCTACCGGAGGTTTAGAATGCGCCAGCATTCTCGAAAGTCTTTTGGTGCCGCTTTTCTTCAGAATCGAGCAACGTGCCGAGACCAGAGGCCGCCAGCGGACTTTGGCGAGGTAGTGCGAGAAAACCGAAGGTAAAAGGGGCAGTTCCGTACAGCACAATGATAAATAAAACGAACGAATTACCGCATCAGTCCATTTTGAGCACCGCCAGGAACGCCTCCTGCGGCACCTCCACACGCCCCACCTGACGCATCCGCTTCTTCCCCGCCTTTTGTTTTTCGAGCAGCTTGCGCTTGCGCGAAATATCCCCCCCGTAGCACTTCGCCGTCACATCCTTGCGCACCGCCTTGACCGTCTCCCGCGCGATGATCTTCGCCCCGATCGCCGCCTGGATCGCAATGTCGAACTGCTGGCGCGGGATCAGCTCTTTGAGCTTCTCACACATCTTGCGCCCGAAATCGTAGGCGTGATCCACATAGATCAGCGACGAAAGCGCATCCACCTGCTCCCCGTTCAGCAGGATATCCAGCTTCGAGAGCTTCGACTCCTTGTAATCCGTCATGTGGTAATCGAACGACGCATAGCCCCGCGACACGCTCTTCAGCTTGTCGTAAAAGTCGAACACGATCTCCGCCAGCGGCATGTCGAAATTGACCTCCACCCGGTCCGTTGTGATGAAATTCTGGTTCAGCAGCACCCCCCGTTTCTCGATACACAGCTTCATGATCGCCCCCAGATACTCCGTTTTGGTAATGACCTGTGCCAAAATGTACGGCTCCTCGATCTTGTGGATATAGTTCGGCTCCGGCAACCCCGAAGGATTGTGCACCATAAACTCCTCCCCCTTGGTGGTGAACACCTTGTACGATACGTTCGGCACTGTCGTGATCACGTCCATGTTGAACTCCCGGAACAGCCGCTCCTGGATGATCTCCATGTGCAGCAGTCCCAGGAACCCGCAGCGGAAACCGAAACCGAGCGCCAGCGACGACTCCGGTTCATAGGTCAGCGACGCGTCGTTCAGCTGCAATTTTTCCAGCGAGGCCCGCAAGTCCTCGTACTGATCCGTCTCCACCGGGTAGAGCCCCGCGAAGACCATCGGCTTGACATCCTCGAACCCCGCGATCGCCTCCTTGCAAGGATTCGCCACCGAAGTGATCGTGTCCCCCACCTTCACGTCCACCGAATTCTTGATCCCTGAAATAATATAGCCCACGTCGCCGGCCCGTATCTCGTCCCGCGGCGACATCTTGAGCTTCAACACCCCGATCTCGTCGGCCTCGTACTCGCTCCCCGTGTTGAAAAATTTGACCTTCTCCCCCTTGCGGATCACCCCGTTCATCACCCGGTAGTAAGCGATCACCCCCCGGAACGGATTGAACACCGAGTCGAAGATCAGCGCCTGCAACGGCGCCTCCTCCGAACCCTTCGGCGCCGGCACCCGCTCTACGATGGCCCGTAATATATTTTCGACCCCCTCGCCCGTTTTGCCCGATGCCGCGAGGATCTCCTCCCGCTTGCAGCCCAACATGTCCACGATCTGGTCCTTCACCTCCTCGACCATCGCCGAGGCCATATCGATCTTGTTGAGCACCGGAATGATCTCCAGGTCGTTCCCCAGCGCCAAGTAGAGGTTTGAAATGGTCTGCGCCTGAATCCCCTGCGTCGCGTCCACCACCAGCAGCGCCCCCTCGCACGAAGCTATCGCGCGCGACACCTCGTACGAAAAGTCCACATGGCCGGGGGTGTCGATCAGGTTCAGGATATACTTCTCCCCGTCCTGCACATACTCCATCTGTATCGCGTGGCTTTTGATCGTGATGCCCTTCTCCTTCTCCAGGTCCATGTCGTCCAGCACCTGGGCCTGCAATTCCCGCTCGCTGACCGTCTTGGTCACCTCCAGCAGGCGGTCTGCCAGCGTCGATTTGCCGTGGTCGATATGCGCAATAATGCAAAAGTTGCGGATATTCTTCATATAGTGTAAACGTATTCTGTGTAAAAAAGTACGGTTATACAGTATAGTTTTTTCGGCCCGCAGCCAGCGGGGGCGAAATCGAGCGCAGCGAGCAATTTAGCCCTCCGCCGGGGATGGCTGCGGGCTAACCGCTGACGCGGAAACTTAAATATCAACCGTACCGTTAAAATTGCCCCACTCGCTTGGGGTACCATACGCCCCGCCCTGCAAGCGGCGTACAAAAATAGCGAAAAAATCGGGAAAGACCGTTTTGTCAAAGAGTTAGACAACGAGTGTCAATAAATTAGACACTTTATATTCCGCCAGAATCACATATCAGGCTGGTTTTCAATACAATAACATTCATGGCACGCCGCTGGCATTAGAAAAGGCAGAACCGGATAATCCGAAAGACACACCCCGGACGTCTAAAGTGTGTCATCCATCAGGAACCGGTCGCCGGACTTAATAAGAACTGAACAATACAACTGCCATGAAACACCTGTTATTCGCCGCCCTGCTGCTCATCTGCATCCTGGCCTAACGGCGACAGCCGAACCTTACACGGAAAAACGAAAATAAAAAGCAAAAAACATAAACGCCATGAAACACCTGTTATTCGCCGCCCTGCTGCTGATCTGCATCAACGCGGCCGCCTTCCGCCCCGAAGCCAACAAAGAAGACGAAAACAAAGCCCGCCAAACGGCCAAGACCGCCACGTCGGTGGTCGAGACCAAATTCCTGAACCAGCCCATCAACGCTGTGGAAGTAGGCTTCGCCTTCAACACCGTCATCAAACAAAGCGACAAGACCGGCGTGCAGATCTCCATCGACAGCCGCCTGCAACCCTACCTCGTTTGTAAACTCGAAAACGGCAAACTGACCCTCGGCATGAAAAACGACCGGCCGCAGTACCTCAACTACGGGCAATACTGGGTCGGCAAACCCACGGCCGTGGTCAGCGTCAAACAGCTCGACGGCATCCAGGCCGAAGGGGCCGCCAAAGTCACCGTAGAAGGCGCGTTCACCGCTGACAGATTCACCCTCAAGACCAGCGGGGCCGGTGCCGTCAACGACCTGAACGTGAAAACCGAAGGCCCCGTCACCATCGGCTGCTCCGGTGCGGGACGTGTCGGGAACGCCAGCTTCGGCAAACCCTCGAAAGTGACCGTAGACGCCAGCGGAGCCTCCAAGATCGACTTCACCTGCCAAGCCGGGACGCTCAACATCGACGCCAGCGGAGCCGTTAAGGTCTCCGCCTGGGGCAGCGCCAGCCACCTGACCGCCGAAGCTTCGGGAGCCGCGAACTGCCAGCTCGGCGAACTGAAAGCCCATACGGCCGGCTGCTCCACCTCCGGCGCCGCACGCATCGATTGTTACGCCACCGGCGAGTTGAGCGCCTCGGCCAGCGGAGCCAGCCACATCACCTGCGCAGGCAACCCCGAAGTGCTGAAAAAAGAGGCTTCGAAAGCCAGCTCCGTGAGCATCCGGTAACAAAACATTTTCAAACCGTTCCCCAAATGGCTACATTTGGGGAACATATCCGTTTCGGAACACCATGAAAAAACAGATCCTCGGCCTCTGCGCCGCACTCGCCCTCTCGATTCCCGCCGCACTCGCCGGTGAAACCACCCTCACCTCTTCCCAGGGAATCTCCATCAACGGTCTTCAAGCCGGCCACACCTTCGCCGTCACCCTGCGCCAGAGCGCCCACACCGCCGAAAACGGCGTCAAAGTCACCATCGACGAGCGGCTCAAACCCTACCTCGAAGTCCGCCTCGAAAAAGGCATCCTGAGCCTCGGCTTCCGCGACCTGCCGCGCGAGTTGCAAGATGCCGGCAAATGGAGCCGCCCCGCCACCGCCGAAGTGACCCTCAGCCGCATCGACCGGCTCAGCGCATTGGGCCTGGCCTCCGTCAGGGCCGAAGGCACCTTTTCCGGCACCGCCGCCGAGATCACAGCCTCCGGCATCGGCAAGATCGGGCCGATCACCATCGACGTGACCGGAGGCAGCGGCACCGAAGTGAACACCTCCGGCATGGGCAATATCGAAAACCTGACCCTGAACCGGGCCAAAGGGGCCCGCGTAAAGGCTTCCGGCAGTTCACACCTCACGCTGAACTGCGGCTCCGTCGCCTCGCTGAACATCGAGGTCAGCGGCATGAGCTCCGCCACGGTCAAAGGCGGCGCACCGTCCGCCAAAGCCGAATGCAGCGGCTCTTCCAAACTTAGCCTCGACTGCGGAACCATCCGCACCCTCGACGTCACCACCTCCGGTATGTCCTCCGTAACCGCAGCCGGCAGCGCCGACAAAGTGGACGCCGAATCCAGCGGCAGCTCCCACATCAACCTCAAAGAACTCAAAGCCAAAGACGCCGTTTGCAAGACCTCCGGCATGAGCGGCATCACCGTCTGGACCACCGGCAGCCTCGACGCCGACGCCTCCGGCAGCAGCAGCATCCGCTACCGCGCCGACGGTACGATCAAAACCTCTTTCAGCAAATCCGGCATGGGCAGCATATCGAAATTATAAAAACGCCCCTTTAAAACCAACCTGTTATGATAAAGACAAAACTGACCCTATTCCTTGCCGCCGCGGCCCTTTGCGGGTGTTCGGCCCTGGCCCAGAACAATACCGGCAGCCAGACCATCGAGACCGGCCACCTTCGCGGCGTAACGGCCCACAGCGGTTTCGAAGTCACCCTGCAACAAGGCTCGGTGAGCGGCGCCGTCATAACCGTGGACAGCCGCCTGCAACCCTACCTGCGCGCCAAAGTCGATGACGGCGTGCTGGACATCGGCTTCGACAACCTGCCCCGCGATCTTCAGCGCGTGCGCGGCGTGCGTAAAGCCACCGTCACCGTGACTACATTCGAGAAAGCCAAAGCCCACAGCGGCGCCCGCATCAGCGGCAACGGCAGTTTCACCGCCCGCGAATGCGAGATCGAAGCGCACAGCGGCGCGACGATCGACCGTATTGACGTGACGGCCAAAGAGGTCGAAGTCGAGGTGCACTCCGGCGCCCGGGTAGTGGTCAGCGGCACGACCGACAAGCTCGAAGCCGAGACCGCATCCGGCTCTACCGCCGACCTAAGCGGGTTGCAGGCCAAAGACGTGCAGGCCGACGCCTCGTCGGGCTCGTCGCTGCGGTGCTGCGCCACCAACTCCATCAAAGGCAGGGCCTCCAGCGGCGCATCCGTCCGCTACACCGGCGGCGCCACCCACGTCAACACCGGCTCATCATCCGGCGGTTCCTACGGCCCTGTGAAATAAACGAAAACCAAGCCTTATGCGCACCATACCCTCCTCGGAGCTCATCATCAACGACGACGGCTCCGTCTTCCACCTCCACATGAAACCGGGCGAACTGGCCGACACGGTGATCCTGGTCGGTGACCCCGACCGCAGCAGCATGATAGCCAGCTACTTCGACCGGATCGAGAGCAGCTCCGCCAACCGCGAGTTCCGGTGCCACACGGGAACCCTCAACAACGTGCGGCTCACGGTGGTCTCCACCGGCATCGGCTGCGACAACATCGACATCGTCATGAACGAGCTCGACGCGCTGGCCAACGTCGATTTCGCCACCCGCACCGTGAAGCCGCAGCCCGAACGCAAAAGCCTGCGTATCGTGCGGCTCGGCACCAGCGGCGCCGTGCAGCCGGACATCCGGCTGGGCGACCTGGTGATGTCCGCCGTATCGGGAGGCATCGACGGCCTGCTGAACTTCTACTCCGGCAGCGACGCCGTCTGCGACCGCCGCATCGAAGAGGCCTTCGTGCAGCAGACCCGTTGGGGCGAACGGCTGGCCCGGCCCTACTTCGTGCCTAACGACCCGGAGCTGGTCGCACTGTTCAGCGACGCGGCGATCCGGGGATTGACTTTGTCGGCACCCGGATTCTACGCCCCTCAGGGACGCGTCGTGCGCCTGCCGCTGGCCCATCCCGACTACCTGGAACGGATCGAACGGTTCGGGTTCGAGGGACTGCGGGTATCCAACTTCGAAATGGAGAGCTCAGCCATCGCCGGCCTTTCGGCCCTGATGGGACACCGCGCCCTGACCGTCTGCACCATCATCGCCCAGCGCGTGGCGGGTGACAGCCAGCCGGACTATGCCGCTTTCGTGCGCCGCATGGTCGAAACCGCGCTGATGAAGCTGACCCAGCACGCCTGATGCAGGCTGCTTTTTTCCATGAACCATTATGGC
>CANQXP010000058.1 GCA_947627885.1 uncultured Rikenella sp.
TTGGTTTAAATAGTATTTCAAGCCATCGTCTTGTAAAGAAAGGAGGGTGTATATGAAAAATAAGAAAAAAATAGCAATTGCTTCTTTGATTATGTCTATTGTTTCTTTGATACCACTTATAATTGCACCTAATTCATTAGTAGGTGCACAAATTTTTGTGATTGTTGCAATCTTAATTGCAATAGTTGGAGATGTTTTAGGATTTATTGGTAAAAGCGATGCAAAAGGTTTATCGATTGCAGGAATTGTTATTGGAATTATTTCTTGTGGCATTTTATGTTTTTCACTAATTGGTTTTATGGCAATTAAAAATGTTACAAATTGTGTCGATAATGAAAATGGTATGTCTACTTGTGATTATATGGGCCAAAAATTAGAAGTACCTACTAGTTATTTAACAGAAGAACAAATGAAGAAGGATGAGTAGTAAATGAAAAATAAAAAGAAACCTAATATAATTTTATATACTATTTTTATGATTATTATTTTTTTGGTTATTACTGAGTTAGTCATTTGGGGATATGGTGCAAACTTAATTTTAAATTCAATAACAAAATACCCAAAAGGGAATCTTGTTATAAGTGAAGCAATTTTGGCTTCTCTTGTATTAATTGTAATGTTATTATTCAAAAATTCTTATGTATTTACTCAAAAACATGAAAAATTTACAAAAGGACTTTTTTATGGTTTATATTATATAATTGGTATTGTCATATTTATGCTTCTATTTGGAATCGTACAAGGAGGTTTTAATGGTGGCTTTTCAATTATAAATTTAGCAGTTGGCTGTTTCTTCGTTGGGGTTGCTGAGGAATTTTTATGCCGTGGATGGCTTTTAAATGAATTTTTAGAAAGATTTGGAGATACAAAAAAAGGTGTTTGGTATTGTATTATAATTAGTGGAATAATATTTGGATTAATACATTTAGGAAACATATATACATTAGGACAAGATGTGCCGAGTACCGACGGGCCGGTTTATCTGGGGGCATGTCTCGTTTTTCTGGCCGTGTTCGGCCTGTTCGTGCTGCGGGGGCGGCAGAAGTGGTGGATCGTGGCGGCCTCGGTGCTGGCGATCTTTCTGGCCTGGGGGCGGCACATGATGTGGTTCACGAACCTGTTCCTCGACTATTTTCCGATGTACAACAAATTCCGCACGGTGTCGATGATCCTCGTGATCGTCGAATGGGCGGTGCCGCTGCTGGCGGTGCTGGGGCTGGCGCGGCTCTGGACACGGGACGACACGGACGGCGCTCGTATTCAAAAGGGGCTGAAGTGGTCGTTGCTGATTGTCGGGGGTTTGACGTTGTTGTTGGGGATCTTCGGGCCGATGTTCAGCAGCTTTACAGGGGCCGGTGACGAGGCGATGGGGTTGCCGGAACAGGTCGTGGCGGCGATGCAGGAGGAGCGTGCGTCGCTGATGCGCACGGACGCTTTCCGGTCGCTCTTTTTCGTGGCGGTGACGGCTGGGCTGGTGTGGCTGTTCGCCAAAGAGAAGATCAAACGCGGTTGGTTGGTGGCGGGGCTGTGCGTGATCGTGGTGGCCGACCTTTTCCCGGTGGACAAGCGGTACGTGTCGGCGGACGATTTCCATCCGAAGCGGCAGGCGCTGGCGATCCCGATGACCGAGGCCGACAAGCTGATTTTGCAGGATACGACGGATTACCGGGTGGCGAATTTCACGCTCAACCCGTTCACCGACGCCACCACTTCGTACTACCACCGTTCGGTCGGGGGCTACCACGCCGCCAAGCTCAGGCGGTACCAGGATCTGATCGACCATCATCTCTCCCGGAACAACATGGCGGTGTACGATATGCTGAACACCAAGTACTTCATCATTCCCGGCGAGGGTGGGCAGCCGGCCGTGCAACGGAATCCGTATGCCTGCGGGAGTGCGTGGTTCGTGGACAGCATCGCGTGGGTGGAGAACGCCGACCAGGAGATCGCGGCGCTGGACAACGACGGCAAGGGCGGCGGCTTCGACCCGCATACCACGGCGGTGGTGGACCGTCGGTTCGCGCCGCAACTGGAGGGGCTCGATCCGAAAGCGGATTCTGCTGCTTCCATCGCTTTGACGGAGTACCGGGTGAACCGGCAGACTTATAAAACGCGGGCGGCGCAGGACGGGGTGGCGGTGCTCTCCGAGATTTACTACCCGAAGGGGTGGACGGCGACGATCGACGGCCGGCCGGCGGAGTATTTCCGGGCGGACTATGTGCTGCGGGCGATCCGGGTGCCGGCGGGCGAACATACGGTTGAGTTCAGTTTCGCCGCGCCGCATTTCGGCCTGTTGGTGGCGGTGACCCGCGCTTCCTCCGCTATCTTGTTGTTCGGTGCGCTGGGCCTTATGATCGGGATCGGCATGCGGGGTTGCAAACGGAATGAAGAAAATGGCGGGGAATAGGGGGTTGAAGGCGGACTACTCGGTGGCGACGGTCAGCGTGACGCTGGTGCTGTTGCTGTTGGGGGTGGTGGGGTATATCCTCATTAACGCCTACTCCTCCACGTCGGCGGTACGGAGCGAACTGCGCTTTTCGGTGATGCTGTCGGACACGGTGACGCAGGCCCAGCGGGCGGGGATCGAGAGGCAGATGGGCATGTATCCGGCCATCGCGTCGTGGCGGTATATCCCGGCGGACGAGGCGGCGAAGGATTTCCAGGCTTATATCGGGACGGATTTCGTGGATTTCCTGGGCGAAAATCCGCTTCCGGCGTCGTATGAGCTGACGCTCAATCCGGGCTATACGGATTCGCAGGGTTTGGCGGCGCTGGAGAAGGAGTGCGCTTCGTGGCGGGGGGTGGACGAGGTGGTCTACCAGCAGAAGATCGTGGAGGCGGTGATGCGGAACCTGAACCGGCTGAATTATATCCTGCTGGGGCTGGGGGGCTTCCTGTTGCTGGTGACGGTGATGCTGATTTCGAACACGTTGCGGCTGGCGGTGGCGGCGCGGCGGCAGGCCATCGCGACGATGAAGCTGGTGGGGGCGACAGCGGGGTTTATCCGGCGGCCGTTCGTGCTGCGCAGCTTTACGCAGGGCGTGGTGGCGGGGGTCTTGGCCTCGGGGCTGCTCTACCTCTTTGCGGACGGGCTGGCGGAGGTGATGCCGGATGTCCGGCTGGTGGAGGATCGGGATACGTTCGCGCTGCTTTTCAGCGCCATGATTTTGGCGGGAGTGGCGATTTGCACTACCTTTACGGCCTTGGCCGTCAACCGCTATGTGCGGCAGACCGATTGATATTTTTTAACCGTTCGTTTTTGTATCTACCCGCAGGCAACCGTCCCTTTCTTGAAAGAAAGGGACCCAAAGAACTTTTGAGATAGCTGCGCTACTCTTTAGGCTCCGCACTCCTCAGCTTTGGCGGGCGGAGCGGGGCCGCCTGAAAGGCTTGGCCCCACTCGCCGCGCCAAAATAGGGTACCCGGCAGGCCCCGGAGATGCGTTAGCATCTCAAAAAGTTTTTCTGGTTCTCTTTGTTCACAAAGAGAACAGTACCCTCCAAGGGTAATTATAAAACGAACGATATAAATACACAATATGAAAAAACAACCTGTGAAGCCGGCGGTGGAGAACCCGGCGATGCCGTTAGGCAAGCGCAACTACGTGATGATCCTCTGCGGCATCGCAGCCATCATCCTCGGATTTATCCTGCTCAGCGGCGGAGGCAGCGAAGATCCCGCCACGGAGTTCAATTACGAGATGTTCAACTTCCGGCGGCTGTATATCGCGCCGCTGCTGTTGCTGGCGGGGTTCGCCTTCGAGATCTACGCCATTATGTACCGGCCCAAAACCGAAAAGGCCGGGAACACTGACGCCAAAGCCGAGTAATGGGAACAATCGACGCCATACTGCTCGGTCTGCTTCAGGGGCTGACCGAGTTCCTGCCCGTCAGCTCGTCCGGGCACCTCGTTATTCTGGGCCATATCCTCGGCACCGACGTGGACAATACCACTTTCGCCATATTGGTGCATGCCGCTACGGTACTGGCCACTATCACGGTATTCTGGGGCGAGATCGTGCGGCTCGTGCGCGGCGGGCTTAAGTTCAGGGCCAATCCCGAATCCCGGTATCTCGTCAAGATCGTTATTTCGATGCTCCCGGTGCTGGTGGTGGGGCTCTTCTTCAAAGATAAGGTCGAAACGCTGTTCGGCAGCGGCGTGCGGTTCGTGGGGTGCATGCTTTTCGTGACGGCGGCTTTGCTACTGCTAACCCATTTCGTCAAGCCGAAGCGACAGCATCCGGTGACGGCCAAAGACGCTTTTGTGATCGGGCTGGCGCAGGCCGTGGCGGTGATTCCGGGGATCTCGCGCTCCGGCTCGACGATCGCCACGGGTATGCTCTTAGGCGACGATCGTACGCAACTGGCGAAGTTCTCGTTCCTGATGGTGCTCGTTCCTATTTTGGGGGAGGCTTTCCTCGAACTGCTGAAAGGGGAGTTCTCGCCGGCGGCATCGGGGATCTCCGGGTATGCGCTGGCGGCGGGGTTCCTGGCGGCTTATGTGTCGGGGCTGTTCGCCTGCAAGGTGATGATCCGCATCGTGAGCCGCGGTAAACTGTGGTGGTTCGCACTCTATTGCGCCGTGGCCGGGGCCGTGGCGGTCATCCTCGGATAATTTTTACATGACAGGGAATTTATTGGAAACATTGGGGCCGGACTATCCGTTTGAGGAGGGATTGGTGATCCCCGTCGACAAGCCGCTGGGGTGGACCTCGACAGACGTGGTGCGCAAGGTGCGGACGCTGATGCGCAAGCTGGGCCACCGCAAGATCAAAGTGGGGCATGCCGGGACGCTTGACCCGTTGGCTACGGGCGTATTGCTGATCTGCGTGGGGCGGGCTACGAAGCGGGTGGACGAGTTGCAGGCCGAAGAGAAGGAGTACCTGACCACGGTCGAACTGGGGGCTACCACGCCGAGCTACGACCTCGAACACCCGGTCGATGCGCGTTACCCGTGGGAACATATCACGCGGGAGCGGATCGAGGAGGTGTTGCAGGGCTTCGTGGGGGAGCAGGAACAGGAGCCGCCGGTCTATTCGGCCAAGAAATTGGAGGGGAAAAGGGCGTACGAGTATGCGCGCGAGGGGGAGGAGGTCAGGATGCGGACGGCTCTGGTTACGATCTATTCGGCGCACGTGGAGTCCTGTGAATTGCCGGAGGCTCCGCGGGTCACGGTGCGGATTGCGTGCAGCAAGGGGACGTATATCCGTTCGTTCGCGCGCGACCTGGGCGAACGGTTGCAAAGCGGCGGCCACCTGGTGGCTTTGCGGCGGGTGCGCAGCGGCGGCTACCGGGCCGGGGACTGCGTCACGCTGGAGGCTTTGCAGGCCGAATTATGGCAGGGAAAGCCAACCGTTGAAACAAATCCGGCGTAATACCGTATATCAATTTACCGTTCGTTTGTTTAGTGCTGTTCTTCGGTGGTCTGCGCCTGCGTGGGACTTGTCCCGCGCGCGGGGAGGCGCGGGCCACCGCTGACGCGGGAACTCAGCTGCTCGCTCTTGGCCGCATCATGACAAAACAGCAACCTCAAAATAGCTCAATGACAAACAAACGAACCATTCATGCCCAAAACAGTACATTAACGATATGAAACTTTCGCAGTACAAGTACGACTTCTCGCCCGACATGCTGGCGAAATACCCCGCCGAGAACCGCGACGAATCGCGCCTGCTCGTTTTCGACCGTAAAAGCGGAAAGATCGAACACAAGGTATTCAAAGACATCATCGGCTATTTCAAGGAAGGCGACGTGATGATCTTCAACAATACGAAAGTTTTCCCGGCCCGGCTGTACGGCAACAAAGAGAAGACCGGCGCCGAGATCGAGATCTTTTTGCTGCGCGAGCTGAACCGCGAACAGCGGCTGTGGGACGTGCTGGTCGATCCTGCGCGGAAGATCCGGATCGGGAACAAGCTCTATTTCGGAGACGATGACGCGCTGGTGGCCGAAGTGATCGACAACACCACTTCGCGCGGACGGACGCTGCGTTTCCTGTTCGACGGCGATTACGACCAGTTCAAGGCGGCCCTTTACAAGCTCGGCGAAACGCCGTTGCCCCGCTGGATACGGCCTAAGGTGGAGCCGATCGACGAGGAGCGCTACCAGACGATCTATGCCAAGGTCGAAGGCGCCGTGGCGGCCCCGACGGCCGGGCTGCATTTCAGCAAACACCTGCTCAAAAGGCTGGAGATCAAAGGGGTAGGCTGCGCCGAGGTGACTCTTCATGTGGGGCTGGGGAATTTCCGGTCGGTGGATGTTGAGGACCTAACCAAGCATAAGATGGACAGCGAACAGATCTTCATCCCGGACGAGGCGGTGCGGATCGTCAATGCCGCGCGGGCCAAGGAGAAGCGGGTCTGTGCGATCGGCACCACGGTGATGCGGACGATCGAAAGCTCGGTGTCGACGGATGGCATGCTCAAGCCGTTCGAGGGGTGGACTAACAAGTTCATCTTCCCGCCGTACGAGTTCAGCGTGGCCAATTCGATGGTGACCAATTTCCACCTGCCTTTTTCCACGCAACTAATGATGGTGTCGGCGTTCGCGGGCTACGACCAGCTGATGGGGGTCTACGAAACGGCGAAGAAGGAGGGGTATAAGTTCGGTACCTACGGCGACGCGATGCTGATCCTTTAATCGTTCGATTTTATACCTACCCGCAGAGAACTGCCGCTTTTTGAAAAAAGCGGCACCAAAAACTTTTGAGATAGCTGCGCTACTCCTTAGGCTCCGCAATCTTCATTTTTTGGCGAACGGGCGGGGCTGGCCCGAAGGGCTTTACGCCCCGCCCGTTGCGCCAAAACTAAGGACTTCGGCAGAGTGAGTTCCTCGGCAGGCTGCTCGAAAGTTTCTTTGGTTCTTTCTTTTCAAAGAAAGAACGGTACCCTCCAGGGGTAGTTATAAAACGAACGATAAGAAGAACAGAAAAATGCGTATCTTTGTGAACGTGCCTGTCCTGTAAACAGCCGGAAAAGGCGCCGATAAGGAGAACGACCGATGAACAATAACGCCAAGATCTTGTACGTCTGCCAGGAGGTGGTGCCCTACCTGCCTGAGAACGATATTTCGACCCTATGCCGCTACCTGCCCCAGGCGATGCAGGAACGCGGGGCCGAGATTCGCATATTCATGCCGCGGTGGGGATGCATCAACGAACGGCGCAACCAACTCCACGAGGTGATCCGCCTTTCGGGGATGAACCTGATCATCGACGATACCGACCACCAGCTTATTATCAAGGTGGCCTCCATTCCGAGCGCCAGGGTACAGGTCTATTTCATCGACAACGACGACTTCTTCAAACGCAAGGCCACGTGGGCCGATGCCGAGGGCAAATACTTCGAGGATAATGAAGAGCGGGCGATCTTTTTCGCACGAGGGGTGCTGGAGACGGTCAAAAAACTCAGGTGGGCGCCGAATATCGTGCATTGCCACGACTGGTTCACGGCGATCGTCCCGGTCTACCTGCGCAAGATTTTCCACAACGACCCGATTTTCAGGGACCTGAAGATCGTGGTTTCCGTCTATGACGATCCGTTTCCCGGCGAGCTGAATGCGGATTTATCGGCCAAACTGGTGCAAGAGGGGATTAAAAAAGAGGAATTGGGCGGTCTGGAAGTTCCGGATTATACCAACCTGATGAAATTCGCCGTTCAATATGCCGATGCCGTGGTCATGGGCAGTCCGGAGATCGACACGGGGCTGCGCGAATTTATCGAAAAGTCGGGGAAACCCGTGCTGCCGTTCGCCGGGAAAGAGAATTACGAGGACGTTTACGCCGAATTTTATGACAAACTGCTTGAAAAATAAAGTCCGCTTCTCTTTTGCGGGGAAAATAATGGCCGGCCTCCTGTTGGCAGGTTTTGCCGTGGCGTGCACCGACCGCGACGACGCGTTCGGGAACGAAATGGTACCGCCGTCCCAGCAGATGGGCAGTTCCATCGACTCCACGGTCTCCGTTTACTCGTACGTCACGACGTGCGATTCGCTGGACACCAATATATCGGGCTTTTACCAGCCGTTCATGGGCTCATATATCGACCCGATCGTGGGACGGACGGATGTGGCCGTCTTTACGAACTTCTCGCCCAACGGATTCCAGCATTCGCATTATTTCGGAGAGAACCCGGTGATCGACTCCATGCGCTACGCGATCGCATTTTCGGGGGCATTGGGGGATACGACGCAGGCCGTGACCATAGACGTCTACGAGGTGAAAGAGGGGATTCAGTTCTACCAGGACAGCGCCTATTTCAGCAACTTCGACATGACCCCGCATATCGGGACGACGCCGCTCTTTTCGTTCGAACACAAAGGGATCGGCAATGCCTTGGGGACGGTGCCCAAGGAGTTCGCCGACCGCCTGCTCGACAATACCCAGAGCAAGGAGAATATCTATTATGCCGATACGGCGTTCCACCGTAAATTTCCGGGCTTATACTTCAAGTTCCGGGAACCGGCTGTTTCCGGAGAGGGGCAGATGCTCCAGTTGGACTTGTCGCAGAGCGCCATGTTCCTGTTTTACCACAACACGGGGCCTGAGAAGCCGGATACGCTGCAGCAGAAAATGTGGTTCTTCGGCGACTATACCTACGACTACGTCAGCTTCTCGACCGTCAAACATGATTACGCCTATGCCGATCCGGCCAAAGGCGGGGTGACCACGGCGGAGATCGGAGATACCATACATCCTTCGAAATATATCTATGTGCAGGGGTTGGCCGGGCTGATGGGAGCGTTGAAGGTGGACGAGGAGGCTTTGGCCGGACTCAAACAGAAGGCGGTCGATCTGGGGTATACCCATATCGCCTTGCACCGGGCGGAATTGCAGGTGACCATGGTCGATTCGGGCGTGGAGCAGTACGACCGGTCGTTCTCTTCGCTGGGGATCTACTACGACATGCTCAAATACCAGTTCCTTTCGGAATACAATCCGATACTGGATGCTATTACCGGCAGCGGATATTCTTCCACGCTGGGCGGCGCGCTCAACCGGTCGAAGGGGACCTATGCGTTCGACATAACCTCCTATGTGCAGAGCCTGATTACCGGCAAGGAGAAACGGTTCATGACGCAGCTGCTGCCGGCGTACGGCTACCGGAACAATTTCGCGCGGTGCTGGATATACGGGACAGACTCGCCTTACCCGCCCCTGCTGGTGCTGACCTATACGATGATAAAATAAGGCTCGCCGAAGAGCCGCCACACATAACCTAAAGGCCGGTACCCTTTAGGTTTTTACTTTTTCAGAGAATATGCAGGAAAATTTAGTGATCGTCGAGTCGCCCGCCAAGGCCAAGACTATCGAGAAGATACTCGGCGACAAATATACCGTCAAGTCCAGTTTCGGCCACATCCGCGACCTGAAGAAAAAGGGCCTCAGCATCGATATCGCCAAAGGTTTCGAGCCGGAGTACGAAGTGTCGCCGGACAAGGTCAAGGTGGTGAGCGAATTGCGCAAGTTGTCGAAAGAGGCGCAGACCGTGTGGCTCGCGTCCGATGAAGACCGCGAAGGGGAAGCGATCGCCTGGCACCTGAAGGAGACGTTGCAGCTGCCGGACGCCAAGACCAAGCGCATCGTTTTCCATGAGATCACCAAGAATGCGATCCTGCACGCGGTGGAGAACCCCCGGCAGGTGGATCAGAACCTGGTCAATGCGCAGCAGGCCAGGCGGGTTCTGGACAGATTGGTGGGGTTCGAGCTGTCGCCGCTGCTTTGGAAGAAGGTGAAGCCGTCGCTGTCGGCCGGGCGCGTGCAGTCGGTGACCGTGCGGTTGATCGTGGAGCGCGAGCGGGAAATCATGAATTTCGAAAGTTCGGACTACTACCGGGTCGTGGGCGAGTTTACCACGCCGGAGGGGGCTGTATTCAAGGCCGAGCTGAACACCCGGTTCAAGACCGAGGAGGAGGCGAACGCCTTTTTGACCGCTATTTCTGCACCCGAAGCGGCTTTTACCGTCGGATCGGTGGAGACCAAACCGGCGAAACGGACTCCGGCGGCGCCGTTCACCACCTCCACTTTGCAGCAGGAGGCGGCGCGGAAGCTGGGTTTTTCGGTCAGCCAGACCATGAGCGTGGCGCAGCGCCTGTACGAGGCGGGGATGATCACCTATATGCGTACCGACTCGGTGCACCTCTCGTCGCTGGCCATCGGGACGGCAAAAGAGGCGGTGACGGCCATGTTCGGGGCCGAGTACCACAAAACGAGGCAGTACACCACCAAAAGCAAAGGGGCGCAGGAGGCGCACGAGGCGATCCGGCCGACCTATATCGACCGGCGCGAGGCGGGAGGCACGGCGCAGGAGAAGCGGCTCTACGACCTGATCTGGAAACGGACGGTGGCGAGCCAGATGGCGGACGCCGAACTGGAAAAGACAACGGCGCAGATCGTTATCAGTAACCGGGCGGAGAAATTCACCGCTTCCGGGGAGGTCATCACTTTCGACGGGTTCCTGCGGCTCTATATGGAATCGCACGACGACGAAACCGCTGCTGCGAAAGCGGACAACGGCGATGGCAGTTTGCTGCCGGCGCTGGTCAAAGGCGCGGCGGTTACGCGGGGACAGGTCGTCGCCACACAGCGGTTCGCCCAGCGGCCGCCGAGGTACTCGGAAGCAAGCTTGGTCAAGCACCTCGAAGAGCTGGGGATCGGGCGGCCGTCTACCTATGCGCCGACCATCTCGACGGTTATCAAGCGTGAATATGTGGTCAAGGAGGATCGTCCCGGCATTAAGCGCGACTATGCTATTCTGACCCTTTCAAAATCCGGGACCGTCAAACGGACGGAAAAGAGCGAGATCACGGGGGCCGAGAAGAACAAGCTGTTCCCGACGGATATAGGCATGCTGGTCACCGACTACCTGGCCGAGCATTTCGCGGCCATCCTGGACTACAACTTCACGGCGAGGGTGGAAAAGGAGTTCGACGAGATCGCGGACGGGGATCTGGACTGGCGGCGGATGCTGGCGGCGTTCTACGAGCCGTTCCACGAGCATGTGGACAATGCCGAGGGGGAGACGGAGTATGTGCGGAGCGAACGCCTGCTGGGGGTCGATCCGAAGACCGGGAAGAATGTTTACGCCCGCGTCGGGAAGTTCGGGCCGATGGTGCAGCTGGGGGATACGCCCGCGCCGGCACATAAAGGAACGCTGGCCTCTGCCGTGAAAACCCCGGAAGAGGAGAAACCGAAATACGCGTCGCTGCTCAAGGGGCAGATGGTGGCGACGATCACGCTGGAGGAGGCCCTTGCCTTGTTCGAACTGCCGAGGACGCTGGGGGATTACGAAGGGAAGACGGTGGTGGCCGCTGTAGGTCGTTTCGGGCCGTATGTGCGGCACGACGGTAAATTCACCTCGCTCAAGGTGCGCGAGGGGGACGATCCGTACACCATCACACTGGAGCGGGCGGTCGAATTGATCGAGGAGAAACGCGAGGCGGAACGCAACCGGGTGATCCGGGTTTACGAGGCGGAAGATATTCAGGTGCTCAACGGGCGGTGGGGGCCGTATATCGCCCACGGAGGGGCGAACTACAAGATACCCAAGACTTTGCTGGCCAAGCGGGAGGCAGCTTCCCTGACGTTGGACGAGCTCAAGGCTTTGATCGCCGAACAGCAGGCCGCGGGAGGCGGAACGGCTCCCAAACGCGCATTCCGGCGCGGGGCGGCTAAGGGTAAGAAATAATTAAATTTACGCACAATGCCGAAGATCGTCGAAATCACGCTTACCCCGAAGGACTCGGCGGATAGCGCTGCCTATACCGCTGCCGCCATTGCCGCTGCCGGGCTTAAATCACCCGCCGACGTGGCTTTCTGCCGGGTGGTGCGGCGGTCGATAGACGCGCGGCGGCATACTTCGGGGATTCCTGGAGTGCGGGTCAATATGGCGGTGGAGCTGTGGCTCGATGCGGAGGGGAAACCCGACCCGGTGCATTTCGAGTGGGGCGACGTGTCGAACGTTCCGGCCTCGCGCGAGGTGATCGTCGTCGGGGCGGGGCCGGCGGGGCTGTTCGCGGCGCTGGAGCTGATCGAGCTTAGGTATAAGCCTATATTGCTCGAACGCGGGAAAGACGTTTCGGCCCGGAAGGCGGATATCGCGGCCATCCAGCGGAACGAGCGGGTGAATCCCGATTCCAACTACGCGTTCGGCGAGGGCGGGGCGGGAACCTATTCGGACGGGAAGCTCTACACGCGGTCGAAAAAGCGCGGGAATTTCCGCAAAGCGTTGGAAATATTGCATTTCCACGGTGCCGACGAGTCGATCCTCTACGAGGCGCACCCCCATATCGGGACGGATAAACTGCCCCGGGTGATTGCGGCGATGCGGGAGACCATTTTGCGTTCGGGGGGGCGTATCCTGTTCGGTACGCGCGTCACCGATTTCCTGCTGTCGCCGGATAGCGGGGCCGTAATTGGCGTTGAAACCCAAAGCGGGGAGCGCATAACGGCGCAGGCGGTGATACTCGCCACGGGTCATTCGGCGCGGGATATTTACGAGCTTTTGCACGCGAGAGGGATACTGATCGAGGCCAAACCGTTCGCTATGGGGGTGAGGGTCGAGCACCGGCAGGAGCTGATCGACCGGATTCAATACAAGACTGTTGATCCGTATCTGCCGGCGGCGTCCTACTCTTTGGTGGCGCAGGTGCCGTCCGGGAAAACAGGGACGCGGAGCTGACGCTGGATTACCTGCTGGCCGCCAAAT
>CANQXP010000059.1 GCA_947627885.1 uncultured Rikenella sp.
TTCCCGTCCGTTGCGTACGGGAGTGACGGGGATACGGAAGGGGGAGACGCAAAGCAGACCCACCCCGCCCGCGTCGCGGGCGGGCAAAATTTTTGACATTTTGAAAGGCTCCCTTTTGGGAATATAATTGTATAAATACACATATGTGTATTTATAATATTAGAATCATCTGCCTATATATTAAATTAAATCAATATATAAGCGGGTGATTTGTTTGTTTAATATATTGATAATCAAAATATTAAGTTAAAATGGTTGTTTAAGTGGCATTTATGGCGAATTATAGGCGTTCCAACAGGCCGTAAATTTGCAGGTTTCGGATAATAATAAATTCGGGTTTCGGTTCGATGCTAAATGGATGTTGCAAAGGAATCTATGTCCGTGCTTTAAATGATGCAATGTAAAAGGCTCTGTTTTAGGTAGTATATTACCTGAAAAATGGCTTTTTAGCGGTTTCTAAAAGAACAGCTTTATCGAATTTCTCGAAATTGATGTGTATATTTGGACGGGTTTTATTATAAAATAAGAAATATGACTATCAAGAATACGGTCGTTTGGGGACTTTCGGCGTTATTATTGGCTTGTTCCGGAGCCGACCAAAAACCGAAACCGGAAGCATCGTGGCAGCGGGAAGCCAAATTCCGCACGTTCCTGAACCTTTCGATGGCCGAACCGTTGGACTCGGCGCGCTATGTGCTCGATACTTTGCTCGACTTTTACAAGGATGACAGTACCGCCATGCGGCAAATGGACGCTTCTTTGGCGGATGCGCTTTCCAATCCGAATTCGCCGCTCCGCAATGACGAACTTTATATGCCGCTTTTGGAGGCGATTATCGCATCGCCGTTTTACGATTCCACGGAAAAAGTGCGGCCCCGCTACCAGTTGGAGATGGCGAAAAAGAATAGGATCGGGCAGCCGGCGGCGGATTTTACCTACACATTGGCTAACGGGAACCGCGGCACCCTGTACGATATCGACGCACCGTTCACTTTGGTCTATATCAACAATCCGGATTGTCATGCCTGCGAAGAGCTCCGGAAGATGATGGGCGAGTCGTTTGTAATCGCCAATCAGCTGAAAACCGGTAAATTGAAGATCGTGGCCATCTATCCGGACGAGGATCTGGCGGCGTGGCGCAAGCATTTGCAAGAGACGCCGCCGGAGTGGATCAACGGTTACGATGCGGAACTGGCCATGCGCAAAGAGGAGTTGTACGATCTGCGGGCTATCCCGTCGCTCTACCTGCTTGATAAGGATAAAAAGGTGTTGCTTAAGGATTGCGCCTCGGTCGATATGGTCGAGACCTATTTGGTGCGCAACAGCCGCTGATTTCCTGTCGTTTACATCTCTCCCAACAGGGTTCGCACGGCTACGGAGGCGCACGCGCATCCGAAAACGGCGGGCATGTAGGAGATGGTGCCGACGTTCGATTTCTTATTCTGCTCTTCGCAAAGGATCATCGACCCTTCCCGGACCGCTTCGGGGGAGAACACCACGGGGAAACCGGATCGGATCCCGATTTTATGGAGCCGTTTGCGGAGCATATGCGCTAGCGGGCAATGGTGCGATTTGCCGATGTCCTTGATTTCCACTAAAGTGGGATCGGTTTTGGCCCCGGCCCCCATCGAACTGACAAGCGGTATATGGCGGTCGAGGCACCCTTTGATCAGGTTGACTTTGGGCGCCAGCGTGTCTATGGCGTCGACGGCAAAGTCGTATCCCGGCTGCCTGTCCAGCAGTTTATCGGTCTCTTCGTCTTTGATATATTCCTCAATGACTGTCAGTTGAATATCCGGATTGATATCGCGCAGCCGCGCGGCCAATATCCCGGCTTTGGGTTGGCCGACGGTGGAGTGCAGGGCCACCAGTTGGCGGTTGATATTGCTCATGCCGACCGTGTCGGCGTCCACGATGGTCATTCGCTCGACCCCGGCGCGGGCGATCATTTCGGCGGCGTAGGCTCCGACGCCTCCCAGACCGACGACCAAAACGTGCGACTGCCGCAGTTTTTCGGCCTTGTCAGCTCCGAGCAATAATTCCGTCCTCTCGCACCAGGCGCGCGTATTCGTTGTCATTAAAGGGTGATCTTTGGTAATAAGGTATTGAAATTCAGGGCTATTCGTTTCTTCAGCCATCCGATGTTCGAATCGGTCAGTCCGGCGGCAAAGGTATACATTTCACGAATATCGATTTGGGGATCGTCGTCCGTCTCCAGGAAAAAATGCGCGGGCCGTTCCGCAACGACCCACCGTAAAGCCTCCTGTGTCTTTGGGGAGTGCGGGAGGGCCGGCCCGAATGAAAACCGGACTTCGGGGCACCGTTGGAGCCACTGCCGGACAAGCTCCGGGCTCCCCGTGAAACCGTGCAGGATAGCCGGAACTGTCGAATGCCTTGCGAGGCAGGCCATGACTTTGTCCGTTGCATGTACGTTATGGATAATCAATGGTTTGCTTAACCGATCGGCCATAGCGACCTGCCGTTCGAACCACTTTTGCTGAATGTCATAGGGAGGGTATTCTGGCCGCAGGTCGAGCCCTGTTTCTCCGATAGCCAGCAACCCGGAAGGGCTGGATTCGAAGATGTCCAGCCAGTTCTCCTGCGCTTCGGCCGTATCCCACGGGTGGATGCCTGCCGAGAAAAATCTCCCCTCCGGCAGGGTCGGGTCCGGATTTTGCAATCGGACGTTCAGGACGGTGACTGCGTCAGCATCGGGGCGATGGGTATGTATATCGATGTAGGGTGGCATGGGGGCTGGCGGAAAAGCAGTATCTTTATCGACAAATTTAGTGAAATGGTTTTTAAAATCCCGGTTTTCTTGATGGCCGCATTGTGCTGGGGCTGCATCGGTTCGGAGTCGCAGCGGGTGCGAAGGGAGAGTGCTGCGCTGGATTCGGTTGTGGTGCAACCGGAATTGACCTTGGTCTTTTCGGGGGATGTGATGCAGCATCTGCCTCAGGTGACCGCGGCTCTGCAACCGGACGGCACATATAGCTATCAGGCTTGTTTCCAATATATTAAACCGTTCTGGGAACAGGCCGATTTTGCCATCGTCAACCTGGAAACCACCCTCTCGGAGAATGGGCCGTACAGCGGCTATCCCCGTTTTGCCTCGCCGAGAGCGTTGGCCACTGCATTGAAAACATCGGGGGTCGATGTGACGGTGCTGGCCAATAACCATTGCTGCGACCGGGGCTTGCAAGGAATCCGCACGACGGTAAGGACGGTGGATTCGCTGGGACTGTTATATGCCGGGGTGTATGTCGATTCGGTATCGGCACGCAAACCTTTGATAATGAGTAAAAATAATTACAGGGTTGCTCTGTTGAACGCCACGTATGGAACGAACGGCCTTCCGATTCCGAAGGGGACGGTTGTGCATTTGATCGATACGATTCGTATGGCGGAGGAGATACGTGCGGCGCGGCGGGACTCGGCGACCCATATCGTCTTGTTCGTGCATTGGGGGGAGGAGTACCGGCGGCAGCCTAACGGGGAGCAGCGGCGGCTGGCGGCTTGGTGCCGCAGGCAGGGAGTCGATGCGGTTATCGGCTCGCATCCTCATGTGGTTCAACCGGTCGATACGTCGGAGCGGGTGGTCTGGTCGTTGGGGAATTTCGTTTCGAATCAAAGGAACCGGTATGAGGACGGGGGGCTGAGCGTTCGGGTGACGCTCTCGTTTTCTAAACGTCCGCGGATCGAGAGCCTGCCCCATTGGGTGTGGCTGCCGATCGAAGGGGGACGGAAACGGTATTACGTGGTGCCGGCTTACATGTCGGGGACGGAGATCGGGATGGATAGCCTGACCAATGACCGGTTTGTCAGGGCTTTGGAGGATAACCGGGCGATTGCCGGGCAGGTGGACGAAACGGTTTTATGATGGACAGGGAGGAGCTGATAAAGATTTTGGGTGCGCCGTTTGGGGATCCGGCGACGGATCAAGACCTGTTCGCCGAGGCCGTGGAGGTGCGGAACCGGACGGTCGGGGACAAGGTGTACTTGCGCGGTTTGATCGAGCTGTCGAACCGTTGCCGTAAAAATTGCCTCTATTGCGGCATCCGGAGCGGAAATAGCGAGGTAGATAGGTACGAACTAACTGATGAACAGGTAGTTGCGGCGGCGGAATATGCCTGGAGATCGGGTTACGGTTCGGTGGTCATTCAGGCCGGGGAGCGGACGGACGATGCTTTTACGGATCGGATCGAGTCATTGATCCGGCAGATTAAGTCCCTGTCGAATAATGAATTGGGCATAACGCTTTCGTTGGGCGAGCAGGAACGTGAAGTTTACAGGAGGTGGTTCCGGGCCGGGGCGCACCGGTATCTGCTGCGGATCGAGGCTTCGTCGCCGGAGTTGTATGCAAAGATCCATCCGGCGAACCATAGCCAAAAAAGGAGGTTGGATTGCCTCGGTTTCCTGAAAGAGGAAGGGTATCAGGTGGGGACGGGAGTGATGATCGGGCTGCCGCACCAAACGGTCGGGAATCTGGCCGATGACCTGCTGTTTTTCCAGGCTTCGGATATCGATATGTGCGGCATGGGTCCGTATATCGAACATCCGGGCACGCCGTTGTCCGGCGTGCAGTCCCCATTTACGCGGGGCGAGCGTTTGCAGCTGGCTTTGCGGATGATCGCCTTGCTGCGGTTGTTGATGCCGGACATCAATATCGCTTCGACGACGGCGCTGCATGCTTTGCATCCGCGGGGCCGTGAATTGGGGATTGCGGCCGGGGCGAATGTGATGATGCCGAACCTGACGCCGGCGGCGGTGCGGGGCAATTACAGGCTGTACGATAACAAACCGTTGCAGGACATGGATTTACGAGGGTTCAACGTAGCGCTGGGAAATGCGTGGGGGGATTCGTATCATTTCGCTTCGCGCCGGTCGCAAGCTTGTGCATCTACCGAACGCCGGAAATAAGAGCGGGTCTTAGCTGCGCCGTTATGGTTGATCCATACGATCGAGCCGATGATTATCAGGTAGATCGCAGCGCAACTCCACCACGACATCCGAATCCCGGTCACCGCGATCCACGGGTGGCTGCCCGTCCAGCCGATAATGGTGTTCTGCCAGTCGGCGATCCGGTGCGTCCCTTCGAATACCCACTGCCAAGTGCTGGCGAGATAGAGCAGCGACCCGCCGATAATGAGGGGAACGGTGAACCAGATCAGCGGATTCAGCAGTAAACCGGCGATTTGCAGTTGTCCGAAATGGTACATGACCAGCGGAAATGTCCCGATCTGGGCGGTCACGCCGATCAGGGTCAGCGACCATAGCCAACGGAGCATCCGGTGTCTCGGCATCCATAGCCGGGCCAGCGGTTGGTAAAGCGTAATGATCCCGACCATGGCGGCGAACGAGAGCTGGAACCCGATGTGGTAAACGTAGTAAGGATTCCATAGCAGCATCAGCAGGGCCGCAGCGCATAATGTATTGAAACTGTTGGTGTAGCGTGACAACATCAAGCCTACTTGCAGCAGGGAGAACATTAGGACAGCCCGGATGACGGAGGGGGATAATCCGGTGAGCACGGCATATCCGCACAGGAAGACGATCACGAGGATTCCGAGGGCGATATAGCCTCGCCGGATCAACCGCATCCAGCCGAATAAAAGATTGAGGATCATAAAGATAATGCCGACATGCAGCCCTGAGACCGAGAGCAGGTGGGCGGTGCCGGTACGGGAATAGCTGTCCCGCAATTCCGGATCGATGTCGGATTGGTTCCCGATTGCCAAAGCCTGCATAAGATCCCCGGCGTCGTCCGGATCGTCGGGTTCTTCGGATAATAGTTTGTTACCCAAATGGTTGCGAAGCAGTTCGATACGCGCCCGGACAGTCGTGTCGCTGTCGATCCAAAATACTTGCCAGGCGAAGCAACGGGCTGTGATCCCCCGTGTCCGGCGCATATAAAGGTCGTAGCCGGTCGAGTCTGCGGCATAGATCCGGCCCCGGAACCGGATGATGTCGCCGATCTGCAATCCGGGATTCCGTGTCGAGGTGTCCGCATAGAACCGGACTTTCAGGTCGTGGAGAGGCACCCACTCATTACTGGTACTATCCGCATAGCAGAACAGAGTGGCTTCACTCCGGTTCCATCGTCCTTTGGTTTGCGGAATGCTTTCCACACGTCCCAGAAAAGTGAGCCTTTCGCCATGGTGGGCGTTGGCGGCTGACGGATCGATCCGGTGCATTGCCGTCAGGGTAACTCCTAAGCAGAAGAACAAGCCCCAAATGAATATTCGCCTCCATGATGATATTCGGTTGTAAAACAGATATTTAACGCATATAACGGCGAGCAGGAAGATGCCGAGAACCAGGCAAGGTATCCGATAATCCGCCGGTCTGTCCGGAATCGCGAAAGAGAGGATGCCTGCGATCAGGGCGATTACCGGTTCGAGCAGCGGGGTGTTGGCCCGGGTGAAGCGTGCCATTAGGCCTTGTGGAATTAGTTATCGGTCAGGTGGTTGCAATCCAGGCTCCGGTATTGTATGGCTTCGGCGATATGATCCACCTTTATGTTTTCAGTCCCCGCCAGATCGGCAATCGTCCGTGCGACTTTCAATATCCGGTCGTACGCCCTTCCCGACAGCCCCATCGTCGACATGGCGTGCTGTACCAGTTCGATGCTTTCGTCGTCGAGCCGGCAGTACCGTTCCATCTGCTCAGGCGTGAGCATGGCGTTGCAGTGGATAATCGCATACCCATCCCTTTGCATCCGTCTGTTTTGTCTTTCCCTCGCCGCGATAACGCGCTCCCGGATCTGCGCGCTGGTCTCTCCCTCGCGCATCCGCCGGGTCATGCTTTCCACCGCCACGGGAATGACCTCGACCTGTATGTCGATCCGGTCCATCAGCGGGCCGGAGATTTTGTTCATATATTTCGACTGTGCCGCCGGCGTGCAGGTGCAGGTCTTTTCCGGATGGGTGCGGTAGCCGCACGGGCATGGGTTCATCGCGGCGATTAGCATAAAATTGGCGGGATATTCCACGCTATACTTCGCCCTGGATATGGTGATCCGCTTTTCGTCGAGCGGCTGCCGCAGCACTTCCAGTGTCCGGCGGTTGAATTCCGGCAGCTCGTCGAGGAAGAGTATCCCGTTGTGGGCCAGCGATATTTCGCCCGGCTGGGGCGGCACGCTCCCCCCGACCAAGGCCACTTCGGAGGTGATATGGTGTGGTGCCCGGAAAGGCCGGGCGGTAAGAAGTCCCCCCTGCTCCGTGGCGGAGAGTTTTCCGGCAACCGAGTGTATCTTGGTGGTTTCCAAAGCCTCGGCCAGTGTCATGGGCGGCGTAATAGTGGGCATACGTTTGGCCAGCATGCTTTTCCCCGCCCCCGGAGGCCCGATCATCAGCACGTTATGGCCCCCGGCCGCAGCAATTTCAAGCGCCCTTTTGACCTCTCCCTGTCCTTTGACGTCCCGGAAGTCGATGTCGAAATCGGCCACTTTGGAAAAATATTCCTCGCGCGTGTCGATCGTGGTCGGTTCCAGTTTTGATTCGCCGTTCAGCAAGGCGACGACCTGCATGAGATTATCCGCCCCATAGACCTTGAGGTTCTGTACGACAGCCGCTTCCCGCGCATTCGCCGACGGCAGGACGATGCCTTCGAAACCCTCTTTCCACGCTTGGATGGCAATGGGGAGCGCCCCTTTGACCGGCAACAGGGTTCCGTCCAGCGAGAGTTCGCCGATCAGGATATATTTGCCCAGCATCGGTTCCGCCGCGACCTGCTTCGAAGCGGCCAGTATGCCGACCGCAATGGGCAAGTCGTAGTGCGACCCGACTTTCCGCATGTCGGCCGGAGCCATATTCACCAAAATATTGAAGCCCGGCATGTGCAGTTTATTGTTGGCGAACGCCGCGGTAATGCGCTGCTGGCTCTCCCTGACGGCGTTGTCGGGCAGGCCGACGACCAGGAACCGGATTCCCGGCGAGAGGTTGACCTCGACGGTGATGGTCCGGGCGTCGATCCCTTCCACGGTACTGCTGTATGTCTTGACAAGCATGCTCGGTTTACAGGTCGTTGACGGATTCGACGCCGCCGAGGGTCGATTTCTTGATATTGAGGGTCACCGGCTCGCCGACGAAAAAGATATTGGCCCCCGTCACAGCCCGCGCATCGAGTTGTTCATTGACCCGAAGCTGTATTTCCGACTTCCCTGAAGCGGAGGCGTTCACGTTGCCCGCCGACAGTTCGAGGCATTCGATGCGGCTCCCCAGTTTGGCCCGGTAGGTGGCGTATTCAGCCGTGCCGCTGACTTTGACGGAGTTATCGCCACTGGTATGGATGGTCAGGTCATTGCATTCTGCAACCAAGTCCATTTTCCCGACCGAACTTTCCGCCTCCAGGTATAAGCTTGCGCACAGGATCGGGTCTTTGGCGGTCACTTTGCCGCCTGAGATGACGATGCGGTTCAGCTCTTTGTAATAGAGCTTGATGTCGGCATAGGCCCGTTTATTGACGAGTCCTTTCCGTGTGGTGACAGTCAGTGCGTTATCCTTGATCCGCCAGCTTATGCCTTTGGAGTCGATACCCCAGAGCATGACCTGCATCCGATTCTCTTCGGCCGGGATCAGCTCTATCTTGACCGGCCCGTCGGTATTCAGTGCGGTGAACGGGGCCAAAGGTTCCGTTTCGATGATCTGTTGGGCCTGGCTCCGGAGGGTACCGAAAATACACAGAAGACCCAGAAAAAGAGAGTAGCGGCGTGTTTTCATAATACCCAAATTTACGGTTTTTTTCAGGGAATGGCAAAAGAAAAGCCCCGTTTTCATAGATAATAATGAAAACAGGGCTGATAAAAATGCAAAAGCGGAAGTTAGTCACCGAAGCTGATCCCGGTTCCACGGGCAGCCTGAACGATGTCGCTGTTCGGAGTAACATAGTTGCACTGGCCGATAGCTTCTTCGAACGGCACGGCGATGATGTCCGGATGGCGGTAAGATACCATGTGCCCGAACTTGCCTTCCAGCACGTATTCGAACGCTTTCACCCCGAACTGGGTAGCCAGCACGCGGTCGTAAGCGATCGGCACACCCCCGCGCTGGATGTGTCCCAGCACCGTTTCGCGGATATCCGGCTCGAAGCCTGCGGCTTTGAGCTGGCGGCTCAGGTCGTAAGCGATCCCACCCAAACGTACATTCTCATACCCTACTTCCGTAGCGGCCGCAGCGTGTACCGTCCCGTCTTTGGGCAATGCCCCCTCGGCAACGACGATAATCGCCGAACCGCGGTTCTTGGAGTTGTAACGTTTTTTCAGTTTGTCGAGCACGACGTTGATGTCGTACGGGATTTCCGGAATCAGGCAAACATCGGCCCCCCCTGCAATAGCCGCGTGGAGTGCGATCCAACCTGTGTTGCGTCCCATCACCTCCAGGATGAAGGTACGGTTATGCGATGCCGCAGTGGTGACCAATTTATCCACAGCATCGGTAGCGATCTGCACGGCGGTCTGGAAACCGAAGGTGAAGTCCGTTGCCGAAAGGTCGTTGTCGATGGTCTTGGGCACCCCGACGATATCGAGACCCTGGCTCTGGAGCTGCTGCGAGATGCGCTGCGAGCCGTCCCCCCCGATGGAAATAACCGCTTCAACACCCATGTACTGGAGTTTGCGGATCATTTCGTCCGAGCGGTCGACGTATTCCCACTGGCCGAGGTGTTTGTTATATACGGGCCATGCGAAGGGGCCCCCTTTGTTGGTGGTTTCTATAATGGTACCGCCGCGATAGTGGATCCCGGCTACGGCCGCTTCATCGAGAATTTTGACTTCGGTGGGTTCCCAAAGGATACCGTTATAGGCCTGGATACTCCCAAGCACTTCCCAGTCCCCCTCCTGCGCCGCGCGTTTGACCACGCCGCGGATTACTGCATTCAAGCCGGGGCAGTCACCGCCGCTCGTTGCAACTAAAACTCTTTTCATGTTTTAATAGGGTCTTTTTTACGTTTCAAAAACAGCTACAAATGTAAACAAATTTTCGAACGAACCCAATCCGGGCGGGAATAAAGATAAGGTTAATTTCAGCTTTCGCCGTCGGTCGAGGCGAACAGGTCGTACACCGTTTGGGCGTCGTCGCGGTTCTGGCTGGCTACGATAAGCCTGTCGCCGGCTTCCAGCACGGTGGATCCCGTGACGATAATGTGGTCGTCGCCGCGCCGGAGCAGGGTGATCCGAGCCCCGTCCGGGAACGGCGCATCGGAAACGGGGCGTCCCACATAGGCGTTCCCTTCCGCCACCCGGATCTCGATCAGGTCGGATACTTCCGACGGGTCGATCTCCGGCTTCTGCCCGATCATCTTCTCCTCTGGTTCCGACACTTTCAGCCATTTGGCGAACAGGGGCAGGGTAGTCCCCTGCACCAGTATGGAGGTCAGGGAGATGAAAAAGACGATATTGAAGATCATGCCGGCTTTGTCGACCCCGGCGATCAGCGGATAGGTGGCGAACACGATCGGCACGGCGCCACGCAGCCCCACCCACGATATGAAAGTCTTGCTGCGCAGCGGCATCTTGAAGAACAGCAGCGAAAGGAAAACGCTGACCGGCCGCGCCACGAGGATCATAAAGGCGGAAACCAGCAGCCCGGCCCCGATCACCGGAACAATCTGGCTCGGAAAGACAAGCAGTCCGAGGGTCAGGAACAGGATGATCTGCATGAGCCAGGCAAAACCGTCGAAGAAGCTGAGCATGGCCGCCCGATGCGGTATCTTGTGGTTGCCGAGCCACAGGGCGGAGAGGTAGACGGCGAGGAATCCGTTGCCGCCGACCTTGTCGGTTGCGGCGTAGGTAAAGTACATCAGGGCGATAATCATCACCGAGTACAACCCCATGTAACCGAGTTTGATGTGCCGGGCGATCCAGACCATGGCGATCCCGAACAGGATACCGGCCACGCCGCCCACGACGATCTGGATGAAAAAGTCGGTGACCGCACCGGACAGCGATGCGGCCGGGTTCATGACCAGCCCCAGGCAGGCAATGGTCAGCAGGTAGGCCATCGGGTCGTTACTGCCGCTCTCGAATTCGAGGATCGGGCGAAGGTTGTATTTGAGCCGGAGGCTTTTGGAGCGCAGGATGGAAAAGACCGCCGCCGCGTCGGTGGAGGATACGATGGAGCCTAAGAGCAGCCCTTCGAACAGCGAAAATCCCGGTACTACCCAATGGACGAACAGCCCGGTGGAGATGGCGGTCAGCAGCACGCCGGCGGTCGATAGAATGACTCCCTGCCACATCACCGGCCGCACGGTCTTCCATTCGGTGTCCAGACCGCCGGAGAAGAGGATAAAGTTCAGGGCGATCACGCCGATGAACTGGGCGATGGCGGGGTTGTTGAAGTTGATTCCCCCGATGCCGTCGGTTCCGGCGAGCATGCCTACGGCCAGGAACAACACCAAGGCGGGAATGCCGTATTTATAGGCCCGTTGGCCGGCCAATATGCTGACAAAGAGGAGAACCGAGCCGATCAGGATGATGTTTCCGGAGGTGATGTTCATGCGCCGTACTGAATGGGTTGGTAAGTTCGCTAATTTAGCAAGAATTACGCCAACTTCCTAAGCCGGCTCCGCATTTACCGGACATAAGTCCGTATCGTCGAGACGGCGATCAGGGCGATGGCCAGAGCGAAAAGCAGTACCAGCAGCTCCTCGCGGTCGATGCGACCGTCGGTCAGCACGTTGCTCAGCGGATCGTGGTCGGTCTCTTTCCAGCGCGGCAGGCGGTTCATCGACCATTTGCCCATGATCGTTCCGTCGTGGAGCAGGATGGCGCCTCCGGTACGGTGCTGGATCATGGTGTGGAGCACCGTGTAGTCGCTGCCCAGCGGTTCGATGCCGTTCTCGGCCAGCGTGGCGGGCAGCGGGGTGGCGCTCAGAGCTACCGCCCGTCCGCCGTACCGGTGGATGTAGGCCGCCAAGGCGGACATCTCCGGCTCATAACGCGGGTCGTAGTCGTTCACCACGAAAAGCAGGGTATAGCCTTTGCGTTCCAGGATCTCGGCCGAACGGTCGATGTTCTCTTCGAACATCGGCACGGTCTTGATCTCCGGCGCGGCGCTCTGGCCGACGGTCCGGGTATCCACGTACTCCCAGCGCGAGGAGTCGTACCAGGTGGTGTCCTCGATGCTGAAATCGTGCAGTTTGCCGGTCTGTTTGTCTTTGTAGATCAGCACGGTCTGCGTGTCGTTCCGATGCACGGTCATGGCGTGGGGGATATTGACCCCGACTTTGAACGGCGTGGGATCGATGGGGGGCAGGTAACTGTAACAATAGATGCTCAGCCCCAGGCTCACGGGAACCAGCACGGCATAGGTGATCGCCGTCCGCAAGGGCGACGGGTTGAGTTTGCGCTGGCTGTTCCGCGCCACGAATACGATGACGGCGAAGGGATAGAATACAAGGTTTTTGAAAAAGGTCTCCCAGTTGGTCAGATGCACCAGATCGCCGAAGCAACCGCAGTCGCTGACCGGGTTGGCGATGGCCAGCCACAGGGTCAGGAGGGTGAAAAAGGTCATCCCGATAAAAGCCAGCCACGCCGCCACACGCCGCGATATACCACTCAGCAGCATAAACCCGACCATCAGCTCCAGCGACGGGAGCAGGATGGCGCCGATGTCGTCGAAAACCCGCAGAAAATCGAGCCCCATGGCGGAAAAGTATTCGCCCAGCTTGCTGGAGAGGCCGAAGGGGT
>CANQXP010000060.1 GCA_947627885.1 uncultured Rikenella sp.
CTTCGGGTTGCTGAGTTCCACCGTGATCGTGCCCGGTTCGGCGATGATATTGGTGTAGCTCCGGCCGAGTTCCAGCCGCCGCATCCCCTTGTCGCTGCGCGTGAAGGTGAACTTGCCGTCGCGCACCACGGTGCTGTCCAGCGTCCGGTTCTGCTCGTACTCGGTCATGTAGACCGTCTTTCCGTTCAGGTCGGCGGGCGCCGTGCCCCGGACGGTGTAGCTTTGCGCGTGCGCCGCGCCGAAGCCCGCTGCGGCCAGCGCCGCGGTTAAGATCAGAGATTTCATCATTGGGTTTGGGTTTTAATACGCTCATAAAAGTAATGATTTTCCCCTGCCGATATCCTTCCGGGAAAGCTTAACATTCGCTTAACCTAAAAATCAGGCAGGCTTAACGCTTTCGAAACCCGGACGTAACATAGCCGAAATAGTTTTGTAACATCGAATCAAGTTTACAGAATCCGGATTATGACCGCACGCCAACTCCGCAGCCGCCGCCTGCTTTCCGACACCCTGTTCGTCCTTTGGGGCGGCGGGGCCGCGCTGCTATGCTACTCGTTGGTTTACGCCCTGCGCAAACCCTACACCGCCGCCGGGTTCGACGGCATCGAGATTTTCGGCATCGACTACAAAGTGGCCGTCACCGTGACCCAGATCGTCGGCTACCTGATCGCCAAGTTCGCCGGGATCAAGATCATTTCCGAGCTTCGGCGGCCCCGGCGGCTGGCCTTTATCGCTTCTATGGGACTTATGGCCGAGCTGGCGCTGGTGGCTTTCGGGCTGTTGCCCCGGCCGTGGAATATGTTCGCCATGTTTTTCAACGGCCTCGCGCTGGGGTGCATGTGGGGCGTGATCTTCAGCTTTATCGAGGGACGCAGGCTCACCGACCTGCTGGCCAGCCTGCTGGGGATCAGCATCGTGGTCAGCTCCGGCACCGCCAAATCGCTGGGATTGTTCGCCATGAACAACCTCGGGATCAGCGAATTCTGGATGCCCGCCGTGATCGGCGGCATCGCCTTTCCGCTGCTCTGCCTGCTGGCGTGGACGCTCAGCCGGTTGCCGCAGCCCACTAAAAAGGATATTAAGCGCAAGAGTGAACGCACCGCAATGGATGGCACCGACCGGAAAAGCGTCCTGCGACAATTCCTGCCCATCCTTGCCCTGCTATTCGTCGGTAACCTCCTGCTCGTGATGCTGCGCGACGTGAAGGAAGATTTCCTGGTCAATATCTTCGACACCACGGGCTATTCTTCCTGGTTTTTCGCCCGGCTGGACAGTGTCGTGACGGGCATTATCCTGCTGCTGTTCGCCGGGATGACCCTCGTGAAAAAGAACATCCGGGCTTTGGCCATTCTTTTGGTGCTGGTCGTCGCCGGGGCTGTCGTGATGGCAGTCGTCTCGTTCGGGTACGACGCGGTGAAACTCAGTCCCGTGACGTGGCTGTTCGTGCAGAGCCTCTGCCTCTATATCGGTTACCTGGCGTTCCAGACCCTCTTTTTCGACCGTTTTATCGCCTGTTTCAAGGTGAAGGGCAACGTCGGTTTCTTTATCGCCACCATCGACGCCATCGGCTATACGGGTACGGTCTGCGTGCTGATGATCCGGGAGTTCGGCACGCCTCACCTCGACTGGCTGGCGTTCTACAACCTGCTGGCCGGGTGCGTCGGGGTGTTTTGCGGAGCGGCATTCTTAATAACTTTGGTGCTGATTCTGCGACGGTATCGGAAAGAGCATACAGTTAAAAGCAATTCTTACGTGTTTGGCCTTGCGCCGCGGGTACTTACAGCCAATAGGACAGCCAACGGCTGCGCTGTCGCGGAATAGTAAATTAAATCCGATTATACAATGAAACAAGTACAGGGTATCGTGATGGACTGGGCCGGGACGGCCGTCGATTTCGGGTGTTTCGCTCCGCTGGGAGCTTTCCTCAAAATGTTCCGGGAGTGGGGCATCGACATCAGCTATGCGCAGGCGCGCGAGCCGATGGGGATGCTCAAGATCGACCATATCCGGACGATCCTGCAAATGGCCGACGTGGACGCGAAATTCCGCGCCGCGCATGGTCGCGCGTGGAACGAAGAGGATGTGAAAGCGATGAACGCCGCTTTCGAAAAACACCTGTTCGCCTCGCTGGCCGAATATACCGACCCGATCCCCGGCGTGATCGGCACCATCGCTGAGCTGCGGGCCAAAGGGCTGAAGGTCGGTTCCACCACCGGTTTCACCGCCGCCATGATGGAGGTCGTCCGTCCCGCCGCAGCGGCCAAAGGCTACACGGTGGACAACCTTGTGACCCCAGACGGCCTACCTGCCGGACGGCCTGCGCCCTACATGATCTACAAGAATATGATCAACCTGGCGATCGACTCGCCGGAGTGCGTGGTGAAGGTGGGCGACACGATCGCCGACATCCGCGAGGGGCTGAACGCCAAAGTCTGGTCGGTGGGGATCGTGACGGGCAGCAACGAACTCGGCCTCGATGAAGCGGAATATGCTGCTATGCCCCCCGTGCAGCTGGCCGAAATGAAAGCCAAAGTGCGCCAAAAGATGATCGCAGCCGGGGCCGACTTCGTGCTGGACAACATCACCGAACTGCCCGCCTGCATCGAGGGGATCAATGCCCGGATGAATGGATAACTATTGTTATGGCAGCGGCCAGTCCGGAACCGAAGGAGCAAAGTTCCCGCGTCAGCGGTGGCCCGCGCCTCCCCGCGCGCGGGACAAGTCCCACGCAGGCGCTCGCCACCGAGATTGCAAAACCAGTCGCTGCCCCGAACTCTCTATTGGCTCGTGACAAAAAATACAAAGTGGGAGTACGGTATTTTGCTTGTTTTACCCTAAAACTCCGCCTTTGCGAAAATAAAATTGAAAAATAACAGAATATGAGAAATTACCTTTTGCTGACCCCCGGTCCGCTGAGCACCTCCGAAACCGTCCGGGAGGCCATGTTGCAGGACTGGTGTACCTGGGACAAAGACTACAACCTCGGCGTGGTGACCCCCCTGCGCGAGGGGCTGCTCGAAATTGCCGGGCTCGACCCGAAGGACGGCACCTATACCACCGTCCTGTTGCAGGGAAGCGGCACTTACGGCGTCGAAGCCACCATTACCTGTGCCGTGCGGCCGACCGATAAACTGTTGATCGTCAGTAATGGAGCCTATGGACAGCGCATGGCCGATATCGCTCGCTGCGCCGGAATCCCGCATGTCCATGTGGCCCTGAAAGAGACCGGGCAAGTCACCCCGGCCATCGTGAAGAAAGCCATAGCCGAAAACCCCGGCGTCACCCACTTCTCGGTGGTGCATTGCGAAACCACCACCGGCATCCTCAACCCGATCGAGGAGATCGCCCCGGTCGTGAAGGGGGCGGGGCTGACCCTGATCGTCGATGCGATGAGCAGCTTCGGCGGCATCCCCATCGACATCCGGGGGCTCGGCATCGACTTCCTGATCAGCAGCGCCAATAAATGTATTCAGGGGGTTCCCGGCTTCTGCTTCGTGATCGCCCGCCGCACGGAATTGGAGAGATGCAAAGGGGCGTCCCGTTCGCTGTCGCTGGACATTTACGACCAGTGGGAGGCGATGGAGCAAGGCGGCGGCAAGTGGCGTTTCACCTCGCCGACCCATGTGGTGCATGCTTTTTACCAGGCTTTGCAGGAGCTGAAAGCGGAGGGCGGTGTGCAGGCGCGTTATGCCCGTTATCGGGAAAACCACGACACGCTGGTGAAGGGGATGCGCGAAGCGGGATTCAAGACGCTGCTGGATGACGGCATCCAGTCGCCGGTCATCACCTCGTTCCTCTACCCGTCGGCGGACTTCTGTTTTCCGGAGTTCTACGCGAAGCTGAAGGCCGAAGGGTTCGTGATCTATCCGGGCAAAATCTCGGAGGCGGACACCTTCCGCATCGGGAATATCGGTGATGTTTTCCCGGCCGATTTCCGGCGGCTGACCGACGCTGTCAAAACGTTGTAAAAAAGCAGGGCTGCCATTCCTTCATAAAGGAATGACAGCCCTTGTTGTATCCGCCGACGGCCGGTGGGTGCGGCGCGGCGGATAAAAGAGGGGTCAGACTGCCGGCACTTCGATCAGCAGGATATGGGTGTCGGTGATGGCCCGGATGGTAGTCTCCTGGGTTTCGCTGACGCCGAGGCCGTCGCGTTTCGACAGCTCGATCCCGGCCACTTCGGCGCTGCCGCTCAACATAAAGACGTAGGTGCCGTGGCTCTCCTGCGAGTGGAATCGGTAGGTCGTTTCGGTGCCTTTTTCGAGCTTGCCGATCGAGAACCAGGCCTGCTGGTAGATCCATGGGATCTTGCCGTTGCCGGGATAGGGCTCGACGATGGTGTTGATCTCGTTCTTGCGAAGCAGGTCGGCGATCACGGCGTTTTCGTACCGGGGCTCGACATTCTCGCGGTCGGGGATCACCCATATCTGGAGGAATTCGACGGGCCGGTTGGGGTTTTTGTTCATCTCGCTGTGGCGCACGCCGCGCCCGGCGCTCATCACTTGTATCATGCCGCTTTCGATGGTTTCGCTGTGGCCCATGCTGTCGCCGTGGGTCAGTTCGCCGTTGAGGGGGAGGGTGACGATCTCCATGTTGCTGTGGGGATGCACGCCGAAACCGTTGTCGGGGGCGACATGGTCGTCGTTGAGTACGCGCAGGGCGCCGAAGTGTACGCGCGCGGGGTCGTAGTAGTCGGCGAAACTGAAGGTGTGGCGGGTCTTGAGCCATCCGTGGTCGAAAAAACCGCGGCTGTGCGCTTTGTGCAATATCGTTTTCATAAGATGTACGTTTAAATTTTATTCTTGTTCTTGTGTTTGAGAGAACTGCCGCTTTTTAACTGTGTTTTCCTCGCGCTACCTCGCCAAAGTCCGCCAGCGGTCTTTGGTCTCGGTACGCTGCTCGGTTAAAAAAAGCGGGCCCGTTGGGCTTCCGGGCTGTAACTACGCGGTTTTGCGGCGAGCAACGCGAGCCGCGCAGGCCGGAGCCACCCCCGGCGAAGGCCTGCAACCGCGCTGCGCTTGTTGGGCCTCGCTGGCTCCGGCTCTACATAACTGAGCTTTGCGAAGATAAAGGAGTAGCGCAGCTGGTTCAAAAGTCTTTAGGCCCTTTCTTGAAAGAAAGCCAACCCAAAGGAAACAGCAATAATTTCAACGTACATTCATGCAAATAGCTTGCCAGCGGCGGCAGGCATGCAAATCGGCAAAAAAAGCTTAACTTAGCCCCCTCGAACCGCATACAAACAACAAATCCGATAGCCAATGAGCAGCTTCAGCAAGCGCAGCCTTTGGGGCGGGTGGATCGTTTTCGCGATCGCCAGCCTCACCTACCTGCTCACCATGGAACCCAGCGCCAGCCTGTGGGACTGCAGTGAGTTCATCGCCACCTCCTACAAACTGGAAGTCGGGCATCCTCCCGGAACCCCTTTCTTCTTCCTGATCAACCGGTTGGGAGCCATCTTTGCAGGCGACCCGTCCAACGTGGCGATAGCCATCAATTCGCTTTCCGCGCTGGAGAGCGGGCTGACCATCGCTTTCCTGTTCTGGAGCATCGCCCACCTCGGCCGGCGCATGTACCGCAAGGAGGAGTCCGAGCTGACCGACGGGCAAAGCTGGGCCATTATCGGCGCCGCAGCCATCGGATCGCTGGCCTATACCTGGACCGACACCTTCTGGTTCTCCGCGGTCGAGGCCGAGGTCTACGCCCTGTCGTCCCTGTTCACGGCCGTCGTCTTCTGGGCGATACTCAAGTGGGAGAATGTCGCAGACCGGCCCGGCAGCAACCGCTGGCTCGTGCTGATCGCCTACCTGATGGGCTTGTCCGTGGGGGCGCACATCCTGAACTTGCTGGCCATTCCCGCCCTGGTCTTCATCTACTACTTCAAGAAATTTCCGGGCCGCAAGAAAGCCGACCTGTGGAAGCCGGGGATTGTATCCATCTTGCTGACCGGGGCGTTCTATCTGCTGACGCCTACCGTAGTTTCCGTCGGGGCTTTGGTGGACCGTATCTTCGTGAACGGCTTCGGGCTCGGCGTAAACAGCGGGCTGACGACTTTCGTCGTGCTGTTGCTGGCCGCGCTCGGTTGGGGTATCTGGAAAACCCAGCGCGCCGGGAAAGCCGGGTGGAACACCGTCCTGCTCTCCGCCGCGATGGTGATCGTCGGTATCTCCACCTACGGCATCGTGCTGATCCGCGCGAGCATCAATCCGCCGATGAACAGCAACAACCCCAGCGACCCGTATGCGCTGAAAGCCTTCCTCAACCGCGAACAGTACGGCAGCCGGCCGCTGTTGTACGGGCAGACCTATGCCTCGCCCAGGGTCGACACCAAATTCAACACCTCTTATTTTATCGATGAGGACGGCAAGTACAAATCGGTGGACCGGGTGGTCGGGTACGAATACGACAAGAACACCCAGATGCTATTCCCGCGCATGTACAGCGACATGCCGTCGAGCCATGTGGCGGAGTACAAGCGTTGGGCGGACGTCAAGGGGCGCAGGGTGCGCACCGAGGACGGGCAGATGGTGACGATCCCGACTTTCGGCGAGAACCTCAAGTTCTTCTTCACCTACCAGCTCAACAATATGTACTGGCGCTACTTCCTGTGGAACTTTGTGGGACGGCAGAGCGATATCCAGAACAACACCGTCATCGACGGCAACTGGCTCAGCGGCATCGACCCGATCGACGAGCTCTACCTCGGCCCGCAGGATAACCTGCCGTCCGAAATGGCGGCCAACAAGGGGCACAACACCTATTATTTCCTGCCCTTTATATTGGGACTGATCGGCTTCTTCTACCAGCTCAAGCGCGACGGGCGCAATTTCCTGGTGGTGTTCCTGCTCTTCTTCATGACCGGGCTGGCCATTATTCTCTACCTGAACCAGACGCCGTTACAGCCGCGCGAGCGGGATTATGCCTACGCCGGTTCGTTCTACGCTTTCGCCATCTGGATCGGGCTGGGCTTGCTGTGGGTGTACGACATATTGCACCGGAAGGCATTCAAAACCAACGGACGGGCGGCGGCCCTCGTGGCCTTCGTCGTGTGCGCTTCGGTGCCGACGGTGCTGGCGGTGCAGAACTGGGACGACCACGACCGCAGCCACCGTTACGTGGCGCGGGACATGGGCTACAACTATCTGGAAAGCGTGCTGCCCAACGGGATCATCATCGACTACGGGGACAACGACACCTTCCCGCTTTGGTATAACCAGGAGGTCGAGAACGTGCGGCCGGACGTGCGGGTGATGAACTCGTCGTACATCGGCGGCGACTGGTATATCGACCAGATGCGGATGAAGGCCAACGAGTCGGAACCGATTCCGCATTCGATGCCTCGGCATAAGTACTACGGGGATGCGATGGGGCAGTTCCCCATACAGGAGATCGCCAAACCGGACGGCAGCGTGTGGACGGCCAAAGAGGTGATGGAGGTGGTAAACAGCGACGACCCGCGCACGCAGCTGGTCGACCGGGCGGGGAATACCTACGATATGGTTCCGGCCCGGCGTATTGCGGTTCCGGTCAACAAGGAGAATGTCATCAAGAGCGGGATCGTGCGTCCGGAGGATGCCGACCTGATCGAAGACACGATCTATATCAATATCAACCCGTCCAAGTCGGTTCTCTTCTCAGGCGAGATGGTCTTCCTCGACCTGCTGGCGTCGAACGACTGGACGCGGCCGATCCACTTCACCTCGGCGGCCGACCTGATGAATTGGGGCTTGGTGCATTACGACAGCCAGACCGGCGATTCGTGGTCGTACCTCCAGCAGGACGGGGCGGCTTACCGGCTGGTGCCGATCAAGTCGCCGATCGAACGCTCGTTCGGCGTCGGGCGGATCGACACGGAAACCCTGTACGACAACCTGATGCACAAATACCGTTACGGGAATGTCAGCGACCCGCGGGTCTACGTGGACGCGTTCGTGACCAATACCTTCGCCACGTCGCAGCTGCGCTCGTCGTTCGCGCGGCTGGCCAACGAGCTGACCGCCAAGGGGGATACCGTGCGGGCCGTGGAGGTGCTGGACCGGGCGATGCAGGAGATGCCGCTCGAACAACTTCGGATGGACGATATGGTGCCGTTCATCGTGGAGGCTTACTACAAGGCCGGCGCGTATGACAAGGGCAACGCCCTGGCGCTCAAGTCGAGCAAGATCCTGATGGAGTACGTGGACTATTTCGACCGCTTCACGGGCAATAAGAAAAAGCTGGTGGAGAGCGAGACGATGGATAGGCTGCGCACGCTTTACAACCTGTATCTGATCGCCGGGCAAAACGGTCAGAAGGAGATCACGGCCCTGCTGACTCCCTATTTCGGGGGTATGTAGTGGTCGATGGGCTTTTTTCGGGCCTTGGCTCTCTCCCCTTTCTTCCCGTTGCGGGAAGGAAGGGGATTTTTCTTGCCGGGGTTTTACCCGGAGGCACCGGATCTCCGCTGCGGAAGGTTTCGGCCCGCGGAAGAATGTAAAGTCCCCGTGTCAACGGCGGGCCGCCCTGTGGGGGGCGTGGGCGGCCCGAATCGGGTAGTTACAGCCGGTAAAACAGACAATGCTTGCGCGCCAGCGATGGCCAGCGTGCCCACGCAGGCGCTGGCCTCCGAAACGGTTAAAGATTATCAAAAAAGTGCCTTGTTGCTTCTGCCTGGAGCCGCAGGTGCCTTCAGGCAGGCACGAAGAGCTGTAAATTTCCTGAACAGCTCGGCAGGTTATGATCGCAGCTTGTTCCCGCGCCAGCGGGCAGGCCGGAGCCACTCCATGCGGAGGTCTGCAATTCGCAAAGCTCGTCTGGCCTTCGCTGGTTCCGGCCCGAACCCTCGGTAAGATGATGAGCGAATGGCGCGACTTGCCAAAGTCGCCGGGCCTGCCGCCAAGCGCCTTCGGCGTCCGCCCGGTGGCGGCGGCCCGAATCCGAGAGTGGTAACTCAGTTCCCGCATCAGCGGCGGCCGTGCGCGCTGGCACCCATTGGGGCTATGCCAACCGTGACAAAAGCCGCAACAGGGCCGCCACCCCGGGCGGAGGCCTGCAACCGACGCTGCCAGTGAGCGCCAAGCGAATATATTCGCTTGGCCAAACGGCGAGGAGGAACCGAGTAGCGTACCGAAACCAGAGACCGCTGGCGGGCTATGGGGAGGTAGCACGAGGAAGGCGAAGCCAAAACAAGCGAAGCGCAGTTAACTCTTGCTGGGCTCGATGCGGCCTTCGCTGGCTCCGGCGAAAAGGATGAGGCTCCTGTTCGATCCCGCACCAGCGGCAGCCCTCCGAAATCTCCCACACGCGGCCGGCGGGCAGGACGATAAATTGCCACCCTAAAGCCCCCCCCTAAAAAAATGATACGGAACAGGCCGCGGTGTAACGGCCGGTAGATCCAAGGCAATAAAAAAGCGGCCTCTCGAACGGAGGCCGCTTTTTTGTGACGGGTCCCGTGCGGGAAAAGCGTCACAAAACGGGGCGAAATAAGAGTTGCCCCTGCAAAATGGGAATAAACAGGATTACTTCTTGGCGAAGAAATCTTTCACTTCCTCGTTCGGGACGATTTCGGTCTTGAACGTGTAAGCGCCGGTCTTCTCCGATTTCACCATTTTGATGCATTTGGTCACGCTTTTGCCGTTAGCTGCGGTTTTGAGCGTTGCGACTACCTTCTTTGCCATGATTACTTAATTTCGCGGTGGATGGTTACTCGTTTCAGTATGGGGTTGTACTTTTTACGTTCCATACGGTCCGGGGTGTTTTTCTTGTTCTTGGTGGTGATGTAGCGCGACATACCCGGCATCCCGCTCTCCTTGTGCTCGGTGCACTCGAGGATCACCTGAACACGGTTTCCTTTTTTAGCCATTTCTTTTGTGTCTCCCTGACGGATTAATAAACTTTAGGCAGCGCGGCAGCCTCTTTCAGCGCCTTGCTCAAGCCGTTCTTGTTGATGGTGCGCATAGCCGCAGCCGATACTTTCAGAGTCACCCAGCGGTTTTCCTCTTCGAGGAAGAAACGCTTGCTCTTCAGGTTCGGGCTGAAGCGGCGCTTGCTCTTCTTGTTGGAGTGCGACACGTTGTTGCCGACCTGCGCGCTCTTCCCGGTGATTTGACAAACTTTCATTGCTTTTTAATCAGTTGTGTGAATAAAACAGGGTGCAAATGTCGGGATTTTTCTCCGAAATATCAAATTTTTTCAGCCGTGGCGGCTATTTCCGACACAGTGGCGGCCAAATCGGTGTACCGCAGCCCGACGGCCCGCATAATCCCCGAACCGTCGAACCGCTTGTGCGGGGCGATGACCGCCGCCATGGAGGGGGCGAACGGCACCGCCATGCGCATCAGCCAGCGGGGCAGCCGAATGCGCGGCCGCGGCAGGTCCAGCGCCTGTGCGACCTGGTTCAGGAAGCGGCGGTAAGGGAGGTTCTCGGCCGAAAGGATATACCGTTTGCCCCACGCCCGGGGCGTTTCGGCCAGCAGAACCATAGCCCGCGCCACGTCGTCCGCCGCCACAAATGCCGTTTCGCCTTCGATCCAGAAACGGTTGGCCCCTTTGCGCATGGCCTTGAACAGCTCGTTCAGCCAAAATCCCGACTGCGGAGCCATGGCCCCGACGATAACCGCCGGATTGACCACCGCCACCCGCAGCCCGTGCGCCGCCGCCCTCCACACCTCGTTCTCCGACAGGAATTTGCTCCGCGCGTAGGCCGAAGCCCCCGCCAGGTTCTCCATCACGGCGCTCTCGTCGATGCACCCCGACGGCCCCGCCGTTCCCCCCAGCGCCGCCACCGAGCTGACGTGGACCAGCAGCGGTCGTTCTTCCTCCGGCATCTCCAGCGCCGCTGTGACCACGTTGTGGGTGATCTCCACATTCCGCGTGACCAGCTTCTCGCCGTCGCGGGCCTTGCCGACCGCCACCCGCGCGGCGCAGTTGAAGACGATGTCCGGACGCTCTTCCCGCATCAATTCGCGGCAGTCGTCGATATATTCCAGTCCGGCCACCACCCGCCGGTGCGGGCCGCCGGCCAGCCCGCGTTTCAGCAGCAGCCAGTCGAGTTTTTTCCACGACTCGTCCGAGTGGGCTACCGCCGTGATGCGATATTCTTCCGCCCCCTCGGCGCCCGCCCTGCCGAGCAGATCGGCGATCAGGTGGGTGCCGACCAGCCCGGTGGCGCCGGTGATCATGACTTTTTTCATAATTTTCAGATTTTATAGTAGCATTTATACGGATCGGCCGCCAGCAGCCCCCTTGCCCGGAGCTGTCCCACGATGCTGGAAGCCTCCCAGAGCGGCACGTTCCACAGGTCGGCGAGGCTTTCGGCGTCGAGCCGGGCCCCGTCCGGAAAATCTTCGTAAGCCTGCCGCAGCCGCGGCGCGAGAGAAACCGCCTGCGCCGGAACGGCTGCCGTCCTTTTCCAGCCCAAAGCTTGCGCCACGTCCTCAGCGCTTTGGTACATGATGGCTTTGTTGGAGCGGATCAGCATATTGGTACCCTCGCTCATCGGCTCGCCGATGGCGCCCGGCAGGGCAAAAAGTTCTTTGTTGTAACTCACCGCGATGTCCGCCGTCACCAGCGAGCCTCCTTTGGCCGCCGATTCGACGACGACGGTCGCTTCGCTCAGCCCGGCGACCAGTCGGTTGCGGCTCAGGAAGTTGCCCCGGTCGATCACCGTTCCCGGCGGCATGTCCGAAACGATGGCCCCGCCGGCATCGAGGATCTGCCGGGCGAGGTAGTAGTGTGTTTTGGGCACGATGTCGTCCACCCAGCCGGCCATGACGGCGACGGTTCCGAGCCGGTATTGCAGGGCTGCGGCGTGGGCCGCTTTGTCGATGCCGAAGGCCAGTCCGCTGACGATCACGGCGTCGGGGAAGAGCAGGGCGACGTCGCGCACCACGCGCCCGGTGGCGGCGATCCCGTTCGGGGTGGCGTTCCGCGTTCCGACCACGGAGAGCCATTTCCCGCTGTTGAAGTCGATACCGCCGCGCACGTACAGGACGCAAGGCGCGTCGGGACACTCGGCGAACGCCCTCGGAAAGTCGGGCATGCCGAGGGTGAGGACTCTTACGCCGGTGCGTTCGCACAGGTCGAGGATGCTCATGGCGCGGGGTATGCTTTGTCCGGAGGCGATCTCCTGCGCGGTGCGCAGCGAGGCTCCGGCTTCCATCAACTGTTCGACACCGGCCTCCATAACGGCTTCGGCGCTGCCGAACCCGGCCAGCAGTCGCCGCATATTCTTGCTGCCCACACGCGGCACGAGCGACAGGGCTATGCTGTATTTCATATCCGTAAAGATAATTATTTTTCCTTTGCTCTTTTTAGAGTTTGAGGGTACTGTTCTTTTTGTGAACAAAAAGAACCAAAAAAACTTTCGAGCGCATCCCGTTGGGATGCTATGGCTGTAACTACCCTTTCTTTTGGGCTGTGGACAATGGGCCGCAAAAGGCTTTTATAACGTAAAGCGGCCCATTGCCACAACCCAAAGCGGGTGACTGCGGAGCCTAAGGAGTAGCGCAGCTGGCTCAAAAGTTCTTTGGGTCCCTTTCTTTCAAGAAAGGGACGGTTGCCTC
>CANQXP010000061.1 GCA_947627885.1 uncultured Rikenella sp.
CGCTGTTTTGTGGCGCAGTCCAGTCATTCTGCAGGCCTGCGAAATAGAAGCCGGAGAGGTTGCGGATCGCGGAAAAACCTATCTTTACAACCGATAAACCCCGACGTCACATGCGGTACGCATCGTTTCTATACCTTATATTAATAGGCCTGTGGCTCACCGGCTGCGGTTACGACCGTTTCGGGGAGCTGCGCGAGCCGGAGCCGCCCGCGTGGACGGCCAACACCACCCTTGCCAGCGTGGAGCGATTCTACCGTAGCGGAGGTGCCGACCTGCCGGACGGCACCATCGTCAGCGGTACGGTCACCACCTCCGATTCGGCCGGGAATTTCTACCGCATGCTGGTCATCCAGCAGGACGAAACGCCGCTGGCAGTCCTTACGGGGACTTTCGACACCTACACTGCCTACCGGCCCGGAGAGCAGGTGACCCTGCGGCTCGACGGGTTGCGGGCGGGTCTTTGGGAAGGGATGCTGGCCGTAGGCGCTCCCGAACCGGGATACGCCCAAGGGATCGATTACATCGCTTCTGACGCCTTGCTCCGGAAAATCATGGTGCGCAGCGGCACATCCGTTTCCAGCTCCGTCGATACGCTGGAGCTGACCGTGCCGGAAGTGACGCCGGAGCTCGCCGGACGGCTGGTGCGGGTGACGGGAGGCCGTTTCACGCAGGGAGGCGGGCATACATGGAGCGGCGAGCAGACCTATTCGGAGGGGCGGGGCAGTTCGTTGCAAGTCTATACCAGTCCTTACGCCTCTTTCGCGGACGACCTGCTGCCCGAAGGCGCGGTGACGCTGACGGGGATCGTTACGGTTTACGACGAAACGGTACAGCTCAAGATCAGTTCCACACTCGACGCTCGCCCGATGCGGTGACGCCCCTTCTCCTGACTAAATGGACAAAAAATCGCTATCTTTGCCCCATCTATGGACGACTATTTACAAGGGGTCGAATTTTTAGCCTTTACGCCCCACCTGATCTGGATGCTGCTGGTGCTGGCGGCGCTGCTGACCGTATCGGCGTTGGTGTCGGGTTCCGAAACCGCATTTTTCTCCCTCTCGCCGGGCGACGTGCGCGAACTCGAAGAGTCGGAGACCAAACAATCCCAAGCCGCCGTCAAGCTGCTGGACGACAAGGACCGGTTGCTGTCCACGATCCTGATAACCAACAATCTGGTCAATATCGGGGCCATCCTGATGGCCAACTCCATCATCGACCTCATCGTCGCTTTCGGGCAGGCGACGGCGTTGGAATTTGTCGTCAAAGTCATTATCGTGACCTTTGTCCTGCTGCTCTTCGGCGAGATCATGCCCAAGATATTCGCGGCCTACAACACCTTGTCTTTCTCCCGGCGGATGGCCCTGCCGCTGCTCTCGCTGCAACGGTTCTTCAAGCCGCTGTCGGCCATTCTGATCAAGGCGGGCGGCACCATTACCAACGCGCTGGCCAAAAAACAGGCCAACCTGTCGATGAGCGAGCTGACCGACGCCATCGAGATCGCGGAGGCCGATTCGGCCGACGACAAGAAGATGCTGACCGGCATCGTGCGCTTCGTCCGCACCGAGGTGGACCAGATCATGAAACCGCGCATCGACGTGGTGGCGCTGGAACAGGGCGTATCATTTGCCGAGGTCAAAGAGACGGTGGTCAAGAGCGGATTCTCGCGCATCCCGGTCTATAACGAGAACCTCGACGACATCAAGGGCGTCCTCTATGTGAAAGACCTCTTGCCGCACCTGGGCGAGGGAGACGGCTTCAGTTGGCAGCAGCTCCTGCGCCCGGCCTACTTCGTGCCTGAGCACAAGAAGATCAACGACCTGCTGGAGGATTTCCAGAAACGGAAGATCCATATCGCTGTGGTGGTGGACGAATACGGCGGCACGCTGGGGATCGTTTCGCTGGAGGACATCCTGGAGGAGATCGTGGGCGAGATCGCAGACGAGTCGGATGTCGAGGCGGCGCAGTACGAGCGGATAGACGCCAACCACTACATTTTTGAGGGGCGTACCCACCTGGGCGATTTCCTGCGCGCGCTGGAGCTGCCTGACACCTTTCTGGACTCCGTGCGCGGCGACGCCGATACGCTGGCCGGGCTGATGCTCGAAATACGCGGCGAGTTCTTCTGCGAAGGCGAAAGCGTCGATTACGACAACATCGAACTCAAGGCCCAGCGCGTCGAGAACCGGCGGATCACCAAGGTGGAGGTGACCCTGATTTCCGACGACACCTCCGATGGCGACGGCAGCGACAATTAAACGGCAGCTGGGCGGCGCCGCCGTGTACCTGCTTCCGCTGGCGGATATTCCGGAAGCGGAGCTGCTCGCCCGTGCGTGCCTGACGGCGGACGAACGAATGCGGTACGCTTCTTTCCTACCGGCGCAGGCTCAACGCCGGAAAGAGTGGCTGGGTGCGCGGGTGCTGGCCGCCGAGGAGCTGGGCGGCCGGATCGGCTACGAGCCGTCGGGACGGCCGCTGCTGCTGCCGGTGTCATCTTCGGCCGGAAAGTTGCATATCTCCATTTCACATACGATGGGCTGGGCGGCACTGATGGTCTCCTCGGGGGGGCCGTGCGGCGTGGACATCGAACCCATAGGCCGTTGCGCGGAACAGGCTGCCGGACGCATAGCGTCGCCGGGAGAGATCGCTGTGGCCGCCGCCGTTTTTCCTGAAAATCCTGCCCTGCTGGTCTGGTGCGCCAAGGAAGCGGCCTATAAAGCCGCCGGCAGCCCGTGTACCGATTTTCGAAACGACGTCCGGTTGGAACGAGCAGCGGCACGGACTTTGATAATAGGCGTAAAAGCAGAATCGATCATGCTGGAAATTTTCTCTATGGAAACTTTGCTGGGCGTTGGCGGTTCGTTATAAGGAAATTTTTTCGACCTAACATATATAAATTACCTTAAACAACTAAAAGCTATGAAAAAAATTGTTTTATCTCTGATCGCCGCGACTGCGGCCATTATGGCTGGAACCAGTACCGCTTCCGCCCAGAATTTCGACTGGGTGGAGGGTTTTAGCTGGGGTCCCAAGGCGGGGCTGAACGTCACCACCATGAGCAATCTCGACCTGAACTCGAAAGTGAGCTTCACCGCCGGTATGTTCGGCCAGGTACGTACCGCCAATTGGTTCGCCCTCTCTCTGGAAGTCCTCTATTCGCGTCAGGGCGGTATGAAAGAGCATACCGTAGCCGGCGTCGAAATGAAGAACAAAATCAAGACCGAATACCTGAACGTTCCGCTGCTGGCTAACTTCTACGTGACCCGCGGCCTGGCCCTTAAGACCGGTGTGCAGGTAGGCTTCTGCCTCGGCGCCCGCCAATTGGTCGAAACGGGCGGCATCACCACCAATCAGGGCATCGCCGGACAGTTCCATACCGCGGACGTAGCGATACCGGTGGGTATCTCTTACGACTGGGGACGCCTGGTGCTCGACGCACGGTACAACTTCGGGGTCAGCCATGCCATGAAGGAAGGCAATTCGCGCAATGGCGTATTCCAGTTTACGGCAGGTATCCGCTTCTAACGCACTTCAGATCTTATACGGCAATCCCTTGCGGCTCCCGGTTAATACCGGAAGCCGCTTTTTTGTTTCGCCGACCGATACGGGTTCCGGAAATTTTACTTATCTTTATGGTAAACTTAATTTCCACCCGCCATGAAACCCTTACTCATTTCGACATGGCTCGTCCTGGCATTTTGCCTGCCGGTCAGGGCCCAGCATCCGGAAACGCCCGCCGGAACCGGAAACCGCAGCGTCCAGATGAAACTGCGCAACGGCTCGACCGTCGCAGGGAATATCCTTTACGTCAGTCCCGACGGCAAGATCGTAGAGTTACAGACTGTGTCGGGCAATCAGCCGGTATGGTACAACGACGTCACTGCCGTTCGGCGCGACAGGGAAGGCAAACGCTGGCGGGAGCGGCCCCATCCGTGGATTTTCCGCCAACGCTACGACCCGCAATGGAAAGATCCCTGCCGGTGGGAGTTCGGTTTCTACGGCGATTACGGCTTCGGCGTAGGGGCCGACGGCAAAGACCGCTACGAGGTGGGGATCAACCTGCGTTACGGCGTGAACCAATACCTGTTTTTGGGTGTTGGCGGAGGGATCAACAGCATGCAGGATATCAATAAGGGGATGTCCAAAAAGGTCAACACGACGGGATGCGCGGTTTTCGCCGATATCCGGGGTTATTTCCGCAACCACGGGGTGCGGCCGTTCCTCGACATGCGGATCGGATACAACTTCCCGACCTCCACCTATGATGACGACAAGTCCCGCATTTTCACCGATAAAGGTGTGCTCTTACGTTTTGCGGGGGGAGCCGCCGTGGTCGACCGCAGCGATATTGCCTACAGCCTCTCTGTGGGCTACCAGATGCAGTCGGTGAAACTGACCGAGCTGAACAAAAAATCCCACCGCAGCATGTCGGGTGCATTGGCACTTCAACTGGCGATCACTTTCCGCTGGTAAAAACCGATCGCCTGAAACGCTACCGGTAACGGGGATAGAAGCGTCTGTTCCGCAAGAGGCGGCGCGGGTATTCGGGCCGGGTTTGCAATCTGAACGCTGAATGGGTAACCCTATGCCTTTGCTCACGGGCTCGAAGATCGAACAGTCGAGTCATCGTGTCAGCGGCGCATCTGCCGCTGTCGGCCGAAACTGTTTGGGGAGGATAGCGGTATGGCGGACAGGGTGCTTTCGTTAGTCTACAACGTTGTCCGGCGGTTTTCGCCCGGCTTTCTTACGAGGTACCGTCGGCAAATGCCCGTCGGTATCAGGCGCTTGGGTAAAAAGAAAAGCCCTACCCGACGGGTAAGGCTTTCCATGAGTAAGCGAAAGGTTACTGAATATTCCGCACGCCGGCATTCCAGAGGAAGAACGACCAGATGTCCGCCTGTTCCTGGATCGACTTCGATACCGGTTTTCCCGCTCCGTGCCCCGCGTCCGACTCCACGCGCAGCAGGATCGGATTGTCGCAACCCGGAACCACCGTCTGGGCCGCCTGGAGCGTCGCGCCGAACTTGAACGAGTGGGCCGGTACCACCCGGTCGTCGTGGTCCGCCGTCATGATCATCGTCGGCGGGTAGCACGTCCCCGGCTTGATGTTGTGCAGCGGCGAATACTTATACAAGTAGCCGAACTGCTCCGGATCGTCCGACGAGCCGTACTCCACGGCCCAGCCCCAGCCGATCGTGAACTTGTGGTAGCGCAGCATGTCCAGCACCCCCACCATCGGGAACGTCGCGCAGTAGAGGTCCGGCCGCTGCGTGAGGCACGCACCGATCAGCAGCCCGCCGTTCGAGCCGCCCGCGATGGCCAGCTTCTTCGGCGAGGTGTACTTCTCGGCGATCAGGTACTCTCCCGCCGCGATAAAGTCGTCGAACACATTCTGTTTCTTCTCCAGCATTCCGGCCCTGTGCCACGCCTCGCCGTACTCGCCGCCCCCGCGGATATTGGCCAGCGCATAGATCCCGCCCTGCTCCATCAGCAGGATATTGGAGGCCGAGAAACCCGGCGTGCGGCTGATGTTGAACCCGCCGTAGGCATAGAGGTAGACCGGATTGCTCCCGTCCTTTTTCAAGCCTTTCTTGTAAACCAGGAACATCGGCACCCGCGTGCCATCCTTGGAGGTGTAGAACACCTGTTCCACCTCGAACGCCCTGACGTCGAAATTGACCTTCGTCTGCCTGTACAGGGTCGATTGGCCGTCCGCAATCGTGTAGCGGTACGAGGTCGGCGGTACGTTGAAACTGCTGAAGCCGTAGAAGACCTCCTTGTCCTCCGCTTTCCCCTCGAATCCGCCCGCGGTGCCGATCCCCGGCAGCGGGATCTCCCGCACCTGGCGGCCCGTCATGTCGTACTGGTACACCCGGCTCGAAGCGTCCTTGAGGTAGCCGGCAAAAACAGCCCCGCCCGCCGTGGTCACCCATTGCAACAGGTTTTCGCTCTGCGGGATCATATCCCGCATGCCCAATGCCGGCTCCGCCGCGTTCAGATCCACCGACACCAGCCGGAAGTTCGGAGCATTGTCATTGGTCAGCACCAATGTCCGGCCGTCCGTGCAGTCGATAATCGAATAGTCGTTGGCAAACCCCTTGAACAGCGTCTTGAACGGGGCATTCGGCAAAGCGGTGTTTTTATAAAGAATCTCCGTGCCGCTCGTTCCTTCCGAGCCCACGATAAACAGCCACTTGAAATCGTCGCTCACGAAGCCCGAAAAATAGCGCAGCGGGTGCGACTTGTCCTCGTAAACGAGTTGGTCTTCGGCCTGCGATGTCCCCAATTTGTGGAAATAGACCTTCTGGTATTCGTTCTTGGCCGAGTAGGCGCTCGCCCCTTCGGCCGGGGCGTCGTAGCGGCTGTAATAGAACCCGTCCCGACCCCAGCTCGCCCCGCTGAACTTCACCCACTCGATCTTGTCTGCCAGCTGCCTGCGCGTGGCCACCTCCATCACGAAGATCTCGACCCAGTCCGACCCCGATTTCGACACTGAGTAGGCCGTATACTTGTCATCTTTCGAGAATGTGACAGTGTTCAAAGCTACCGTCCCGTTATCCGATAAGGTATTCGGGTCGAGGAATACCTCAGGTGTCCCTTCCAATCCTTTCTGGTAGTAAAGCACGCTTTGGTTTTGCAAGCCGTCGTTCTTGTAGAAGAAATAGTATTCGCCTACGCGGAACGGCGTCCCCTCTTTGGGATAGTCGTAGAGCTGCGTGAGCCGCTCCTTGATCCGGCCGCGGTAGGGTATCCGAGACAGATAGTCCTGCGTCACTTCGTTCTCGGCTTTGACCCATGCGGCTGTTTCGGCGGAGTTGTCGTCCTCCAGCCAACGGTAAGGGTCTTTCACGACGGTGCCGTGGTAGTTGTCCTGCACGGTGGTGTCCATGCGGGCCACGGGATAGGGTTTTGTCTTGATGGTCATAGCATTTTGGCAGCCTGTCGCGGCGGCGGTGAGTGCGGCGAGGCCGCAGAGGGTATAGAGTTTCATAGGCGTCGGCGGGTCGTTACAGGGGTCTTTTTTGGGTTTTTGAAAGGTAAATTTAATATTTTTTTGCCGTTTATCGGTTTTGTTATTATCTTTGTACCATAATCTCATGCATATCGCCCGGCGTTCCTGCCGGAAAAGGATATAACATTTCGCATGGGGCTTGTGTTTTTTCAGGCAGACATCCCCGCCAACGTCTGCCATTGCGGAAAAATGCGAGTCCCATGCTTTTTATTGTTCGGTTAATCATTACCCGTATGGAACCGTCCCTTTTACCTTCGCGCTACCTCGCCGAAGATCGCCAGCGGTCTTTGGTCTCGGTACGCTGCTCGATTCTGAAGAAAAGGTGCCCGGAAGACTTTTGAGCCAGCCCCGCCCGTTGCGCCAAAAGTGAGACTGTGATAGATTTAGGATGCGCAAGCATCCTCGGAAGTTCTTTGCGGAGCTTTCTTTCAAGAAAGCGACAGTGCGGTGCGGGTAGAGATAAAACGAACGGTTGATAGTTATAATTCGAAAACCGTGAGCATTGCGGCATGGTCCGACGGGAACCGCACCCCGTGCGTGTCGATCATCCGCGACTCCCGCGGCTTCACCCCCGGCCCCTTGTAGAAAATGAAGTCGATGCGGTAATAGAAACCATTCTCCTCAGGCGTGTAGGCCGGCGACCACGTCTTGCACGGATGCGTTTTCGGGTCCGGGTAGAGCTTGCGGTACGAATCCGTGAACCCCGCCCGCTCCATCAGCAGGCTCGTCGGCCACGGCACCACGTAGCCCTCGTGCTCGTCCCGCGTCGACTCGATCCAGTCCAGGTGCGAGTCGATGTTGAAATCGCCGGACACGAAAGTCGGCACGCTGCCGCCGATAAAACCCGCATCATCCGCCTCCTTCAGTATCTGCTCCAGCTCCGCCGCCCGCGTAGTCCACTCCCCCGCCACGATCGAGTCCACGCTCACCTTGTCCAGCAGCTGTTGCCGCGTGTCCGGCAGGTAGTGCAGCCAAAGGTTGATGTAATTGACCGTCTGCGTCTTGCTGACCTGTATTTTGGCCGCCGAACAGTTGAAAGGCCGGAAAAAATCCGCCGTCTCCACGATCGGGAACCGGCTCAGAATCGAGAGGTTCGAGCTGTGCAGGTAGAGGCAGTAGCCCAGTTCGTCCGCGATCTTCGGCCCCGAACCGTAAGTTTCGATCAGCCCCACCACCTCGGCTCCCGAATCCTGGATAATGTCCGCCACCCGTTTCGGCCCCGCCTCGGAACCCGTCTCGTTGCCGCCGTGCCAGATATTGAAACCCATCAGCCGCAGGTTGTCCCGCCGCTCCGGCAGCTGCTCCAGCCGCGCCCGCGTATAATAGGAGGCGTAGAGCCGGAACACCGTTTCCGGCGTCAGCTGCGCGTCATAGAGGGCGAACTCGTCGAGCTGCCCGTTGAAAGCGTTCCACTCCGTCCCGTCCCCGCCTCCGATCCGTATCTTCCCCGCGCCGCTCAGGCCGCCCAATTCGCGCAGGTTGTAGATCGCCACATTCCTGCCGTCGTAGTAGAACCGCGCCTTGCCCCGGTTCCCGTCGTAAGTGACCGCCAACAGGTGCCACCGCCCGTCATTGATCGGCTGCCGCGCGGCGGTCGGCTCGTACCACAGGCTGTTGCCGGCATTGTCCGTGAAACCGGCGTACCATGAGCCGTTCGCCGCCGCCCCGATGGTGAATCCCCCGGCCTTGGCCGCCTTATCCGCATTGGTGGCGATCACGGTACCCGAACCGCCCTGAACCTGCCCTTTCGGTGTCCGCACCCAGACGGCGACGCTGTAAGACTTCCGGCCCCTGACCGTGAATGCCAGCGAGTCCATTTCCAACGGCACCCGGCAGGCCGCCGCCGCAGTCAAGTCCAGCGCTTCGCCCTGCACGCCGTCGGCCACGAGCGTGTATCTGTCCAGCGGTACGGCGCCATTCTTCTGCGCGGCAGCGTCGAAACCGACGGTGCGCACCTGTCCCCAAGCCAGCGCCGGCAGGGAGAGGAGCATCAGGAAAAGGGTCTTTTTCATAGGGTCTGTTTTACGGATATGAAAGAAAAAGGGCGGAAACTCTCCACCCCTTTAAGTTAAATGTCTGGCATGCGCGCGCCAAGCTACACTCCCCCCGCGCCCGGATCGGCCAGCGCCGTGGAATCCTGCACCGGAGCCATAGCGGCGTTGATCATCTCCATGTCGATGTCGCCCTTGCCGGTGTTGATAAAGCCGTAGATCATGATGGCGATCACCACCAAAGCCGCGACAATGGCCACGATCAGCCACACGTCGGTCTTGGTCTTCTGCGGCCTGCGGCGCGGCGGCCCCGGCCTGCGACCGGGCTGTCCCGGTTTGCCGTTCGGCCCGCCCGGCATTCCCGGCCCCCGTCCTCCGCCATTCGGACCGGGCATAGGCGCCCGCATCGGCTGTTGAGGCGGTTGGTTCATATCCTGCGGCCCGCGCGGCGGCATTCCGCCGCCTCCCATCCCCGTTTGCGGCTGGCGCTGCGACGGCGGTATAGGCGGCTGTCTTTGCGGCATCGGGGCCTGCCCCGGCATGGGCGGCCGCATCGGCTGTTGCTGTCCCGGCATGGGCGGCCGCATCGGTTGCTGCTGCGGTTGCGGAATCTGCTGCGTGCGGGGAAAAGCCTGCTGCCCCGGCATCACCGGCCGCTGCGGGTAACCCGGCACCGGCGGTTGCTGGGCCATGCCCGCATAACTCCCCGCCGGCTGCTGCGGCATCTGCTGCACCGGAGGCACCGCGGCGGGTTGCGCCTGCGGCTGTCCCTGCACCTGTATCGACTGCGGCCGCGTCACGCCCGGCAACGGTTGCCCCGGCTGCACCCTCACAGGTTCCGGTTCCGGCACCGCCTCGGTCTCGACCGGCTCCGGTTCCGGAGCCTCGCCCGCTTTGAGGGTGACCGTGCCGTTGGCGTCCGCCGCCAGCATCCCCACCCCCTCGATATAATAACGGCCCGACGATGCGAGCGACTGCCTCAGGTAAATGACGAATTCGGCGACCATGGCCCGCGCATCCTCGGTCTCGACGCCGTATTCGCGCATGATGGCATCCGTCACCATTCCGTCGTCCTTGCGCAGGAACGGACTGAATACCAGCTCCTCACCCTCCGGCGTCTCTTTTTTCAGGAAGGCGCCGAAGTCCGGGATCACCACCCGCCGGTGCTGCGCGATGAGTTGTTTCAGTAAGTTGTTATCCATGGACAATACCTCTATTTTGACCCAAGATTACAAAAAAAAAATCAAACCGCCAATTTCTGACACCATTTTCGGCCCCGCCGGAGCACGATCCCGGCCGTTTGTTCCGCGTTTTTTTATTTCCTGACGAAACCGCCTGTCGGGACGAGCCTGCGCGGCCCCGTTTTTGCAGTTCTGCCGACGGCGACTTCGGCCGCAGGGGGCCGGGCCGGAGCGGAAACCCGCCGCCCCGGCCGCAAGAGGGGAGCGATCCGTGTAAAATTATGGCCGGGAATGATGGCGGAACCGAAAAATGATTGCATATTTGCACCACATTTTTCGCACCCTGCGGGATCCGGCTCGGACGGATCGCCCCCAAAAGGCCGAAGTAGCGCAGTTACTTAACCCGTTAACCGTCCAATCCGACGCAGATGAAAAACAAATACATCGACCTGATCGAGCAGACTTTCGAGTTCCCGCAGGACGAATTCACCGTGGTCGACAGCAACCTGAACTTCCACGACGTGCCGCTGATGGATATCATCAAGCAGTACGGCACCCCGCTCAAGATCACCTACCTGCCCAAGATCAGCGCCCAGATACAGAAGGCCAAGAAGATCTTCAACGTGGCCATGGCCAAGGTCGATTACAAGGGCACCTACAACTACTGCTACTGCACCAAAAGCTCGCACTTCTCGTTCGTGCTGGAGGAGGCGCTCAAGAACAAGATCAACCTTGAAACCTCGTCGGCTTACGACATCCATATCATCAACGCCCTATACGATGGCGGGATGTTGGACAAGGACACCTTCATCGTCTGCAACGGCTACAAGCGGCCGCAGTACGTGGAGAATATCGCCGGGCTGATCAACAACGGCTTCATCAACACGATCCCGGTGATCGACAACAAGGAGGAGCACGAGTTGCTGGACGCGGCAATCGAAAAGCCTTGCAGCATCGGGATCCGCATCGCCTCGGAAGAGGAGCCGAAGTTCGACTTCTACACTTCGCGGCTGGGTATCCGCTACCGCGAGATCAAGAGCTACTACCTCGAAAAGATCAAGCCCAACAAGAAGTTCCGGCTCAAGATGCTGCACTTTTTCATCAACACGGGCATCCGCGACACGGCGTACTACTGGAACGAGCTTTCGAAGTGCCTGGCGGTCTACTGCGAGCTGAAAAAGGTCTGCCCGGAGCTGGACTCGCTCAACATCGGGGGCGGTTTCCCGATCAAGAATTCGCTGGCTTTCGACTACGACTACGAGTACATGGCCGAGGAGATCGTGGCCCAGATCAAGAACTACTGCAACGTCAACGACATCGAGGAGCCGAACATATTCACCGAGTTCGGATCGTTCACCGTGGGCGAAAGCGGCGCTACCTTTTACTCGATCATCAACCAGAAGCAGCAGAACGACCGCGAGCTGTGGTACATGATCGACAGCTCGTTCATGACCACCCTGCCGGACACGTGGGGCATCAACCAGCGGTACATGATGCTGCCGATCAACAACTGGGACAAGGAGTACCAGCGGGTGTTCCTCGGCGGCCTGACGTGCGACAGCGAGGACTATTACAATGCGGAGGCGCATCAGAATGCGATCTTCCTGCCGAAGCTGTGTCCGGGCGACACGCAATATATCGGTTTCTTCCACACTGGGGCCTACCAGGAGTCGCTGGGGGGCTATGGGGGCATCCAGCACTGCCTGATCCCGGCGCCGAAGCACATCATCATCGACCGGGACAAGGACGACAACGAGTACTACACGCGGCTTTTCGCCAAAGAGCAGAGCTACCGGGCGATGATGCGGATTCTGGGGTATTGATTTTTATTTGCAGAAATAAAGATTTTTATTATCTTTGCATTGCGATCCTCTCTTATCGGGGATTTTTGATTGACATAATTTCTAACCTCTTTTGTAAATCTGGCCGATTTACTTTCACACAGGGGTTGGAAGTTGGATTCCATGCTCGTATATTTACTACCTGCATGGAGCCAACTTCTTTCTGTGTGAGGGCCCGGCCAGAGCCTGCAAAAGGGAGAAGATTTGGCTCCATGCTTGAACCGGATAATATTCTATATCTTTCTGATTATCAAATTATACATTCGATACTCATTGTAATTTGATACCACAAAGTTCCCGCGATTTATAAGTTTTTCTAAGAAAACAGCACATGCTATCAACCCATTTTTCTGTTCAAGAAGTGTGTTC
>CANQXP010000062.1 GCA_947627885.1 uncultured Rikenella sp.
CGCTAAACAAAGCGGAATTGCCCTTTAAGCGGGCGGGCGCCTCTCCGCAAACAGGAGGGGACTGCGCTCCCGCGCGGCGAGCGGGCGATGCTGCACATCGCATGGGCAATAAGTAAGAAAAAGTCCCCGCGCCAGCGGGCGGCAACCGCCCCCCCCGTCGGGAAGCCGCTCCCTTGGGCTATGCAAACGCTAACAAAAGCCCCGACGGGGCCGGCGCGGGGGGACGCGCGCCGCTGCCAAATAAAGTTCCCGCGTCAGCGCCGGGCTCAAGCCGCTTTGGGTGAATTCAGCTTCACCGGAGTGCCCGCAGGCACCGCGGCTCATACCCATAAAGCTACGGGCGGCCAGTCCCGCACAAAGCCTTCGGAAGTAAGCAAGTCAATTAAAGCCCCGGCGGAATATCTGCGGCACCGCCGGCACGAAAAAAACCGCACTCCCGTCCTCCCGACGGCGAGTGCGGCCCCCTGATCGTACCGGAGATACCCTCTTTAGAGCGTATCTTCGTACCGTTTCTCGATCACTTTCCAGTCCACCAGATTCCACAGGCCCGACAGGAAATCCGGCCTCCGGTTCTGGTAGTCCAGGTAATAAGCGTGCTCCCAAACGTCCGCCGTGAGCAGCGGCGTGGCCCCCTCTTTGAGCGGATTGTGCGCGTTCGGCCCCTGCGTGATCTCCAGCCTGCCGTCCGGCTTCACCGACAGCCATGCCCAGCCTGATCCGAACAGGGTCGCCCCCGCCTTGGCGAAAGCCTCTTTGAACGCTTCGAAAGAGTCGAAACTGTTGTTGATCGCCTCCAGCAGCGCGCCGCCCGGCTCTTTCTTGCCGTTCGGGGCCAACTGGAAGAAAAAGAAGATATGGTTCCACGCCTGCGCCGCATTGTTGTAGATCGCCCCGTCCGACTTGCGCACGATCTCCTCCAGCGTGTCGTTCTCCAGCGGCGTCCCCGCGATCAGGCCGTTCAGGTTATTGATATACGCCGCCTCGTGTTTGCCCCAGTGGAACTCGATGGTCCGGGAGCTCATGGTCGGCTCCAGCGCATTGACCGGATAAGGCAGGGCAGGAAGTTCGAATTTCATGATATTTCGATTTTAAACGTTGTTGAACGAATGTTGATTCTTTGTCCGGGGTAGAATGCAAAATCCGTTCCAAAGCCCTACCTTTGTTAGCGCAAAGCCAAAAAACGACCCATGAAACGGATTTCCACCCTGTTAGCCTGCCTCTGCTCCTTCGTCCTGCTCGCCTGCTGCGGGGGGCCGGGAAAAAGCGCGCACGATACCGGCGACACCCTGCGTCCCCTTTACGAGGCGCGGTACGCACAGCGTTTCGGGCTGCTCACCGACGACCGGGGGCCGGTGCTGCGGGTCATGAATCCGTGGCAGGGGGCCGATAGCATCGTCTACGACTACCGGCTCGTATCCGACACCGCCGCCGTGCTGCAGCCCGGCGAGATACGGTATCCGATCCGGAAAGCCGTCTGCATGTCCTCGACCCATGTCGCCTTCCTCGATGCCGTGGGCGCTGTCGGGGTGGTAAAGGGGGTGTCCGGTCTGGACTTTATCACCAACCCCGCCGTGCATGCCGCCGATGTGAAAGAGGTGGGGTACGACAACAACCTCAACTACGAAATGATCGTCGCCCTGCAGCCCGATGCGGTGTTCATCTACGGCCTCACGGGCGAGAACGCCGCCGTGGCCAAATTGCAGCAGCTCGGCGTCCCGGTCGTCTATATCTCCGATTACCTGGAGAACGATCCCCTGGGGCGGGCCGAATGGATCGTCCCCTTCGGGTTGCTGACGGGCCGGATGGAGGATGCCGTGGCGCAGTTCATGCACACCGAGAACGAATACAACACCCTCGGTGAACGGGTGGCGGGCAGCGTGGACGACCGGCCCGAAGTGATGCTCAACTCGCCTTACAAGGATGTCTGGTACCTGCCCGGCGACCGGAGTTATATGGTGCGGCTGCTGGGGGATGCGGGGGGCGACTACCTCGGCAAGGGGGAGGACACGGACGTGAGCCGCCCCGTAAGCGCCGAGAAAGCCCTCGTGCTGATGGTTCGGGCGGACTACTGGCTGAATCCGGGGAGGGCCCGGAACATGGCCCAGCTCAAGGCGGACAACCGCCGTTTCGCCACCCTGCCGGTGGTGCGAAAGGGAAAGGTGTATAACAACAACGCCCGGATCACGCCGATGGGGGGCAGCGACTTCTGGGAGTCGGGGGCCGTGCGGCCCGACGTCGTGCTCTCCGACATGGTACGGATCCTGCACCCGGACTTGCTGCCGGAACACGAGTTGTACTATTTCCGGAAACTGGAATAAACGCCCGCAGCAAGCCATGCCGGGTGCACCGCAAGCCGATGGATGACAATGCGGAAAACCGGTTCCCGTGCCAACGCCGGGCCCCCCTCGGAGCGCAGGGGCGCCCGAAGCCGCGATAAGGTGTCGAGCGAGAAGCGCGACTCTTCAGAGTCGCCGGGCCGCCGCCAGCGCCTTCGGCGCTCGCCCCCCGGCGGCGGCCCGAAACAAGGAAACGAATAGTTGCATTCCCGCATTAGCGGCGGTCGCTGCGCGCCAGCGGTCAGGCCGGAGCCACTCCGGGCGTAGGCCTGCAAGCAGTCCACGCTGGCTCCGGCTCAAAAGTTCCCGCGCAAGCGGCGGGCCGACGTTATGTTCTCGGTCGCAGCCTGCGGAGGTGCATAAGGGTAGTTACAGCCCTTTCGATGTGCCCGGAGGCACCGGGCCTCCCGTGGGGAGGCATCCGGCCAGCGCGCCCTAAAGGTCGCGATACAGTAGAAACAGTTTACGGCCCACCTTGATTCGGGATTACGGCCAGAAAATAGTTCTCGCGCCAGCGATGAGCCCCGCCAAGCCGCTTGGGGTGGTTGCAGCCCGGACGGAGTACCCGCAGGCACCGCGGCTCAAACGCGAAAAAGCAGGCAATTTTCGTTCCCGTGTGACGGGCCGTGCAGGACGTTGGCGGCAGAAATAACGTAGGTGTTGCCGGACAAAAGTGCGAATTAGAAATAAGCGAAAGCCTTTGAAACTGAAATTCATCCTGTTCCTCGTGCTGCTTGCAGCCCTGTTCGCCGCCGACGTGCTCGTCGGCTCCACCGGTGTGCTGTGGCCTTTCGGCGGCGGCGATGCTTCCGCCGGGGAAATCGCACAAAGGATACTTTTCGACTTCCGGCTGCCCAAGGCCGCCGTCGCCCTGCTCGCCGGGATCGCCCTCGCCGCCAGCGGCCTGCTGATGCAGACCGTCTTCCGCAATCCTTTGGCCGGGCCGTATGTCCTCGGCGTCAGCTCCGGCGCCAGCCTGGGCGTGGCCGTCTTCCTGCTTGGGCTGCCCATGCTCGGCGGCGCCGGGATCGCCCGCGACCTCGGCGTGGCCATCTCCGCGTGGATCGGCGCCGCCGCGATCCTGCTGCTGGTCATGGCCGTCTCCGCCCGCATAAAGGACATTATGGCCGTCCTGATCCTCGGTATGATGTTCGGCAGCGCCGCCTCCGCCTTCGTCGACGTGCTGCAATACTTCAGCAGCGACACCGCCCTGAAAGGTTTCGTCATCTGGTCGATGGGCAGTCTGGGCGGCCTGTCGCACGGGCAGCTGCTCATTATGGCCGTGTGCGTCGCCGGGGGGCTGCTGCTGGCCGCCGGATCCGTCAAGTCGCTGAACCTGTTGCTGCTGGGCGAAGGGTACGCCCGCAGCATGGGCGTTTCCGTGAAGCGGGTGCGGGGCGTTATCTTCCTGGCCACCTCGCTGCTGGCCGGAAGCGTCACCGCCTTCTGCGGGCCGATCGGTTTCGTCGGGATCGCCGTTCCGCATATCGCCCGGATGGTCTTCCGGCGGGCCGACCACCGCGTGCTGCTGCCCGCCTCCGTGCTGATCGGGGCCGATATGATGCTCTTCTGCGACCTCGTCTCGCAGCTGCCCGGCTCCGACCTGATCCTGCCCGTCAACACCATCACCGCCCTGCTGGGCATACCCGTGGTGGTGATGGTCGTCGTGAACAGCAAACGCGGGAGGATGATGTGATGAAATTGCAGATCGAAAATATCGCCATCGGTTACGCGCAGCGGCACGCCGACACCCGGTTGCTGGCCGAGAGGCTCTCTTTGGCCGCGCCGGAGGGCGAACTGATCGCCCTGCTGGGGCGGAACGGGGTCGGGAAAAGCACGCTGCTCAGGGCGTTGGCCGGGGTGGCGGCTCCCCTGCAAGGACGCGTCTTGCTCGGCGGTGAAGACATAGCCGGCATGACCGCTCACGAACGGGCCCGGAGGATCGCTTTCGTGACCACCGAGCACGTCGCCGTGGCGCACCTGCGCGTACACGAGGTCGTCGCCATGGGCCGCGCGCCCTATACCGGATGGTTCGGGACGCTGTCGGCGGAAGACGAACGGATCGTCGGCGAATCGCTGGAGCGGGTCAGCATGGGCGCTTTCCGGAACAAAGCTTTGGAGAGCCTGAGCGACGGCGAGCGGCAGCGCGTGATGATCGCCCGCGCTTTGGCCCAGGACACCCCTCTGATGCTCCTCGACGAGCCAACCGCATTCCTCGACCTGCCCAACCGCTACCAGATCGCCCTATTGCTGCGCGAGCTGGCCCACGGCACCGGCAAGACGGTGGTCTTCTCGTCCCACGACCTTTCGACAGCCGTCCAGCTCTGCGACGCCCTGTGGGTGATGACCCCCGGCGGCGTGGCGGCCGGGGCTCCCGAAGACCTGATGCGGTCAGGAGCACTCGACGCCATGTTCGGCGGCACGCCGCTGACCCTCTCGCCCGAAGGCGTGGTCAAACTGGACAGGCCAGCGAAATACACGGTAAAAATCACGGATACAGCGGCCATTAGCCGCATCGCTGCGTTGGCGGCCAGAACCGCCGAGCGTTGCGGGTTCCGCCCGATGACGGACAAAACGGGCGAAACACCCGTAGCAGAAATAAAAATTTTGGAAGAGGGGCGGAGATTCGAGCTGACCGATGCGCGGAACGGCACGGCGTTCCGGGTCGACGATTTCCACGCGCTGGCCGCTTTACTGCGGCAGTTCGGAGATGCCCTCTGACGGCTCGTCGCCGGTTCGCAGCAATGCGAAAATATCGTGCAGCCACAGGTCCACCGCCAGCAATTCGGGGTTGCCGTCGGTAGCCTCCCGCATCAGGAGCGCGTCGTCGAGCAGAGATTCGTTCATAAAAATTCCTTTTCGTATAATAGCCAACGGGCCTCCGCCGACAACTATTGCCCCGGTCGCCCGAAAGCTCCGGTTAACAGACCCACACCCATGATAAAAGCCATATTCTTCGACATAGACGGCACGCTGGTCAGCTTCCGCACGCACGGCATCCCCGACTCGGCCCGCCGGGCGCTGGACGAGTTGCGCGGCCGGGAGATCAAACTCTTTATCGCTTCGGGAAGGCACCCTTCGGACATCTTTCCGGTCACCGATTTCCCTTTCGACGGCTATGTGGCCCTGAACGGCGGCTACTGCCTCGCCGGGCGCGATAAGGTGATCTTCCGGCGCGAGATAGATCCTGAGGACATCGAACGCATGATCCGCTGGCAGCAGGGGCCGGAGCGGTTCGCCTGCGTGCTGGCGGGCGAGGGGGAGATGTGCCTCAATTTCGTGGACGACCGGGTCACGAGGGTGCGGAAAATGGTCGAGACGGGCAATCCGGCCCGCATCGCGCCGTTCGAAGAGTGGAGCGGGATCGCACGGCGCGGCGTCCTGCAACTGATCGCTTTTTTCGGCCCGGAAGACGAACCTAAACTGATGACCGAGGTGTTTCCCCATTGCCGGGCCATGCGCTGGAACCCGCTTTTCACGGATATCGTCCCGGCCGGGGTGAGCAAGGCGGAAGGAATCGACCGGATGCTGGAACATTTCGGGATCGGGTTGGACGAAACGATGGCTTTCGGCGACGGGGGCAACGACATCCCGATGCTCGAACACGTCGGCGTCGCGGTGGCGATGGGCAACGCCGCCCCGGAGGTCAAACGGGCCGCCGGATACGTCACCACCTCGGTGGACGACCACGGCATCGCCCGCGCCCTGCGCCATTTCGGACTGATCGGATAAAATACGTGCAGCTCGCGCGCGTCCTGTTAACCACCGCTCCTGCGAACTTCAGTCGGTCACAGTCCGGTCTGATGCCCGAAAGCGTAACTATTTAGCGGAAATCGCTCGGAACCAGCGGTACCTGCGGGCACTCCGAATGCGCTGTAACTACCCCTATGTACTGCTTGGCGGCAGGCCCGGCGACTTTGGCGAGTCGCGCTACCGGCTCTTTACGGGTTCGGCCTCGCGCCGCCCCCCCGGCAGCGCAGCTGCCCGGCGCTGAGGCCGCCGTTGGCACGGGGACTTTATTTGTCCTCGGCGCGCTCCCCCCGCGCCGCTCACGCGTCGCTGCGACCGAGGCCACCGCTGACGCGGAAACTCAGCTTTTCGCTTGCTCCTTTTCGTCGCGCCCATGCCCCCCACACGGAGCGGCCCCCAATTGCCAGGGGAAACAAACTTTGCACTCGCTCGCATTCGGCCTTGCACCCGTCCCCCAAGCCAAGCGGCAAAGCCGCTGGACGAAAAAACAGTCGTTAACACGGAAACTCAGCTTTTCGCTCACTCGTTTTCGTCGCGCCCACGCCCCCCACGGGGCGCGACGCCGCTAACGCGGGGACTTTATAGCTTTCCGCGCTGTCTTCTTCGGACGGCGTGCGTGGGCACGCAGATAAGGCTGTAACTACCCCTATGCACTGCTTACCGCCGGTCCGCCATTACCCTAGGAATCCGCCTTTCGCCCAACGACTTACCGCAGCGGACATTTTCCAAAAAATATCCAATCAGGCACAGAACCTGTCAAAGATCCGCGGAGCCGGATCAAAACGATTAAACCTCCAGCTTCACCACCGTGATCCCCGCCCCGCCGAACTCCTCGTGCTCGTCCGTGGCCGACAGCACCAGCGGCACCGTCCGCAGGTAACGCCGCACCTCCTCCTTCAGCGCCCCCGTCCCCTTGCCGTGCAGGATCGTCACCTGCGGGAAGCCCAGCACGATCGCCTCGTCCACAAAGGCTTCGACAGTCTGTAACGCCTCCGCCGCACGCATCCCGCGTATATCCAGTTGTTGTTTGAAATTGAGCCTTTTCTTCGACGTATCGTAACTCTCCCCCAGCCCCGAAGCCCCCGGCATGCCGCCGGCGGGAGCCGTGCCGCTCCCGCCGCGCTGTAACTTCCTGAACTCCGCATGCGGCACGATCTCCAACCGCGCTTTGTCCACCACCGTCGTCACATGGCCGAACGCCACCGTCGCCTTGCCCGTCCCCTGCAACGCCAGCACATCGCCCACCGCCTGCTGCCCCTTGAGCCGCACATGGAACCCCGGTTCGATCTCCCGCGGCTTCTCCGGCTTCTTCGCCGCAGCAGCAGTTTCCGAAGCCGAGGCCGCACGTTCCGCCCGGCGCTCCTTGCGCCGGGCCTCCCGCTCCCGCAGCTGCTTCATCTTCCGGGCGATCGGATCGTCCTCCCCCTGCGGCAAAGCAGCCGTGTCACTCCCCGCGATCTTGTTCCGGAACTCGTCGAAATCGGCCCGCACCGCCCGCGTCCGTTCGCGCGAAGCCTCCGCCTCCCGGATCTCCCGGATCGTATTCTCGATCTTGCGGTTCGCCTCCGCCAGCAACTTTTCCGCCTCCGCCCGCGCCTGCGTCAGTATCTTGTTCTTCTCAGTCTGGATCTCCGACAGCTGCAACTCATACTGCGCCGCCGTGCGGTCTATATTCTTCTCCGCCAGCCGGATGCGCTCCCGCTTCGACTCCCAGTAACGCTTATCGCGCGCCGCCTCTCGGATATGCCGCTCCGCGTTCGCCTGCGCCGAGCCGATCTTCTCCTCCGCCGAACGGATGATCTCCTCCGGCAGGCCGATCTTGCGGGCGATCTCGAACGCGAACGAACTGCCCGGCCGCCCCATCTCCAGCCGAAACAGCGGCCGGATATTCTGCAAGTCGAACGCCATCGCCCCGTTCTCGATCCCCGCCGCACCCGCCGCGTAGTATTTCAGGTTGGCATAGTGCGTTGTGATGACGCCCCACACATGCCGCTCCTCCAGCCGCTGCAACACCGACTCCGCGATCGCCCCGCCCGTTCCCGGCTCCGTCCCCGAGCCGAACTCGTCGATCAACACAAGGCTGTCCTTATCGGCGTTGCGAAGCACCGTCTTCATATTGATGAGGTGCGACGAATAGGTCGAGAGGTCGTTGTCCAGCGACTGCTGGTCGCCGATGTCGATAAAGAGGCTGCCGAAAATCCCCATCCGCGAATCCCCGTCCGCCGGCACCAGCCAACCGCACTGCAACATATATTGCAGCAGTCCCGCTGTCTTGAGGCACACCGACTTGCCCCCGGCGTTCGGCCCCGATATGAGCAGGATATACTTCTGCGCCGTCAGAGACAAATCCAGCGGCACGATCGGCTTCCCCTCCTTTCGCAGGGCCGCTTCCAGCAACGGGTGCCGCGCCTGCCGCAGGTGCATTCCCGGCTCCGCCTGAAGCTCCGGCAGCACCGCGTCCATCCCCACCGCATACCGCGCCTTGGCCTGGATGAAATCCATCCGCACCAGATACTCCCCCGCCGACAGCAGCAGCGGCAGCTCCGGCCTCAGCAAGTCGGCGAACGCCACGAGTATCCGGACGATCTCCCTCCGCTCCTCGTTCTCCAGCTCCCGCAGCTCGTTGTTCAGCTCCACCACCTCCATCGGCTCGATGTAGGCCGTGCGCCCCGTCGCCGACTCGTCGTGTACGAGGCCCTTGATCTTGCGCTTGTTGACCGCCGCCACCGGGATCACCGTCCGCCCGTCGCGCACCGACACCTCGCTGTCCGGATCGACCAGCCCCGCGGCCTGCGCCTGTTTCAGGATCGCCTGCAACCGTTTGTCCACCTGCCCCGCCTTTTCGCGCAGCGTCCGCCGCAGCCGTGCCAACTCCGGCGACGCCCCGTCGCGCACCGACCCCGACTCCGGGTCGAGAATGCGCCCGATCTCGCGCCGCACCGCCGAAAAATCCTCCACCGGCTCCGTCAGCTCCCCCAGCAGCGGATAGGGATCTTTCCCCTCCGCGCGCTTGCCCCGGAAAAAGGCTGTCAGCCCGCCGAGCAGCTCCAACGCCTTCAGCAAGTCCGCCATCTCAGCCGGCTCCAGGTAGGTGCCCTCGATGCGAACCTTCCGCAGGAAACGGTTCATATCCGTAAACCCGCCCCCCGGATAGTCCCCCTCCAGCATCAGGATGTCGCGCATCTCCGCCGTTTCGCCCAACACGCGGCGCAGCGCGGCATAATCCGTCACGAAAGCCGCCTCCCGCACCAGCGTTTGCGCCGCTTCCGTCCCGCACAAAAGCGAAACAGCGTCCCGGATTTTATCAAATCCGATCCGCTGCTCGAAATCCTTTGGATAGATCATAGAAAAAATGTACGATTTTGTGAAGTTCTTCCGCATAGCGTACGGGCCCGCTGCCCCCCTTTGTGGAGGCCCGCAATAAAACCACTCACGCGCTTTTCTTGCCAGCCAACCGCAGCGGCCAACACATTTAACTGTACGATTATTAGACATAAATCCCGCGTCAGCGGGCAGCCCGGAACCACTCCGGGTGGAGGGCTGCAACACTCGCTACGCTCGGTCTTGCCCGCCACTGGTTCCGGGAACTGTGAAACAATTTTTAATCGTACGATTTTGTGGCACGATCTCCCTACGTCAGCCCGGAGCCTCCCCCGGCGCAGGGCTGCAACCTAAAAGTCTTACCCGCGCAGGCTCCGGGAACGTATCATTACAATCGTACAGTTTAATATCGGACGCATTCTGTTAGGGTAGTTACAGCAACACCGACCCTCCACCCTTGAGGCAACATAAACCCCCGCAATAAAACCGCTCACGCGCTTTTCTTGCGGGCAGGCCATTCCCGCGGCAGCCGATGGTTTCCGTACGGGCTGTAACATCCGGTTCGGCCCTGCGCCTATTCCCTCCCGATCGACTCACCATTGGCACGGGGATCAAGCAATCCACCCGGCCCCTATTTGCTTTTGTTCTTGGCCCCGAACACCGAGAAATGGATATACCGCCCCGGATTCGACTTCATGTCCTGCAACAGCATCGTCAGGCTCTGCGACGCCTCCGTCAGGTTGTTGTACAGCTCCTTGTCGTAGATCAGCTTGCCCGCGCTCCCCTCGGCGTCGTTCACCGCCGCCAGCGCCGTGTTGAGCCTGTCCACCGCCAGCGCCGCTCCGGACATCAGGGCCGGCACCGACACGCTCATCGAATCCGCCATCGCCCCGACCCGGTCCACGATCCCCGTGATCCTCGGCGCCGCCGTGTTCAGCTCCGCCGACAGCGACTTCAGGTTGCCCATCGTCTGGTTCAGGTCCTGCGCCACCATCCTATCCACGTTGCCGCTGATCGAGTTGGCATGCGCCAGCAGCGCCGACAGGTTGGCCACATTCTCCTCGCTCAGCACCGCGTTGACCCCGTCCAGCGCCTTCGACACCCGTTCCACCAGCGTCGTGGCCATATCCTTCAGCTTGTCGTACTCCGAATTGACCAGCTGCATCAGGCCCGGCTCCATCAGCGAGCGGATCGTGTCCCCGCTCTCCAGGTTGCGGGGCGCCGTGCCCAGCTGCAAATCGATCACCTTGGCCCCCATCAGCGACGCGCTGGTGATCTTCGCCTTGGAATCCTCCGGCACCGGATAGCCGCTCTTAACCGAGAACTCCGCCACCACCTTGGCCGTTCGCACGTCATACCACACCTTGTCCACCGTCCCCACGCGGAAACCCTTTATGGTGACCGGCGACGAAGCCTCGATGCCGTCCGAATTGTCGTACACCGCATAATAGGTATTGTCCCGGCTGAAGATGTCCCGGCTCTTGATAAAGTTGATCCCCAGGTAGAGCAGCAGGATCATGCAGATCCCGTAAATCCCTATTTTGACTTCGCGCGAGAGTTTTTTCTTTTTCATAGTTTGTGTAGTATTCCTGTATGGGGCCCCGCAAAGGCCCTACTTTTTGATCGCATTCGCCAGCGGCACCGGCCTTCCGCCCCTGAACGCCACCATAAAGGCGTCCGGGAACGAGCGGCGCACCCGGCGCTGCAAAAGTAACGCTTCTTGGTAAGAAAAGCTCGAACCGTAGTAATATTTATAGCGCCCGTCGATCCGTTTTTCCAGCACCCCTTCCGCATAATCGCCGAAATTAGAGCGCGTTACCGCAATTTTCGACAGCGAGCTTTTCACCTGTATGCGGAACACCACCTTCTCTGCATTTTCCGTGCCAGCCTCCGCCGCCTGTCCCGCCGCGCTGCCCGGAACCGCCCTTTCCGCCTTCGGCGCAACCTCCTGAGCCGGGCCCGTCGCCAGCGTGCGGCTGTCCGTGCGCCGTTTGTACTCCTTCACCGCCCGGAAGATCGCCGCCGCGATCTTCTCCTGCCCTGCCGCCGAGCCCAGAAACTTCGCCTCAGCCGGGTTCGAGATGAAACCCACCTCCGTCAGCACGCTCGGCATCGGCGTGCGCCACAGCACCAGGAACCCCGCCTGCTTGACCCCCTTGTCGCGGCGCTGCGCGTGGCCCGCGTACTGCACTTGGATCAACTCCGCCAGCGACAGGCTCTGGCTCTGGTAGGCATACTGCATCAGCGAAAAGAGGATCAGCGACTCCGAAGAGTTCGGGTCGTAGCCCTCGTAACGCGAAGAGTAGTCCGCCTCCAGGCTGATCACCGAGTTCTCGCGCATCACCACCGACAGGTTGCGGTTCCCCTTGTCCTCCCCCATCACGTAAGTCTCGGTGCCCGCCGCCGCGCTGCCCGGGCTCGAATTGGTGTGGATCGAAACGAACAGGTCGCCTCCCGCCCCCGTCGCGATCTTGCTCCGGTCGGCCAGCGGGATGAACCGGTCATCCCGGCGCGTGTAGACCACCTTCACGTCCGGCAGCTGCTCCTCGATCATGCGGCCCAGCCGGAGCGCCACACCCAGGTTGATCGCCTTCTCCTGCTGCCCGTTGCCCACCGCTCCCGGATCCTTGCCTCCGTGTCCCGCGTCGATGACGATGCACCGCAGCCCCCCCGCCCCTTCCGGAGCTGACGCGACCCCCTCCGGCACCAGCCTCGACACCAGCAAAAACACGACAAATATCGCCCTGATAACCTTCATTCCGCTGCTTTGTGATTCCCCATTTTTAATTACCTTTGCGCGACGCCCGTATACGCCCGAAGCAAAGGCAGGCGG
>CANQXP010000063.1 GCA_947627885.1 uncultured Rikenella sp.
AGGACTTCGGCAGACTAAGGGTTGGGTAGTTACAGCCCGGAAGCCCAACGGGCCCGCTTTTTACAAAAAGCGGCAGTTCTCTGCCGCTAGAGATAAAACGAAACGAGAAAAGCGGGCGGGGTGTGGGATAATTTTCAGGAAATAGTATATTTGTATTGTAAAACCAACGACAACAAAAACAAAGGAAAGATATGAAACCGACACTTTTGGTACTGGCGGCCGGGATGGGCTCGCGTTACGGATCGCTCAAACAGATGGACGGCATCGGGCCCAATAAGGAGGCCATTATCGACTACTCCATTTACGACGCCATCCGCGCCGGGTTCGGCAAAGTCGTTTTCGTCATCCGCAGCAGCTTCGGCGCCGAGTTCAAGGAGGTTTTCAGCCCGGAGCGGTTCGGGCATAAGATCGAGGTGGAGTATGTTTTCCAGGAACTCGATTCCGCATTGCCGGTGGGCTATACCGTGCCGGAAGGACGTGAAAAGCCGTGGGGGACGAATCATGCGCTGATGATGGGCGCGACGGTCATTGGCGAACCGTTCGCGGTCATTAACGCTGACGACTTCTATGGGCAGGATGCCATTGCACAGATGGGGAAATACCTGGCGGCGCTGCCGGACGGATCGGCGGGGGAGTATGCTATGGTCGGGTATGAGGTGAGCAAGACCTTGTCGGAGAACGGTACCGTTTCGCGCGGGGTCTGCACCATCAATAAGGACGGTTATCTGGAATCCATCGTGGAACGCACCAAAATAGAACGCCAGAACGGCAAGATTGTTTATATCGAAGCCGACGGCGTGCATCCGTTGGCTGAGAACACGCCAGTGTCGATGAACCTGTTCGGCTTCACGCCGGACTACTTCCGCCATTCGACGGAATTTTTCAAGCAATTCCTGAAGGACTCGGAGGGGAACCTCAAGGCGGAATACTTTATCCCGCTGCTGGTCAACCGGCTGGTGGAACACGGGGACGCCAAACTGAAGGTGCTGCACACCACCAGCGACTGGTTCGGGGTGACCTACAAGGAAGACCGGCCGGGAACGGTGCAGAAAGTGCTGGATTTGATTCAGGCCGGGGTGTATCCGCAATCGCTGTGGGGGAAATAGCCTTTCCCGCACCGAAACTATCCGAAATCACGACCCAAAACCGACTTTTATGAACGAGATCACCCAACAAGTGTGGGGTTTCACGCCGGAATCCCCGACAGGAACTGCGGGCGGCGGGGAGCCTGTCGTCCTCTATACGATGACCAACGCCAACGGCGCTACGGTGCAGCTTACGAATTACGGCGCCTCCATTGTGGGGATAACGGTGCCGGATCGCATGGGCAAGATGGCCGACGTGGTGCTGGGGTACGGCAAGTGGCAATCCTATATCGCCGACGGGCCGGCCATGGGCAAGAGCGTGGGGCGGTTTGCCAACCGGATCGCCAAAGGCAAATTCACATTGGATGGGAAGGAGTACCGCCTGGCGGTGAACAACGGGCCGAACCATTTGCACGGCGGGCCGACGGGGTTTGCGAACAGATTGTGGGAGGGGCGTGTAGAGGGGGATCGGGTGGTGTTCGGCTACCACTCCGCCGACGGCGAGGAGGGGTATCCGGGGGCGTTGTATGTGGAGGCGTGCTTCGACTGGGACGACGACAATAAGCTGGAGATCACCTACTATGCCCGCCTTGACGGAGATACCTCAGATCCTACTATTGTGAATCTCACTAACCACGTCTATTTCAACCTCAACGGGCACGATTCGGGGTCGGTACTGGGGCATTCCCTTATTGTGAAAGCTTCGCAATACCTTCCGACTGACGAGACGGCGATACCGTTGGCCGCGCCGCAGGCGCCGGCAACGGTGGAGGGGACGCCGATGGATTTCCGCACGGCACATACCTTAGGGGCGCGTATCGACGAGCCGTTCCAACAGTTGGTGTGGGGAAAAGGGTATGATCATTGCTGGGTGATCGACCCGGCTGCGGCGGACGGGACGGCGACGGTGGCCGAGCTGTGCTCGGAAGAGTCCGGCCGGTTCGTGAAAGTTTCGACCACACAGCCGGGGATCCAGATCTATACGGGAAACTGGCTGGGCGGATGTCCGGAGTCCAAAACCGAGGGCTATTTCTATTCGGACCGGGACGGGGTGGCCATGGAGTGCCAGGCGTTTCCGGACTCTCCGAACCGCAGCGACTTCCCGAACGTGGTCTTGCGGCCGGGGGAAACCTATGAGCAACATATCGCCTACGAATTCGGAACCAGATAATCCAATCCCATCATTGATACAATAACCAAAACTCAAATAATCTAACATGACTCAAACTCAACAAAAAAAGAACTATGCATTGCCTATTGCAATGATGTTCGCCCTCTTTTTCATGATCTCGTTCGTGACGGGCTTGCAGAATCCGATGGGGGTAATCGTAAAAAACCAGTTCGGAACCAGCAACCTGCTTTCACAGCTGGGTAATTTCGCCAATTTTATTGCCTATGCTTTCATGGGTATTCCGGCAGGAATGCTATTAAACAAGATCGGGTATAAACGTACAGCATTGGTAGCGGTAACCGTCGGTTTTTGCGGTGTCGGAGTGTTGTTCCTTTCCGGTGTCGCCAAAAGTTTCGGCATCTACCTGACGGGCGCTTTTATTGCCGGTTTTTCCATGTGTATGCTCAATACCGTGGTGAATCCTATGTTAAACACCCTCGGAGGCGGCGGAAAAAAAGGGAACCAGCTGATCCAATTCGGGGGAACTATCAATTCGATCGGGGCGACAATCGTTCCGGTATTGGTGGGCTACTTGATGGGGGATGTCGCTAAGGCTAGCATTCAGGATGCCGATCCAGCTCTGTTCCTGGCTATGGGAATCTTTGTACTGGCATTTGTAGTATTGTTCTTTATGAACATACCAGAACCTTACAAAATGGAAGAATCGGCCAAAGAACGCGCCAAGGACAAACACAGCGCCATGTCGTTCCGTCATTTCATACTGGGAACGGTAGCCATTTTTCTTTATGTAGGCATTGAAGTAGGGATCCCGAATATCGCCAACTTATTCATGACCAGCGCAGCCGAAAACAGCGGCCTTGGTATTGACGCCACGATTGCGGGAACGGTGATCGGAACATATTGGTTCCTGATGCTGATCGGACGTTTCTTGGGCGGCTTGCTTGGGGCAAAATTTTCGAGCAAGGCCATGCTGACTTTCGTGTCGTCGCTCGGTCTGCTTTTTATCCTGCTGGCTATTTTCCTGCCGATTAATACTACGGTACAGATGCCGGTGTTTAAATCGGACATTTCATTCGGTATGACTACAGTGCCTATCAGCATTATGTTTATGGTACTGTGTGGTTTGTGTACTTCGATCATGTGGGGAGGCATTTTCAATCTTGCAGTTGAAGGACTGGGTAAATACACCTCCATGGCTTCCGGCATCTTTATGGTAATGGTGTGTGGAGGTGGCATTATGCCGTTACTCCAGGGTTACTTCGCGGATATTTTCGGGTATATAAACAGTTATTGGGTAATTTTTGCCTGCCTACTCTACCTGCTTTATTATGCTTTGGCGGGTTGCAAAAATGTTAACAAAAATATTCCGGTGGAATAATCGTTTTATCATCATGGATATTACCCAAGTACGCAATAAATTCAAGGAGCTGTACGGTACCGAGGGCGCCGTATACGCTTCGCCGGGGCGCGTCAACCTGATCGGCGAGCACACGGACTACAACGGCGGCTTCGTGCTGCCGGGGGCCGTGGACAAAGGGATGGTCGCCGAGATCATCTTCAACAATACCGATAAGGTGCGGGCCTATGCCCTTGACCTGGGGGAAAGTTCGGAATTCGGCCTCAGCGAGGACGACGCGCCGAAGGAGCATTGGGCCAAATATATCTTCGGCGTGTGCCGGGAGCTGACCAAGCGCGGGGCTACTATCAAGGGGTTCGATACTGTGTTCAGCGGCGACGTGCCGCTGGGAGCGGGGATGTCCTCTTCCGCTGCGTTGGAGTCTACCTATGCCTTCGCGCTGAACGATATGCTGGATCTCGGCTTCGACAAGATGGAGCTGGCCAAGGTCGGGCAGGCGACAGAGCATAACTATGTGGGGGTGAAGTGCGGCATCATGGATCAGTTCGCCTCGATTCACGGCAAGGCTGGGCACCTGATGCGGCTGGACTGCAAGACGGGCGAATTCCAGTATGTGCCGTTCGATCCGGAGGCTCACGGCTACAAGGTGGTGCTGATCGACTCGTGCGTGAAGCACGAGTTGGTGGGGTCGCCGTACAATAAGCGGCGGGAAAGCTGCGAGCGGGCGGTGAAAGCGATTCAGCAGAAGCATCCGGAGGTGGAGTTCCTGCGCGACGCGAAGCCGGAGTGGCTGGACGAGGTGATCGGGGTTATTTCGCAGGAAGACTATATCCGGGCGAAATATGCGATCGACGAGGTGGCGCGTTTACTGGAGGCTTGTGCTGCGCTGGAAGCAGGGGATTACGAGACCGTCGGACGGAAGATGTACGGCACGCATATCGGGATGTCTGTCTTGTATGAGGTGTCGTGCGAGGAGCTGGATTTCCTGAACGAGGTGGCTAAGGAGTGCGGTGTGACGGGTTCGCGCGTGATGGGCGGCGGCTTCGGCGGCTGCACGATCAATGTGGTTCCGGCGCCTAAGTTCGACGAGTTCATCAACACGGCTCAGGCGAAGTACAAGGCCAAATACGGGATCGACTGCAAGGTCTATCCGGTGGTGATCTCGGACGGTGCACGGCGGATCGCTTAACAACCCTCCGGTTTTCCGTACCCTATTGTACGGAACCGTTCTCTTTGTGAACAACCGACGTGCCGGCAAGAGCAGAGCGGGCTTGCACGCTTGGCCGAGGCGCAACGAGGAAGACCGAAGGTCAACCCGCAGGTAAAACAAGTGCAGCGCAGTTAGTGAGAACCGAAAAGACTTTCGAGGATACACAAGTATCCTCGAAAGTCTTTTCGGTTACATAAGATATAGGAAAGCACCGGTTCTCCGACGCATCGAGGCACGCACGACCGTGTAAAAACTCAGGATACACAGGACGATCCCGCTATAAATTCACAACATCGCCGCCGCCCTCGTTCGAGCCGTCCCAGCCGGTATCGACATCAACCGAAAAATCTATACCGCCCGGAAAATCGTCGTCCTTGAAACGCGTCGTGAGTTCGAGCAACTGATTGCGCTCGATCCGCAAGGTATCCGTCACCACCCGGTCGTAGACGGGAGCCGTCGGATCTCCGGCATAAAGTTTCAGTCGCCACGACGTCCGGGCACCCGGCAGGGTGGGAAAAGTCCCGAGCGTCAACGTTACGGCGTCACGCGAAATCCAGTCCGCCTCCGCATCCCGCTTCGCGACCGTACACGGCATGTCAGGCTCCCCGGCCAGCGGCATCCGTTCCCCGACCTCGTCGAGCGAAACTTCGACCGCAGTGATCAGCGTCGGGAGTTGCTCGAAGCGGAAGCGCGTCACGCCGTGTATGCGCTGCAAAACCGTTTCGAACTCATTGCTGTAAGGACAGGTCACTTCGAACGGGAGATCGGCGCGGAAAAAGTCGTCGTCCTTGCCATCTTTCTGATAGACGACGTAACAGCTCTCCGGCGTATCCGGACTCCCGTCCATCACGCCAGGGGTGACATTCGCCGTGAAAACCAGCCGGTACGACCCGAACGGCAGCGGATCGTGGCGGTAAACATACGTATCACCGCCCGCAGACTGCACGTTGTCCAAATCGCCCTGCTCCATCAGCCGTCCATCGGCATAGAGCATGTAATGCAGCGAATGGATGCGGGCGGCGAAATTCTCCTCCAGATCCTCCGGCGCGTAGGGCGGCCGGGTCCGGAACTTCTCGACCCGGAGTGCGACCGCCACGCCGCCGCCTTCGGGCGGACAAGCGTCGAGATCCTCCTTGACACACGATACGGCGCCCAACAGGCAGAAGAGTGCTAACGAAATATATGATAAACTTTTCATGGCTTCGGGTATTTAATCATTTGGCGCATTCCATTCAAAAAAAGGATCGAAAATCCGCGCCGCATTTTCCGGGTCGCCATTCTCGTCGGTCGCCTCCTCGATACCGACCGTCGGTTTCGGCGACTTTTCAAAGATCGTATCGTTCGTTTGGAACACGATGCCCGTTATCTTGCTTGCGGCAAGCGTCCGAGAGAATGTGCTGTCGGTTCGATAATCCAAACCGTTATCTTGACCCGTAATGTAGATATCCGAAATTTCGAACGGCAGTTCCTCCTGCGCCGGGTCGATGAAAAGAAAGGGGGAAAAGACCGTCGAATTGACTTGGCACAACTGGTAGGAGGACCCGCCGTCCGCGAGGTGGAAAGTCCCCATCGTGGACATGCACCAAGGCAGTTCGTAGAGGCCCGATTCGGAGTAATACATCCCCCCGAGCGCATCGATCCCCTCGGCAAAAGGCTGTTCGGCCTTAAAAATTCCGTGGAAAGTATGCGCCGTGACGAGGAACCTGTATTTATGTTTCGGAGAGGGTTTATTCTTCAGCAGGATGCGGAACTTTCCCACGCGGCGCTCAGCTCGCAGCGCCACCGTACTCATACCCGACCCGTGCAGGTCGTCGCTCTTGGGCACCGTGAAATCGGTCACGGCGACGAAAATCTCGCGCGAAAGAAATCTATTGCCGGCATATTTATCCTCCGTCAAAATCGTGTAGGTTAACAAGGGCGGTGTCCTCAGCGAGGGGTCTTTTTCGTCGGCTACCACCGTGCCGGGCGTCAACGCTCCATTCCACTGGGCGGCCATAGGGTTGATAACCGCCACGATGCGGTAATCGCCGGGCCTCATTTCGAAACCGAAGGAGCATGGCGACATACTGCCCGTAATCCAAACTTGGGACCACGGCCCGAAATCGGCATCCAGCAGTATGGTCTGGGTGCCGTCCACGATCCACCGGCCGTCGATCTTTCTCAGGATCAACGCCTTGCATTGGTTCCACAGCTTACTCACGTAAGCCGTCGACCGCGTCATCGGCTCCACCGATGTATACGTGTCGATAGGCGCCTCCATCCGGAAGCGGACGGCCACCGGCGGTTGCGGTTGCACGACGGGTTTTTCTTTCGAACATCCGACCGCCAAAAAAAGCGTCAAAGCGCTTATCACAAAGTAATTCTTCATAACCGTTCGTTTTTGCTTTTTATAACCAGTCGAACTCCGTCACGATATTTCCACCGGCCGCCACGTCGATGATCCGGTCGCAGCGCAGCCCGGCCTTGTTGACCGTGAAGCAATCTCCAGCGACCGGAAGCCCCGTCTGCGAACCCGCAGGCGGCAGGGCGAGGGACATCCGCTGCTGTTCGTAACACGACTCGGAATGGTCGCCCGCATGGTCGTTGCCGCAGATCGGCGTCGTATCGTAATAGGTGAAAGTAAGATTGACCCGAAGCCTCGAATCCGACGGCAGCACATAGGCACCTCCCATGCGCAGGCTGCCCCGCAGGGATGCGTCGTAAACTTCGAGCCCTTTGTCGGCCTGCGGAAGCGAAACCTTGTAATTCTCCATGGCGGGCAGGATGCGCTGCTTCAGCGGCTCGGCGGCATACTCGGCGGGGATCAGCACCCCGTTTTCATCGAAGCGCAGCGACACGGTGGGATCGACGTATTCGATCTCGATCTCCGCGACACGGTCGAGCACCGACTCCACGTCGGTCGAAACCACGCTCTCCGGCTGCGACACCGAGCCGCCGGTGCGGAAGAAATCGAACAGCACCTGTCCCGCGATGCGTGTGAGCTTCAGCCGGACGGTACCGTCTTTCTGGATCGCCGCCCCGCTCAGGTCGGTAAATCCGCAATAGCCGTCCGGCCCGACACTTCCCGAAGCGCTCGTGAGTCGCAGGGCGTCCCAGGTCGCACCCGGCGCATAAGGGGTGCCGTCCGCCGTCTGCAGCGTAAGCCAGGCCCCGCCGGCGGGCTGGGCGATCATCAGGAAACGGTAATCGCTGGCCACGATCTCGGAGAGCGGCCACTGGAACGTTTGGCCGTCCGCGACCGGCCCGTAACTGCGGACAAAGATATAATCGTCTTGCGTTCCGGCGTTTCGCCGGAAAAGATAGAGCGGGGTTTCCAGTCCATCCAGGGGAAGCGCCTCGGCAAGCCGCACCTCCACGGTGCCGGTTTTTTTGCAGGGGACACACTCATCCTGCCGGTCGGAGGAGCAGGCCGTGCCGAGCAGCAGGATCAACGCTCCGTAAATTCTATATAAATAATTTCGTTTCATCTCCGTAATTTTTTATTCCCAAATACCCGAATCGCCCTCCTGATCCCGGTCGATCGGCGTGACGTCGATTTCGACGCCGATCACGGGATAACCAGAAGTGATCCAGAGCGTTACGTCGAGCCGTTTGTTGCGTTCGGCCTTTCCCGCCAGCCGCAGTTGCGCCGGACGGAGCGCGGCTCCCGCCGCAGGAACGACCGAAATATCGAGTTCGATCTCCTCCCCGCCGGCCGGCGGGATGACAAACGGCCCTTCGAGCCTCACGAACCCTTGCTCGTTGAGCTCCTCGTAATCCGAGGCGGCGAGTATAGCTGTCACCGAGGCCGTTCCCTCGCTTCCGCCGGGACGTACCCGCAGGCCCGCATTCCGGGCCGTCAATTCGATCCGGTCTATCTCGTCCAGCACGGTGTGCGGAAGCGTGTAAGGTACCTCGACATATCCCGTTCCGTCAGGGTAACCCCTTTTGAGGGTGATCCCTATCCGGCTGACAGCGCGTGTCAGCCGGGCCGAAACGGTCGCATCCTTGCCGTCGATCGTATAGACGGCCTCGGCATCCGAAGCGGGAGATTGCAGGAATAGTTCGTCGGCCGGAAGATACCCGCCCGGGGCGGCGGGGTCTTCCCGCAAGGCAAAAGCGGTCTGTTCCCACGTCGTCTGCCGCGTCAGCGGCGACGGCTGCAAGGCCAGATTCTCCCCCGCCCCGCTGACGAACAAAAACTTGTAGAGTCCGACAGGCATACGCACCGACAGGGTTCCGTCGGGTGTCCACCCGTCCTTATAGAGGGTATCGTATAGGAAGGCTTCGCCCTGCCGGCGAAACGCGTAGACCGACACGTCCTGCGTCCCTTCCCGTTGCAGGGTGACATGCGTCTCGGACGAACCGGGAGCGACGACGGTCTCCTGCGCCGACTCCGAACAGGCCGTGATGGCGAGGGCAGCCATAGTGATGGCTGCAAAACATATGATTTTCATGATTCGGCCGGTTTTAAGCGTTCGTCGGTGTGTCTATCTCTCCGTCCACGAAGTTCGAGCCGTCCCATGCGGTATCGACCTCCGCCTCAAGCCGTATGCCTTTGGCAAAGAGATCGGCGCCCAGCACATAGATGCGGATCAGCGTAGCCTTGTTTCGCTCGACGGGGATCTTGTCGGCCAGCGCGATGGTGCGCGTGGATCCTTCGCCCGAGGTAAGCAGCATCGAGAATCCGGTCGTCGCGGTATTGTCCGCGTTGGGAATCAGGTAGGTGCCTTTCAGGTGCGCCGAACCGGAAATGATGTCGGCGGGCAGCACGTTTTCGAAGTCGTATCCCTCCCTGCCGACCGCCGTCGAAAGGCCCGTGCCCATAGTCATCACGTCGGCCGGCACGGCTATCGTATGTTCGGCGTCGAACGTTCCGGCCGCCTTTTCTCCCGAAAGCCCAAGCCGGCTGTTAGCGCCGGCGAACGACAATTTGACAGTCGCCAATTTCTCCGGGCCGAACACGTCATCGCCCGCTTTCTCTACGTAGTCGCCCGTGGCAGCGTCTTTGTCCGCCCGGATGAAGAGCAGGTCGACGCGCGACACGGCGCGGCGCAACTTTGCGCTCACCGTCTGCTTCGGCCCATCGGGAGATACGGAATAGGAGGGAACCTCATCGAGAGGCCGGTTAAGCATAAAGACCGCCGGGAAACTCTCCTGGGTATGCGTTACGTAAAGCTCATCGGAAAGGGCAGCGCTTGCCAATAAGGGCCACGTATAATTGCCCGGAGCGACAAGGCCGTAAGAGGGCAGGAATTTGTAATCTCCCGAAGGCAGTTGTACCGTTCCGGAGAATTTTCCGCCGGCGTAATTCAGGCCGCCCAGCGGAATATCCTGTAAGTAGGTGTAATCCGACCCGTTCTTCCGGAAAGCGAGAATCCGGAACCCGTCGGCTGTGTAGACCGGGCCGTGCGCCCGTTGCGGAACGGCGAGGTCGAACCGCACCTCCCCCCTGGCAAGGGGGCCGGGATCCGTTTTCTCCCTTCCGCCGGAACAAGATGCCGTCCCGGTGGCGAAAGCCGCCAAGACGAACAATTGATAAATTGTTTTCATAGTTTTTTAAATAAGAATAAGGATGATTTTATAAATATATTAGATAGATTTTCTATAATAAGTAAAAGTGTTTACCTGTCGCAGCTCAGATCGTCGAAGTGGGCCAGGTTGTAAGTGGCCTCCGCGGAACCGTTCTTCGCAGCCAGCGCGAAGCAGTCGTGCGCTTTATCCCGGTTGCCCTCGGCCAGATACAGGACGCCCATGTTGTTGAGCAGCCGGGGGTCGTCCGCACACCGGCTCAGGCAACGCCGCGCCATCTGCGTATCGCCCCGCCGCAGGGCGACCGTCGCCAGGTTGTTGCAGGCACTGGGATCATCGGGATAATATTTCAACGCTACGGCGCAGACATAAGCCCGATCGGGGGAGTCCTCAGGATAGGATTCGGCCAGCCGGCACATCTCGGCCAGGCTCAGCCACTCGGGGCGGGATTCGATCAACCGGCGGCTCTGTTCCAAAGTAAAGGCCGCAGGCATGTACCCCACCCGGTAGTCCACGCGCCGCAACTGCGGATAGATGTCGTGCAGCAGCTGCAGGTAGGTCTTCCCGTTGTCGATCTTCCGGATAGCGGCGTCACGGGCGTCCGGATCGGACACCGTTTCGATCACGGCCAGCACCTGGTCCCGCGTGGGGAGGTCGGACGCAGCGACCCAGCGGCGCAGGCTGTCCCAGTCCTCAGGTACGGTCGCCGTGGTGAAATCCGATTCGGGAATGGCGAAACGCTCGTGCAGGTATCGGCGGATCGAACCCACGCGGTCGGCGGAAAGTTTCGTATTGAAGGCATACGTACCCTCCGGAGAGGCGTATCCTTTCAGGTAGAGGTTCTCGACCGTGATGCTGTCGTTATCCTGCAAACGGGCCGTGAGGCTGTCGATGCGTTGCAACTCACGGCGGTTGTCGGCGAAGCTGCGGAGCAGCACCGAACGGCCCTGCGGGAAATGCACGACTGCGGTGATCTGTTCGCTGCGCCGTTTGACCGGTTCGTCCGCAGGGACAAGGAATGTCAGGCGCGGCTGCACGGGCACCGCCACACGGGCCAGAACCAACGGCGAAAGGCCCGTGGCATGGCCCGCGCAGCCCCTCAACTCGCGGTCAAGCACCACATTTCCCCCGGCCATCCACGGTTCATAAGGTACATCGCCCAGGTAAACGAAAGTCTCTTCCGACGCTTGTTTCCGGTTGCGCAGGATGATGTTCTCCAGTGTGCCTGCCGGAAGCGCCGGAGTGCCGTATATCCGTTCGCGGCGCAGGTCGGCCTTCCGGCGAATGCGTCCTGTGAAAACGACGGGGGCGAGTGGCATCCGGTTCTTACCGTCGGTGACGACCGGCGTCAGGATCAGTTGCTCGTTGGCCGAAAGAACCGTACCGCCCGTGCCGAGCGACAGTTCTACACGCAGGCGGTCGCCATCCCTGTAAACCGGAGGGTTCACTGCGCGGGCTGAGGCGGCGGCTGTGAAAAACAGGCATGCGGCCAGCATGCCCGACGTACGGTATTTCATATTGCGTTTCATATCCGACGGGATTATTTGATAAAGAAAATAAAGCTCAGTCCGATCTTGGTCGGCCCGAAATAATTGCGCGTGCGGGTGGCAATCACCTCCCCGCACGGGGCGATCGGATATTTACGGTACCACAGATGGGCGTACCCCACGCCGATCGTCGCTTCGAGGTTCCACCGCCGCCCGATGATCCA
>CANQXP010000064.1 GCA_947627885.1 uncultured Rikenella sp.
CCTTATAGGCAGTCCAGCCGTTGCGCCGGGCGTCGTATTCCGACACCAGCAAATGAGTGGCGAAGGGCTTCAGCCGCCCGTCCACCATCCGGATCTGCTCCTTGTCGGTGTAGACGACGGTGGTGGCGATCATCAGGCTGGCATCGGCGGCTACGGCCACCGGACCGTCCATCAGCGCCAACGGGATCGACGGGAAGAATTGCCGGCCCTGCCCCCGGCGGCCCTGCGTCGGCAGAGGCTCGGCGGTCTCCACGCGCGGGTCGAACGTGTAATAGTGGGTGCGGTGGAAAAAGAGTTTGTGGGGGTCGTTGAACGCGCTCCGGCTCATGGCGTAGAAGAGCTGGTCGCGGAAGCGGCCGACCCAGTACTCGGCGAAAGGCGAGTCGAAGATCATCCGCCGCACTTCGTAGCCCGACTCGGTCTCGGCCTGGTGGCGCATGGCCAGGGCGTCGAGCAGGTTCCCGTAGCGCTGGTTGCGGCTGTACCGGTCGCGGTAGGCGTATCGGAGGCAGACGGCTTCGGCCTCCCCCGTGCATCCGGCGAACCGCAGGGCGTCGATGTAGTCGCAGACGTCGGCCACGGCCAGTATCGTTTCATCCAGTTCCATCGTGCGGACGAAGTGGGCGGCGGCCTGCGGATAGTCGCGCAGCATAAAGTGCAGCCGGGCGGCCTTCAGGTGCAGTTCCGCCTTGACCGCCGGCGCGGGCGCGTCGGCGATCGCCTCGTCAGAGAGGGCCATCGCCCGCCCGAACCGTTGGGCGATGAAATGGCGGTCGGCCCTGCGCTCCTCCCGCTGCGCCTTTCGCAGGCCGGGGACACGGGCCGCGGGGGCCAACGTCCCGACGGCCACGGCGGCGGCCAGCAACAGGAGGGCGTATCGTATTTTCTTTCGGTCGGTCATAGTTTCCCCCTACTTGAAGATGTTGTAAACCAGATGAACCCCGAACTTGGTGGGGCCGATCCACGCTTTGGTGATCTTGCGCTCCAGCGGGAAGTTCCGGTACTCGCCGCCGAGGTAGTACTTGTCGTACTGGAGGTGGGCGTAGCCCACGCCGAGGTTCACGTCCATGCGCAACCTTTTGGACAGAAAGAACTTATAACCGAGCGAAACGCCGCCCGAAACGCCCCACCCGTCGCGACGGTAGCTGTGCTCCCGGTCTTTGCGGTAGAAGCCGACGTTGAAATTGCCGTACATGGCATAGGGGCCGATGTAGAAACCGTCCCAGAGATTGTTGGTATAATAGTATTTGGGGCGGATATAGTAACGCAGGTCGACGCTGCCGACCCACACACGGAATACCTCTTCGTGCTTTTTGAACATGTAGGGCATCCACGTCACGTCGCCATTGAGGGTGAACTGCCGCCCAAGCGAGAATTCGGCGCCGATGTTGGGCGACCCGGTCAGCCACAGCGGCAGGTTGGTTTTGACGGCCTGCGCGCGGGCGCTGCCCGAACCTATCAACAGCGCGGCGCAGCATCCGGTCAAACACCGTATAAAATGTTTCATATTCGTTGTCGTTACCTGTGAGTTTTATTGAATGTCGGTGTCGCCGCTTTCGATGTCTTCGTCCCAGCCGACCAAGGCGGTGCGGATAACGGTGTAGCCGTCCACCTCGACGATCAGCCGCTGGCCCGGCCCCAGCCGGAGCGCCTCCCCGGTGGCCTTGTCACGCAGTTCGACAGGCATCTCGGCCCGGAACTCGCCGCCGCTGCCGAGGAAACGGAACCGGAGGTCCATCGGCACGCCCTCCAGCGAGGGAAAATAGACGTGCTCCACTTCGAAATCCTGAGACTGCGGCGCTAAAGGATCTACGCTCAGCATGCAATCCATTTCAGTATTGCGCGCGGTCACCGTATCGGCGGCAAGGGGCTGCCGGGTGGCAATCTGCGAAGCGCAGAGGCGGCTTCGGGCAATCCCGGCCACCGGATGCGGGAAGTTCCTGAACCGAACGGTCACGCGCCCCACATACCTTTCCAGCACAGCCGTGTCGGTGGTCAGCCCGTAATACGTAACGTCCGGGCCGAGCTTTTCCCAGCATACGTCCGAGGGTTGCGAATGGGCTTCGGGCTCTTCGGCCTCTTCGAGACGTATCTGCCGGAAGCAGGCGGAGGCGAGGCTGCCCCGCGAGTCGAACTCCACGCCTGCTGTATTGACATAGCAATAGACCGTGTAGCGTCCGGGAGGAAGGCGGAAGGCGAACAGCCCGGAGGCAATGCGCGTGTCGTCGTCGAACGGTGCCCCGGCATAGCGCTCCCCGGCCAGGGCGCCCGACTGGTCGTAGACCAGCACACGGCAGTCGCTCACGCTCTTGTCCAGCACTTCGGGCACGAAAAGCTGGTAGTTGGTCTGGTCTTCGAAATAGTCGTGGGTGCACGACCCTCCGCCCAGAGCCAGCAACACGGCGCAACAGCCCATCAAGAAAGTTCTGTTTCTCATTTTCGGTATTCTTATGCCGGCGGCCCCGCTGCGGCGTTGCGGCAGCAAAGCCCCGGCGATCCTGCAACAGGCGGCGACGAGGAAATACACCTCCACGCAGAAGACGCCTGTCAGAAGCATATCCCTCATCGCTCGGCCCGCACCGGGTCAGGCCCGGATTAAAGTTCGATGTCGGTTCGTTCGATATTGGAGTTCCAGGCTGCGGGGGCGCTCACCTCGACGGTCAGGCCGCCTTCCTGGGTCGGGGCCGGCGGAGGAGTCACCGTACCGCCCGAACGGAGCGAGAGGTTCACTTCGCGGATGATGTTCGGCACGAACGCTTCGCGGATCAGGCCCGACCAATAGACCGCCTGGCCTCCGACAGCCGAAACGGTCGTCCCGTCGGCCAGCACATGGCCCTGCGGGGCATGGGCGCTCACGACGATAAAATACTGGCGGTCGGCGGCGGCCTGCACGTTCGGCGAGGTGTTGGTACGGCCCGCGTCGTTCGGGAAGACGACCACGTCGCGCCACAGGGTGTAGTCGGCGTCGATAATGGAGCCGGGGCCGTATCCCGTCGCGGGGTTCGCGGTATTGAAGGTGTTCAGGCCCGAAGCGGCTACGAGGATGTTGTTGTCGGTCGAGGTGGTTTCCACCCCGCCGGCACTGCCCTGCCCGATCTTCATGCCGTCGGGGAGGCGGTGGATCAGGATAGATGCGTCGGCGTGAGCGAACACCAGGTCGGTGTTGTCGGCATCGGTCTGGTCGTTGGTTTTCACGCGCACGCGCATCAGGGCCACTTCACGCCTGAGCGAAACGGGACTCGACGAGAGGTCGGTGGTAGCCCCGGTGGCGACGGTCACGCCCGAAGCGTAGCCGGTGAATATCTCGGCGGGTTCGGCAAAGGCACTTTTTCCCGCATAGTCGGCCGACACGAAGGCCGGGAAGGCCGATGGCTTGTGGGCAACGACCAGCTGCGAATTGACCGATTTGCTGCGGACGTTGAATTTAGTCCAGGCCGCCGGAGTCGCGCCGCCGTCCAGATAGGTGGTGACGTTGTCGGTCGTGCTCTTCACGTTGGCAACCAGCGCCGCCGTGTAGGTACCCGCCGGAACGTCGGTCCAGGTGTAGGTCGTGGCTCCAGCCGAGGGAGTGATGACATCGGAGTATTTCACAATGCCCGAAGCGTCGTACAGGAACAGCTGCACCTGTTTGATATTGGCCCACGAAGTGACGGGAATGGCGGTCGACAGGGCCGCCGCTTTCGAAGCGGCGGCTTCCTCGAATACGATCCTGGTAGTCAGGGTGCCGCCACCGGTAATCTCTTGTTGTCCGTCGGGACGGTTGTCCTTGCTGCAGGACACTACTGCGCCGGCTACCACGGCAGCCAGCATACTGAGTAAACATTTCTTCATCATCTTTCTTTGGTATTTTGGTTTACACTCGCGCTATTTTCCGAATCTCTTTCCCGGAAAGAGATTGCATACATACAAGTGCTCATAATCAGCAAATTGTAAGACATTATGTTTCAGTTACCGCATATCGGTTGCCGGCCGGTGCGTTTGCACCGGGATTTCGGGCAGGAATGGGGCCTGATAGGCTACCGGCACTGAAACGTTTGCTGAAACCGGACAGCTTAACCGAATACCGAAATGAAGAAAATGCTGAACGATCTCCTCTACCTGGAGGAACACCTCTCCTGCAACCACTATGTGTCGGACTACCGCTGCCATTTCAGGTACCACGAAACCGGCAGGGATGTCCGAGTGGAGCAAAAACGTTTGGAATACAACCAGCTGGTGTTCCTGAGCGCGGGACAGGCGCGGGTCGTTTGCAACGAATCCGGGGAGAGGGTTTTCCACGGCGGCGAGATCGCATTGCTGCCCCGCCATGCCGATGTTTCGGCCCACATACGGCACCGCAGCCGGCTAACGGTCTGCACGTTCGACCTCGTGAAAAACCCTTGCGACAAGTTGTTTCTGGAGTCCTGCGAGGCTCTTAGTCCTTCGGAGGAGCATCCGCCCGCGCCGGTGCCGATCCGTCCCCATATGGCACGGTTCCTCGACCAGCTTGGCTACTATCTGCGCAACGGTATCAACTGCGAACACCTGCACGAGATCAAGCAAAAGGAGATGTTTTTGATATTCAAATGGTTCTATCCCAAAGAGGAGCTGGCGCGGCTGTTCCGGCCGATGGCCGGCAAATCGACGGGCTTCAAGGCCCGCATCCTGGAGAATTACGAAAAGGCCGGTAATGTGGACGCCCTGGCGCGCCAGTTGGGTATGAGCCGCAGCAATTTCGACGTGCGGTTCAAAGAGGAGTTCGGCCTGCCGCCGGGACAATGGATGCTGAAACAAAAAGCGGCGCACATCCTCCACGCGATGGCGTTCCCGGACACGACCTTCGGCGACGTAATCGACCGCTTCGGCTTCAGCTCGCCGAGCCAGTTTACCCGCTTCTGCCGCCGGCAGTTCGGCCGCACACCGACTGAAATATTAACGGGAATGAGGGCTGAAAAGCCGCCGTTCATGAAAAATGAAAATAAATAAGGGAAAAAAGAGAACCGGAAAAACAGGAAATCAACCTACCTTTGTCCCCACATAACACAGTTCCCGGAAATTAATCCTGCAGAGCGAATCTCTTTCCGGGAAAGAGATATTATAAGACAAATATATAGTTTTTAACCGAAAAAACTTCACGCCAACGGATTTCAGAGCCGGCTCACCTCTTCATTGACCCGGTCGATCACCGAGTGGTCGAAAGATTTAAGGTAGATCCGGGTCGTTTTCTCAGTCGTGTGTCCCAGCCCTTCGCTGATCACGGAAACGGGGGTTCCCAGCTCCTTGGCCGCCGTCGCCCACGAATGGCGCGCCACGTAGGTAGTCAGCGGAATGGTGATACGGAGCATCTGCCCGATCTTCTTCAGCCTGCGGTTGATAAAGCCCAGGGCCGAGCGGTAACGACCGTAGCTCTCGCCCTGCTCCCCTTCTGCGGCGGCCAGCAGCGGAAAAATGTACTCCCCTTCGCCCGCATACCGGCCGACCAGTTCCCGCAGCGGCTCGGTGACCGTGACCTGAAGGTATTGCTTGGTTTTGCTGCGGTAATATGAAATCACCCCGTCGGTAATATTGCGTTTACGGAGGTGGGCAATATCCACGAACGACATGCCGCGGGTATAGTAGCTGAAAAGGAATATGTCGCGGGCGAGGGCCAGGTCGGGAGAATCGCTCAGGTCCAACCGGGCGATGCGCCTGAGGTTGTCGCGCGACAAGGCCCGCTTGACGGTTTTGCCGATGCGGATCGGTACCGCACGGAAGGGATTGGAATGCCCGACGTCCACCCCGTCGGCCGCCGCGCGGTTATATAGCGACCGGAAATTGCGCAGGTAAAAGCAGACGGTATTGGCGCTGACGCCGCGGGAATAGAGGAATTGCTGGTAGGAACGGACAAGTTGCGCGTCTATCTCCCCGAAACGGAGATCGGCGCCGTCCGTGAATTCGCCCAGCGACCGCACTGTGCTTCGGTAGGCGGCGGCAGTCCCGTAGCGGCCGCTTCGCTCCAGGGCTGCAATCTGGCGGCCGGCATAGGTGAACAGGTAATTCCCGTCCTGCAGGCAACGGTAGTTTTGCATGAAGTCGTCGGCCGTGAAGCCGGGACGGGTCGCCTCCATCCGCTCCAGCAGTTCGGCGATCTCCCGCCTTTTCTCTTTCAGGGCGGCATTGATCTCTTTCGCTTCCCGACGGGAACGGCCCCCGGACGGCATGCTCCGCACAACGGATAACGAGTCGTCGAACTCCTCCTCGAACAATTTATAAGGCGTATAGACCAGTTTTTTCCGCCGACGGTGGATGATCTGGAAAACAAGGGGGTAACGGCCGTCGTGTAGGGCGCGGCTTTTGTTGAGCATTAATTTTACGGACGCCATAAATTTTTGGATAGCTGAATTACGGCTATCCAACGAAGAATCGATTGTTTTGGGTATCTGCATGACAAGAAAAAATAAAAGCTGACCGTAAAATAATAAAACATGACATAAAAAAGGCCGGAATCCATGAAAGGATTCCGGCCCGCATTCCTGATCCGGCAGTCCGGGAATTACCTGAAGTCGGCGTAGACAGTCGCCTCGGTATCGGCCGGGTTTTTGAACGTGAAGGTCACCAGGCTGTGCGAATCGTCCGACAGGACCAGGTCGCCGTCCGGACAGTTCCATGAACCGAAGCCGTCGGTCACGTTCTCCATGATACATCCGGCTACGAATGAGATCGAATCGCCTATTTCGGCAGTAAATACCAACCCGTCGCCGGTCACCCGGGCCGACTGCTCATCGCCCAAGGTATCCACGGGGGCGATCGTCAGCGTGGCGTTCAGCCCCGGACGATAGGTGGAGACCATGACATTGACTTTGCGGTTGATCGCTTTTTCCATAGCATTGATAGTTTTCATGATAAATAATTGTCCTGTTCCTTTCGGGAGAGATCCCGTCCGGATACTCCACTAAATATAGACTCCGGATGGCGTCTTGCCAACCGGAGTGCCCAGGCATTACACGAAAATTGTTATAATCGACGCATCAGGACGATCATGTCCGTGCACAGGCTCCCATCCCCGTCGATCACGGGGCCGGGGTAGTTGTCGGTAAAGAAGCCGCGAATGGTACGGGAATAACGGAAGCCGCAACGTTCGTAGAATGCCACCCCTCCGTTGCTGGTCCCCACTTTCAACTCAGGGTACACCCCTTTATAATGACCGCACAAATCCTCCAGCATGCGCCGCCCCCATCCCTGCCCCTGCCGGTGCGGGACGACTGCGAGGTTTTTCACCTCGCCGGAGTCGTCCACCACCGCCTCGCCGATCACGTTCCCGGCTTCGTCCCGCCAAACGAACATCTCCCCGGCAGTCAAGTACCGGCCGACCATCTCTTCCGACGGGTCGGCCAGCAGGAGCAGTTCCCGGAATTCCCGTTTTTCGGCCATCGTAACCGCCGTTCGCATGGTATAGCCATTACGCTTCATCTTCGAAAAAGAGCTGGTAAAAGTGCATCCCGGTCTCCTCGTCGAACCCTTTGCGGATGAACTGCCGGTCGCCGTGGACGTAGATGTGGAAATTCTTATCTAGTTTGATAACGCTCTTGATACCCTTCGCCTCCCGCTTGACCGCCGGGGCCGAGATGTCGAACTGCTCGGCGATCTCCATGTCGCGCTGCTTCTGGTAGTCCTCCTTGTAACTCTTGAAGCTCTCGATCACTTCGGGCTGCTGCATCACTTCGGCGGCGAATTCGGCCATGTCGAATGTCTCTTTCTCTTTGAAAAACGCGACCGATTTGTTGAGCATATCGGCCTGGTCGGCTTTCGACACTTCGTATTCCTGCGGCAGCTGTTTCGTGACGAAGCTCTTGCACAGGGCGAGCGTCGCCGCGGTCTGGTAATAGTCGTCCTGCCGCTGGCGGATATGCAGGAACTCGTCCATCCAATACCGGGCCTCGGTGCGGTTGGTGTTGTCCACCACGGCCACCAGGTAGCCGTTCTCGCGCTCGGTGTCGAAGACGAGGCACCCTTTATCGAGTTTGTTGATATTGATCCCTTTTTCGCTTTCGATTTCGAAACCTCCGCCCTGCGGCCATACGCGCAGGAAGGTATCCTTGTTCTCGGACTTGAACAGCCCGACGGCATCGACGGTTTCGCCGTCTACGATACACCCTTTGAAGTAGGCCACGTAGAATTCGCCGCCCTTGATCTTGGGATGTGTGCTCTGTTCGTACAGGTGCCGGGCCAACGCCACGGATTGCTCGTAAAAGACATCATCGGCCTGATCCGGATCGGCATCGAATATCTTGGAAACGTAGGCGAACACTTCGTTCAGGGCGATGTCGCTGTCATGGTAGAGGTGATAGTATTCGGCCCCGGCCACTGAACCTTCCTTGGCAAACGGGTTGGTGAAATAGGCGGCCAGCAGCTCCCGCACGCGGTCGCTGACGTCGAGCAAGGCTTCGGAAATGCGGATCCCGTCGTCGTTGAGTTTATTTCCTACGTGATGCAGGGCGATCTGTTCCAATGTCGCCTCTTCGCAATATATCATGAATCTATCGTATTAATCGTTCGTTTTATCACTACCCCTTGGAGGATACTGTTCTTTCTGTGAACAGAAAGAACCAAAGAAACTTTCGAGGATGCTGACGCATCCTAAATCTATCACAGCCTTAACTTTTGGGGTGCGGTGAACGGCGGCCATAAGCCGTAAGTATTTCAAGGCCGCCGCTCCCGCGCCCCAAAGAATGAGGACTGCGGAGCCTAAAGAGAAGCGTAGCTATCTCAAAAGTTTTTGGTGCCGCTTTTTTCAAAAAGCGGCAGTCCCATACGGGGGTAATGAATAAACGAACCGATAAAATATCAGGCCCCCACGATCACCGTGGAGAACGATGCCGGGTCGAGCCAGCGCACGGCCAGTTCCCGAATACGCTCCGGCGTAATGGAGCGCACCTCGTCGAAAAATGCCGTCAGCGCCTCGTTCGTCATGCCGCACTGCACATTCTCGATCGTCACGTCCGCGATGCCGAACGGGCCGTCCAGGATCCGCATCATCTCGCCCACGATAATGTTCCGAACCATATCCAGTTCCGTCACGGGTACAAGCTCCGTGCGCAGGCGCTCCACCTCTTTGAGTATCTCCGCCACTGCATCGTCCGTCGCCTGCGCCGTCACGTCCGACGCCACCGCGAAGTAACCCGAATGCTGCATGTTCAGCATCGCCGAGTAGATGCCGTAAGTATATCCCTTCTCCTCCCGCAGGTTCTTCACCAGCCGCGACCCGAAATAGCCCCCCAGCACCGTCGCCGCCACCTGCATGCCGTTGAAATCGGGATGCTCCTTCGGGAACAGCACCTTGCCGATGCGGATCGACGACTGCAACGCCCCGTTCCGCTTCTCGCGGATCATCGCCGTGGAATGCACCGGCGGTATTCCCGCATCTGCCGTGGGGTCGGTTGTGGGGAAACGGCTCAGGAACTGCGCCATCGCCTCCCGCGCCGACGGCGTGACCTCTCCCGACGCCACCGCAAAGAGGTTCTCCGACGTATAGTAAGTCTCGTAAAACGCCCTGAGCATCTCCGTGTTCAGTTTGTCATACTCCGCCGCCGGCGATACCCGCCCGTAAGGATGCTCCTTGCCGAAAAGAGCTTCCGAAAAGAGCTCGCGGGCCTGGTACGAAGGCTTTTCGCGCTCGATGGTCAGCTGTTGCTTCCGTTTGGAGGCGTAAATCTCCAGCTCGCGTTCCGGGAACTGAGGTTCCAGCAGGATCTCGCCCAGCAGCTCCAGCGTTTTCGGCAAAAAGCGACTCAGGCAGCTCACCGTCACCACGGAGTAGTCGCGGTCGATCGAGGTGTCGTAATAGATGCCGTAGAAGTCGAACATTTCGGCGATCTGCGCCGCCGTATAGTGTGCCGTCCCTTCGCTCATCAGGTTGAGCATGGCCGAGGCGACGAATGGCGCACTCTGGTACCGGGTACCGGCCCCGAAGACGAGGCTCAGCCGTACCAAGGGTTGTGTCCCGGCGTCAATGGTCCAAAGGCGTATGCCGTTGGGCAGTACGGTCTGCTGTGCGGGAGGGATATTCAGCCGGCCGGGCAGCCGGAAAGGGGGTCGTATGGTGCGGTCTAACATGGCCTGTTTTTTATTGAAGATATTTTGTAGGTGCCCGCAGGCGCGTGAAAGCGCCGGGCATGAAGCTGTAACTACCCGACCGCGGGAGCCTCCGGATCGGCAATGTACAGGAGCGTCGAGCTGTTCTCCGGCCGGAAAACGTGCTGCGAAGTCTCCATAATTTCCGCCGCGGTCACCGAATTGTGTTCCGCCACCTCGCTGTTTATCATTGCGGCATCGCCCAGCATCTCGAAATAGGCCAGGTTCATCGCCTTGTTCAGCACGTTGATCTCGCCGAAGACATTGTTCGCTTCGAACTTGTTCTTGACCTTCTCCAGTTCGTAGTCGCCGACCGGCTCGTTCTTCATCAGTTCCAGCTCCCGCCACAGGGCCGCCTCCGCATCTTCGAGCGAAACGCCCTCCATCACGTGTCCCGTCACCAGGAACAGTCCCGGATCGACGTCGCCGGAGATGTAGGCGTTCACGTTGGAAAAAAGGGTGGACTCCTTGACCAGCCGCTGGTTGAGGCGGCTCGACGTTCCGTTGCTGAGTATGTCCGACACTACGTCGCACACCGTCGCCTCGCGGCTGAGCCTCGGTCCCATGTGGAACGCGATATAGATCACCGACGCGGGCACCGGGCGCCGCACTTCGAGCCGGCGCGGTGCGGTCTGTTCCGGTTCCTGCGGTATGTCGTCCGCCACGGGCGCGCCCGCCGGGATCGGCCCGAACCATTTTTCAGCCAGTTCGAAAACCCGTGCGGCAGGTATATCCCCCGCCACGGAAAGTATCGCATTGGACGGCTTGTAGTACCTCTCGAAAAAGGCCCGCACCTGTTCCATCGTGGCCTGCCGGATATGGTCGATGTCCCGCCCGATGGTGGCCCACCGGTAGGGATGCTTTTCGTAAGCGAGGGGCCGCAGCAACAGCCAGATATCGCCGTAAGGCTGGTTGAGGTAGCGCTGGGCGAACTCTTCGACAACCACTTTGCGCTGCACTTCGAGGCTCTTTTCGTTGAAGGCGAGCGACAGCATCCGGTCGGATTCGAGCCACAGGGCGGTCTCGATATTCTCTTTCGGCAGGGCGAGGTAGTAGTCGGTGTAGTCGTTGTTGGTGAATGCGTTGTTCTCGCCGCCGGCGAGCTGCACGGGTTCGTCGTAACTGGGGATGTTGACCGACCCGCCGAACATCAGGTGTTCGAACAGGTGGGCGAACCCGGTGCGGTCGTAGTCTTCGTTGCGCGCCCCGACTCTGTAGAGGACGTTGACGGCGGCCATCGGGGTCGAGGGGTCTTCGTGGACGATGACGGTCAGCCCGTTGGGGAGCTTTTTTTTCTGGAATTCGATCATAGCGACTTCAAATATACGCAATTTTCGGGCACGGGATCGATAGGCGGCGTCGGCTTGCGCGATCTTGCGGTCGCCGGATGATTGTAAAGTCCCCGCGCCGGCGGTGGCCCGGTCGCGGGCGAGCGGGGCACGCGCGCCAGGACAAACAAGGGCATAGCCTACTCGCCGCGTCAGCGGCGGCGGAGCGCGTAAGCGCGAAGCCGCGGTAAGACGGTGAGCCAGAAGTGCGACTCGTCAGGGTCGCGGGGTGGACCCGTTGGGTCTTTTGCTGGTGTTTTTAAGGATTCAAGGGGGGGGCAGGGGCGCTCGAAGACGAAAGAGCGAGCAGCTGTTTTTCCGCGTCAGGGGACGGGCTGTCTTTATTTTAGGCCCGGAGCCAGCGGGGGCGCAAATGAGCGCAGCGAATATTGCAGCCCTTCGCCGGGGATGGCTCCGGGCTGGGCGACCTAAAGGTCGCAGACAAGCGAGAAAAGACTTCGCTGGCTTCGGGCTTGTGGCCACCCATAAAAAAGTCCCCGCGCCAGCGGGCGGGCCGGACACCTCCCATCGGGAGGCCCGCAATTAGGGTAGTTACAGCCCTGACGGTGTGC
>CANQXP010000065.1 GCA_947627885.1 uncultured Rikenella sp.
GATGGGGATGGCGAACGGCGGGTAGGGCCGCCCGGTGATCCCGCCGATAAACGAAACGGGGATGAATACCGCCGCCAGCACCACAGTTGTAGCCACGATCGGCGGTGCCACCGACTTCATCGCCGCCCGCGTGGCCTGCTTCGCGTTCATTCCGTTGGCGATATTGACCTGCACCGCCTCGATCACCACGATCGCGTCGTCCACCACCAGCCCGATAGCGAGAATTAACCCCAACAGCGAGAAGATATTGACCGAAAAACCTAACAGCGGGAAAAGCATGAACGCCCCGACCAGCGACACGGGGATCGCTACGATCGGCACGATCATCGCCCGCACGTCCTGTATGAACAGGAAAATGATCAACACTACCAGCACCAGCGCGATCAACAGCGTGGTGACGATGTCGCTGATCCCCGAACGGATGGACTGCGTGGCGTCCACCACCACGTCGTACGATATCCCGTCGTTGAAATCCCGCGAAATATCCTGCATTTTGGCCTTCACTGCCGAGCCCACCTCCATGGCATTGCTGCCCGGAGACTGATAGACGGCGATCATCGCCGCCGGGTGCTGGTTAAACATGGAGCTTACCCCGTAGGTCTGGCTCCCCAACTCGATCCGCGCCACGTCGCCCAGCCGCACCTGCCCGCCGTCCGGCAAAGTCCGGATAACGATGTTCCCGTACTCCTCCGCCGAATTGATCTGCGGCGGCATGGTCACCGTATAGGTGAACTCCGTCCCTTCCGGACTGGGCTCCCCGCCCAGCTTCCCGGCCGGGAACACCCCGCTCTGCGACTCGATGGCCGAAGTGATGTCCGCCAGCGAGATATTCAGGTAATCCAGCACGTCGGGCTTGATCCAGATACGCATCGAATACTCGCCCGAACCCATGATCTGCACCTTTCCCACCCCGTCGATCTTCAGCAATTCGTTCTGGACATTGATATAGGCATAGTTCGCCAGAAAATTGTCGTCATAACGCCCGTCGCTGTAAATAGCGAAGACCATCAGGAACCCGCTCATCGACTTGACTGTGGTCAGCCCCTGCTGGCGCACGGACGAAGGCAGCATCGGCGTGGCAGTCGCCACCCGGTTCTGCGTAAACACGGCGTTCATGTCCGGGTCAGATCCCACGGCGAAAGTAGCCGTCAGGCCCATCGTCCCGTCGCTGGCGCTGGTGGTCTGCATATAGAGCATGTCGCTCACCCCCATGATGCTCTGGCCCACGGGCGTAGCCACCGCCTCGTCCACCGTAACGGCATCTGCCCCCTGGTAGGAAGCCGATACCTCGACGTTGGGCGGGGTAATGTCCGGATACTGCTCCACCGGTAGCGACCGGATCGACAGGATACCGAGAATGACGATGATGATCGAGATCACCATCGCGAAGATAGGGCGGCGTATAAAGAAATTGATCATCGCTGCGCCCTCCCCTATTTCCGGTTATAAGACGAAACGGTATCGGCAGGTGCCGGAACCGGTTGCAGGACGGGTACGATCTTCATGCCGCTGCGCACCTTCAGCAAACCTTCGGTCAGCACCATTTCGCCGGGCTGCAACCCGTCCAGAATCCCCCACTCCGTCCCGTAGGTGTCGCCCAACGTCACCTTCCGGTATTGCACCGTGCTGTCCCGGCCCACCACGTAGACGCTGTTCACCCCCTGGCTCTGCATCACGGCGCGTTGAGGCACCAGCACCGTTCCGGTGCCTCCGCCCACATCGGCATTGATTTTCACATATTGGCCCGGCTTGAGATAGCGTTCCGGATTGGGGAACAGCACGCGGATCACCACGGCGCCCGTCTGGCTGTTCACCGCCCGCTCCGTGAATTTGTATTCCCCCTTGTAGGGATAGAGCGTACCGTCCGCCAGAGTCATGTCCACATCGGTCAGCAGGCCCATATTGTCGTACAGCGGCCTGTCCAAGCTGTCCCGCTCCACGATCGAAAGATATTTGGCCGTCGGAATCGAGATATAGACGTATATCGAGTCGATATTGGAGATGGTGTTCAGCACCGGATTATTGGTTCCTACACCTACATAATCGCCCACCGAGCCGACCGTTTCGCCGATCACCCCGTCCGTCGGGGCATAGATGGTGGTATAGGAGAGGTCGAGTTCCGCGCTCCGCAAAGCAGCCTGCGCGCTGCGTAGATTGGCCTGTGCCGAAGCCAGCGTAGCGGTGGCCTGGTCCAGCGCGCTTTGGCTGATGGCGTTGATCCGGGCCAGCGGCACCGAGCGGTTGTAGTTGTTCTGCGCCTCCACCAGCTGCGATTTGGCCGAAGCCAGCGCAGCCTGCGCCCGCGTCACCTCCACCTGCATCGGGTTCGAGTCCAGCCTGAAAAGCAGCTGTCCTTTCCGGACCGGCATCCCCTGTTGGTAATGGATAGAGAGCAAATAGCCGCTAACTCGCGGCTGGATCGTCACGTCGTGGTGGCTGTAAGTCTGCCCCACGAACTGCATTCGGGTGGGCAGCTCCTTTTTATGCGCCTGTACCACGGCTATATGCGGTTCGGGCATCTGCGCCTGCGGGGCTTTGTGCCTGCACGCGGTCATTCCCGATACGACCGCCGCACCACACAGAACGAAAGCATAGATTTTCATATAGGTAGGATCGGATAGTTCGGTTTTCGGAAACAACAAGAAACGTACCAAGCCTGCCCCGGCTGCCTCGCTCAGTCGATCACCACGATCTCGCGCCCGAACGGCGAGAGAGCCACCATCATCAGTTTGAAATGCTGCAACCCGAACGGAATCCCGATGATCGTGATGCAGAAGAGCAGCCCCAGCCCGAAATGGGTCAGGGCGATCCATATCCCCCCGATAAAGAACCAGAGTACGTTCATCAAAAAGGAGAAACAGCCCCGGTTCTCCTCCACGATCACCGAGCGGTGGCCGAAGGGCAACAGCGACAGGGCACCCAGCTTGAAGACCTGGAACCCGAACGGAATCCCGATAATGGTGAGGCACATGACTATCCCCGCCACGAAATATTCGATAGCGATGGCGAAACCGCCGAACACGATCCAGATGATATTGCCGATGACGTTCATAACAGACATGCGCTTGACTTTCGGTCTGAATTAGCAATCTTCATGCAAAATCCGGCCTGCAATTTGAAAAAGAGGTTTATATTTGAGCAAATACCTTAAATCCGCACGCTATGGACCTTCTCGACAGCCAACGCGCCTTTTTCGCCACCGGCCGCACCCGGCAGGGTGACTTCCGGCGCACTTCGCTGAAACAACTGAAAGCCTCGATCCTCTCGCACCTTCCGGCCCTGTACGAGGCGCTGTGGCAAGACCTTCACAAATCGGAAGCCGAAGCCTATGTGACGGAGGTCGCCATCGTCCTGCGCGAGATCGACGACCAGCTGGCGCACCTCAGCCGCCGGATGAGGCCCGAACGGGTCGGCACCCCGCTCTTTTTGCGGCCTTCCCGCAGCCGTATCGTCAGCGAGCCGTTCGGCAACGTGCTTATCATGGCGCCGTGGAACTACCCGTTCCAGCTCGCTATGACGCCGCTGGCGGGAGCTATGGCCGCCGGGAACTGCGCCGTCCTGAAACCGTCGCCCTACACGCCGAACGTCTCCGCCGCGATGCGGCAAATTATCGAATCGGCCTTCCCGCCAGACTATATAGCCGTGGTAGAGGGGCACCGGGATGTCAATGCAGCCCTGCTGGCGGAAAAGTGGGATTATATTTTTTTCACAGGCAGCCCGGAGTTGGGGCGCACGGTGATGCGCGCCGCAGCGGAGAACCTGAGCCCGGTAACGCTGGAGCTGGGGGGCAAAAGCCCCTGCATCGTGGACAATTCGGCTCAGGTGGACATCGCCGCCAAACGGATCGCCTGGGGCAAATTCCTGAATGCAGGACAGACTTGCGTGGCCCCCGACTACGTGCTGGTGCACCAGAATGTGATGTCGCCGCTGGTTGAGCGGATCAAATACTGGATCGAAATCTTTTACGGAGCCGATCCGATGCTGAGCCCGCATTACGGGAGGCTGGTGAACGACCGGGCTTTCGAACGCGTATCTTCCTACCTGTCCGATGGGCCTATCCTCACCGGCGGCCAGACCGATCCGGCCCAGCGGTATATCGCCCCGACGCTGCTTGATCTCGGTACGCCGACAGACAGCGTGCCGGTCATGCAGGCCGAAATTTTCGGGCCGGTGCTGCCGATCATGGAGTTCGTCCGGCTGGAAGAGGCAGTCGGATTTATCAACAGCCGGCCCAAACCACTGGCTCTCTACTATTTCGGGGCGCCGGAAACCGGCAAGGCCGTTATCCGCAGCACTTCGTCGGGCGGAGCGTGCATCAACGACGTGGTGATGCACATCGCCAATGACCGACTGTCTTTCGGGGGCGTGGGGAACAGCGGCATGGGCAAGTACCACGGCAAAGAGTCGTTCCGCACCTTCAGCAACCGCCGGGCTGTGCTGTGCTCCCCGAAAGATTTAGATCTGCCGCTGAAATACCCGCCGTATAAGCATTTCAAATGGATCAAACGGCTGATGTAAACGCAGCGCGGCGGACTTTCCGGGAAAGTCCGCCGCGTATGCCATAGGGAAGCCGTTAATTCGCGATCGAATGATCCTGCGGGAATTTCTCGCCGCTCCACGCCTTCTGCGAAGTCCACTGCTCCGCCGGGGCCGTCCAGAACGGATCGTCCTCCGGCAAACCCAAGGCCAGGAAACCGGTCGTGCAGAGATAGAGGCTGCCCGTACAGGTGTACGCCTCGCCGATCTCCAACTGGCTGCCGCAGAAGCCGATCTTCAGCCAACCGTTTTCGTCGAACGTGCCCGGTTGTTCGAAAAAGCGCCGGATCACCGCCGTCATGGCCGAACGCACCTGTCCTTTGGTCACGCTCTTCGGCAAACGATCCATCAAAGCCATCTGCGACAACACCTGCAATGCCGCCGTGCGGTATTGCAGCGACCGCCCGATCGGCGGTATCGTCCCTTCCGGCGAGATCATCCGCTCCAAAACCTCCGCGTAGCGCGTCGCCCGTTCCAAAACCCGCTGCCGCAACCCCGGAAAACCGTCACCCATCACGCCCAGCACGTCGATCAGCATCGGCTGAATCACGAAACTGTTGTAATAATCCCAGTGGAACGGTTCGCCGTCGCCGTACACCCCGTCCCCTTTGTACCACGCGTTCATCTGCCGCACCGGATAGTCCACCCGCACCTGGTCGTACTCCTCGCCCACCGAGCGCAGGAAAGCCTCGACCTGCGCCGAGAACATCAGCCAGTTGCTTACGTTCGGCCGCACCTTGCGCGTCTGCTTCATTTCGTAGATAATCCGCTCCTGCGTCGCTTTATCCAAGCCGCCCCACAGATTCTTCGGCGCCCGCATCAGGCCCTGCGCCAGATGCGCCGCATCCACCAACGCCTGATAGCCCACCGCGAAACTGATGTAGTCCGCCGAAGTGGTATCCATCGCATTCTGCAACCCCCGGATGGACAGGTCGAGCAACTCCTTGCGCATCCTGCCGTCTTTCGTGGTGGTGTCCACCGGAAGCTCCAGCCACGGCGCTATGCCGCAAATAGTCCGCCCCAGCGCCTCCAGGTAGGCATACTTCGTCCGGTCGCCGTACGATCCGTATTCCGGATGCGACGGCCCGCGCTGCTCGACCGGCATATTTTGGTGCAGCGTACCCGCCGCTAAGTTCGATAACACGGGATAAGCGATCTTATAGGCTGTTTCGGCCCATACCTCGCGATCCGTTTTCGGCGTTTCCGCCTGTTTTTTCCGGGCCATGGCTCCCGGCGCGATAAATGCCGCGGCCAGCGCGGCGATCAACAGTTTTTTCATCTTTTTCAGTCTCCTATCGAATGGTCGCCCGGGAACGGCATCCCGCCCCAAGCCTTTTTAGTTGTCCAGTCCTCTCCCGGCGCAGTCCAGAACGGATCCCCGGCCGGCAGTCCCAAAGGTAAAAAAATCGTCGAGGCCAGATACATGCTCCCCGTGCAGAGATACCCCTCGGCGCTATTTTTCTGCGCCCCGCAGAAGCCCATCGAAAGCCACCCGTCCGCCCCATACGTCCCGCAAGCATCGAGCATCCTGCGCATTACAGCCGTCATGGCCGCCCGTACCTGCCCTGCGGACAAACCTTTCGGCAGCATCTTCAAGAGCGAAGCCTGCGCCAGCGATTGCAGGCATCCCGTGCGGTAGAGGATCGACCGCCCCACCACCGGAAAAGTCCCCTCCGGCGAGATCGACCGTTCCAGTACTTCGGCATACCTCGCCGCCCGGCGAAGAATCTGCGCATACTTGGCATCGGAATAGGGAGTCTCCCCTTTGTAATAACGGTTCATCACCCGTCCCGCATCCACCAGCATCGGCTGGATCACGAAGCTGTTGTAATAGTCATTGTGGTACCTCGGCCCGTCCCCGTATTGCCCGTCCCCCACATACCAGTCGTCCAGCTGCCGGAAAGCGTAGTCCGCGCGCATCAGATCCGGTTTTTCACCTGCCATGAGCAGGAATGCTTCGACCGTCGCACTGAACATCAACCAGTTATTGTAGGACGGCCGCGTATTCCGGGTAGCCTTCATCTCAACAATCATCCGCCTCTGCGTCAGTGAATCGAGTCCGCCCCATAACTGCTCCGGCGACCGCAGGAAAGCCTGCGCCAGAAACGCCGCATCCACCAACGGCTGCCCGTAACTCCGGAAATTCAGGTAATCCGGCGATGTGCTGTCCACCGCATTCCTTAAACCCGCATGCGCCCACGCCAAAAGCTGGTCCCGCATCGCAGCCTCAGCCGCCGGGATCGAATCACCCGGCACTTCGAACCACGGAGCAAGGCCGCACAACAACCGTCCCACAGCCTCCAAATGCGCATATTGCTCCCGCCCGGCCCCGTCGAACTGCTCGACCGGCATATTCTGGCACAACGTCCCCGCCGCCAGGTTCGACAGTACAGGCTTCGCCATCCGGTATGCCTGGGCCGCCCAGTACTCCCGGTCAGTTTGCGGCTTCTCCGCCCGCTTCTTCCCGGCCATAACACCCGGAACGATTAGTAGGGCGGCCAATGCAGCTAACAAGAATCGTTTCATCGGTAATACTCTTTAGCCAGCTCGCCGTACTTGTCGAACATCTTGCGGGCCATCTCGATCTCGTCCCCTTTCGGAGCCGGATCGATGTCCGTTTTCGGGGTAGCCACGAAATCGATCTCCCAGTCCGCCAGCTTGTCGTAGAAATCGTTGCCCCGGAATGCCTCGCGCCCGTTGCTCATCTTGGTTCCGGCTTCGGAATAGGGTTTCCCGGAAGCCAGCGAGTCGGCCAGCATATCGTAGAATATCTTCCAACGGTTATAGTAGTACCGCCGGATCAGCCCGGCCCACTCGCGCCACGAATAGTCGAACTGCTGGCACATATAGCCCGGCGTAAAGCCCCAGTAGGTCACCAGCGCCGTGGCATCGCGTTCCAGCAAGTCTTTCTCTTCCAGCGTCGTTCCCCAGCTGCGGGCATCGCTCACCCACTTGTCGAAATTCCACTCCGTCCGCGTCGCCAACAGGGCGTCCACATCCAACAAGAGCTCCAAGAATCGCCCGCTATGCTTCTTAAACGCTGCCATATCGCCCGCTTTATATGCCGCCGCAGCCGCTTTGTGGATCTCCTGCCCCAGATTGGACATGATCTGCCGCTGCACATCGACAATATCAAAACGATACAATTCAGAGATTTGCAACTTTTCAGCGTCTTGCAACAAAAGCCGCTCGGCCTCATACAAAGACTTCGGATTGTACGGAATGTTGAACCCCGCATTCGGCCCCGACTTTTTTACGTCGATCGCCGGGCGCGCCGCGATAATCGAACTGCTCTCCACTCCGTTGGTTCCCGGCCCGTAAGGCCCTTCCAACAGAATAGCCCATGCCTGCTTCGCCGCATCCGACTCCGCCCCGTAAGCCCGCACCGTATATGCGTCGAGCCATTCGGACGGGCATATCGAATCCCCGTACATCGGCATCTCGAACGCCATCGCATAGTAAGCCGGATTCTGAACGATGGACTCCATGAACAGCCCCGATCCGACCGCATTCGGCGCCTTTTTCGAAGCCGTAAGATATTGATTGGAAGCCAGCAAAGGTAAGTCGCCGTGCATATTGATCCGCCCCCCGAAGTTGTGCAGGTTGCCCGCCACAAACGGATAGCCCCAGAAATTCCCTTTTTTCGGATAGGTCGATCCGTTCAAGTCCAGCACCACCAGCCGATCCTTCGGAAACTGCGTCACGAGCGGCTCGCGGATGCTCCACGCCTGCATCGCCACAATCCCCTGCGGATCGAAATCGTTAATCAGGCCGCTGATCTTGCGCCCCACCGCCTGTAAATAGTCGTCACCTTTCACCGGCGGCGCACTCTCGTGGAACGGGTCGGCAGCATAAATGCCGTGCGATCCGAACAGCGAGTCCTGGACGCCCATAAAGATATGGCCCATGCGGTCGAACAGCGGATCGAGCGGGTCGAGCTGAGAAACGCCCTCGAACCCATACCACTCCGGCTGTTGCGCAATCTTGGCCTCCGGGTGCTTTTCCACCAGCAGTTTCGGAACATAGCCCGTAAAACCCTGCTGGATAGGATTCATCCCCAATTCCAGTTCCCGCGCGAAGATCTGCTTCGCCAATTTTTCGTGGCTGTCGATCCAACCCTTGGGCAGCGGGCCGCCGAAACTCTCGATATTGGGCATCCACTGCCACGCCTGATGGGCGGGGGTTACCAAAAACGACCTCGCTTCGAGGTCGGTGAACCCCATTTTAAGCAACGTTTCGTACCATACTGCATCCAATCCGATCGGCTGCAACGGCATATTGATGCCGTTCATCGCCATAAAGTCGATCTCGCGCTGCCACCGCTCCCAGTTCCACCACGGCGCGGTGTACGACAGGGTGCAGTAGTTGAGATAGGCCCGGTACTTTCCGCCTATCGTCCGGCGCTCCTTGGCCACAGGCAGCGGCAGCCGCTCCGGCAGGTCAAGCTGGTCGCCGAACCACGACAACTGCGCCCGGCAGGTGTATTTCAGGTACCAGTGGAACGCCGATGCCAGCGCCACCGGATTATTCCCCCGCAACACTACCCTGCCCTTGCGGGCATCCACTTCGAACACATCCTCACCGGTGGCTGGATCGGCCGGGATCACCTCCAACACATATTGCTTTTCATAGCCCGGCGTCACGCGAGCAATCAGCTCGCGCGCCGCCTTGACCGTCGCCTTTTCGCTCATCGCCGGGGCCTTGGCCCCCTGCGCGGCCATAACGACCAGGCATAGCGACATGAATGTTAATATTCTCTTTATCATCGGTTTGAGTTTGGGTTATCGTAGCTTTTATTGCTGAGAGAAAGTCACCCGCAGGGTATCTTTCTGTTTCGGGTTTTTAACCCGCAGGATAATGCGGGTCAGTTTCGGGCCCCATATTTTCGACAGGCGCGGATCGGTCAGCTCCACCGCCTCGGCCGCCATGGCATACTTAGAAGCGTCCAGCGTCATACGTAACACCTTGTCCCCGCTGGTGATCTCGATAGCTTTGCCGAGCTTCACTGTCCCGCAGGTCAGGAAATTGAGCTCCACCGGGCCTTTGATTTCCGACAAGTCATACGTATCGGTCAGCGTCACCGTATTTTTCGCCCGGTCGAAACGATAGTCGCGCACCCAGCTGCGACACGCCGCCTCCGTCGGATAGGCCCCCGCAATGTCCAGCGAAAAATCCATCACGCGACCGTTATCCGAATATTTCACATTGCGCGAACGGTAGTTGCCGCCGTCCTTCTGCCCGAAACCATTGATGACCGGCAGGTTATGGAACTCCGACTGCATCATCCAGATCGTGTAACGCCGGTGGTCGAATGTCGCCGCCGTGTAGGTTCCCACCCCGGCGTCCACCATTACCGGCTGGCCGTCCACATAGAGGATAAAGCTCCCCACATCGTTGTGGTTATGGCTCTCGGCATTGTAGCCCCCCTTGGCCGCCAGCGTCAGCCCCTCGGCGCTCCCGCCCTTTGTCCGCGCCACCGCCACCTCGATACCGTCCATCCAGACCGACCGGTACAACGGCGCCAACGGGCGCGCCGCACACATATCCTTATAGACCAACGCTGTCTTAAGCCGTTCATCCATGGTGCCGCCCAGCGGATTTTCGGCAAACCCGGTCAGGCCGCCCAGATAGGAGCCGAACCGCATCATCGTGCTGTCGCCGATATTCCGCCCGTAGCGGAACACCGTCGCCGCCCCCGGCGAAGCCTTGGCCTCCGCATCGGCGAAATTTACGAAGTAGAGGCTGTCGATATGCGCATTGGCGATATAGAGCCCGATGTTCTTGACCCGCTGCTCGCCGAACAGGTCGATCTTGCCATGCGAATAGCCCTTCAGCACTTCGAGGTAGTTGTCCAGCATCCCCGCCGCGTGCCCCCAGTACGAAGGCCCCTCCTCGCAGCCGCCGTCCGGCTTGAAGAAGTTGATGAACTGATCCACCGACCGCATGGTTTTACGGACGATCTCCGCCCTCCGCTCCGGGTTATCCTCCACCAGCAACGCCGTGGTCAGCACATTGAAGTTGCACCACGGGTTCCAGTTATTGACCTGCGCCCCCTCCGTGAACCCCAACCAGAACATGTCGTTCCGCTTCAGGTACACGTCCAGCGTATGGCGATCCAATTCGGTCCGCAGCCGCTGCGGGATCGTCGGCGACATTTTCCCCAAATCATCCTTAAAGAAGTAGTAGGCCCAGGCCAGCGTATTGGCCGTCATTCCGCCGCTCAGGTCGATCGTGCGGCGGTCGATATCCGGTACCGCCGTCCCGCTCAGCTGCCAGTAGATATGGGCCGCCGCCACCCAAGTGCTCTGTTCGCACAGCGACCACACCCCGTCGGCAATCTGATCCAGAAACCGTCCTTTGCCCTCCACCAACTCGCCCAGCATCAGGTCGGCCAGCGTCGAGTAACGCTCCCCGATATGCCGGTCGTTAGGCTGCCGGATCCCCTTGCGGGCGAAATCGAGGTAAGAAGTGACCGTCACGCTGCGCCATACATAGTCCAACTTGGCCTCCGCCTGCGCCACGGCCTGCCGTTTGACCGCCTCCGGCAGCGACTGCCAGAAGGCCCGGTCGGCATAACCCGGATAGGGCTTGTACGCCTCCCGGCAGAGGGAGTCCACATCGAACCGCTGCGCGGCCTTCTGCAAAAGATCAGGCTTAGCCGTCCTGGGCGCCGCCTGTATAAAAAGGGGTGCCGCCCCCAAAAGACCCGTAAGGAGCAGCACCGCCAAAAACCGTTTCGTACGTTTCATTCCGGCAAACCAATTTATTTAGTTTCGAGATCCCGCTTGCGCTTGAGCGCTTCGAGGAAGTAGTAGTCGGCATAGACCAGCGGCACGTCCACTTCCGTCGGCCCCGGCTTGTTGCCCGTCGAGTGCATCAGCACGAAATAGCCGTTCTCGCCCAGTTCGGCCCGGTAAGCCGGCGAACCGAGGTTCTCGACGATCTTGTCGGCCAGCTTCTTATACTCTTTGCCCTGCTTTTTACCCGCGTAGGTCGAAAGCTCGTAGAGCGCCGAAGCCGTAATGGCCGCCGCCGAAGCGTCGCGCGGCTCGTTTTCGATATTCGGCACATCGTAGTCCCAATACGGAATCAGGTCGTCCGGCAAATTCTTGTTCGTAAAAATGAACTTCGCAATATCCTCGGCCTGTTTCAGGTATTTCGGATCGTGCGTATAGCGGTAGCACATGGTGTAGCCGTAGAGACCCCACGCCTGCCCGCGCGCCCAGGCCGACTCGTCGGCATAGCCTTGCGACGTCACCCGGCTGCGCACCTCGCCCGTCTTGGAATCGTAGTCCACCACATGGTAGCAGCTCATATCCGG
>CANQXP010000066.1 GCA_947627885.1 uncultured Rikenella sp.
CATGCCAACCGCGCCCAGATGATGGTGCAGTTCAACTTCTAAAACCCACACACCACACAGGGCGGGGAGGTCTATAATAGACCTCCCCGCCCTGTTTATACGCCACCACCCCGAACTTGCCCCGATACTTCGAGGTGACGATCCGCAAACTTCCGCACGCTTTTCGGAAAGATCACTATTTCCACCCATAGGACATAACTACTTTTATGCAGGTTGGCCGACCAAAACCGATTTTTCAACCTTCATTCCGTTATATCATGCCTTACACTCCGAAACATTACAACCAACTGATGTTTTTCGCTTACGAGATCGAAACCAGTTTTGTTGCTAAACCTGTCAATCCGGGCCTCCTGCCGCACATGCCGATCCCGAACGCCGGACACTTCTCGGCCGATAGCCTCTCCAGATTGAATATGCTTGCCAATGCCGTCAACGAAACCCTGCTCATAGCACAGGCTAATCTCCACCTGACTCCGGATATCAACGACCCGAATACCCTCAAAGTGTTCATGGCACCCGAATTTTTCTTCCGTCCGTACAACTGCGATCCGATTCCCGCTGGCATCACAGACGTCGCTCATGCCGAGAACATATACAATACAGACGCCACGAAAACCGCCTACGCTTTACAAACCTCCTACAATTACAGCGAATTGGCCAACATCACAGCCACACTGAAAAACATCTTCGCCGACCCCAGGTTCCAAGACTGGATCATCGTACCGGGTTCTATCTTCTCCCGCATCGACACACCGTCGGGATACGCCTATATGAATACCACCGGCATCATCAAAGGCGGGAGCACCGAAGCGCCCAGTATATTCATTCACAAATGCGACATATCCCAACTCGACGGCGCCCCGGGCAGGAATGCAGGCATTAGAGACCCGGATTTAGGCCCGATCCTCCGGACTGAAAGCATCGAGAAAGCCCGGATATTTTCATGCGACGGGTTAACATTCGGCATCGAAGTGTGCCTCGACCACGCTAAGCACCGCTTGCAAACCGTATTGAATAATTGGCAAGGTACCCGGCCGGTGATCGATATCCAGTTGCTGACAGCATGCGGAATGCCGATCAACCCCGCCTATGCGGTCGTAGGCCAGGGCGGACACGTTTTGCGTAATGACGGCCAACGAAACCGCACTCCGAAATCCGAAATCCAAACCAAAGTCCTCCGCATCGGGAATCATGCGCCGACGATGGTTTCCACCGCTGCCGCCGGATATTTTCCGCTTCCGTTCCAGATTCGGAACTTACCTCTCCAACAGGTGGCGTACTACGCCACTCAAAGACTTTAATCCTCCCTATCCCCGGGACTCCGGGGATTTTCATTTTTCAGGAGTGTGAAAGCTATTTCTCCCTCTTGCCGCCCTTAAGTATCACCACGGTCACGGCGACGATGATCAGCACCAGCCCGGCCGCGCTTTTCAGACTGAACGGTTCGGAGAAATGGATGATCCCCACCAGCACCGCCACCAGAGGTTCCAGCGAACCGAGCACCGACGTAATGGTCGATCCCACGCGTTTGACCGCCATAACCAGCGTCAGGTCGGAAACGACCGTCGGCACCAGTGCCAGGAGTACGAGGTTGATCCCCGTTTTCCAGTCTTGGATCGGCTCGATTCCCGTGGTCATCTCGGCATAGGCCGCGAACATCAACGCTCCGGACAGAAGCACATAGAAGGTAAGCGGTATGGGATCCATCTTGTCCACCCCCGACTTGTTGACCCCCACGATATAGATGGCATAGGTCACCACGGTCAGCAGCACCGTGGCGATCCCTTCGTAATTGACCTTGCCGCCGCTCCAGTTCAGCAACGCCACCCCGGCTATGGAAACGATCGCCGCGCCGAAGATCCAGGCCGATTTCGGCTCCTTGAAGAAAGTCACCATAATGAGCGTTACCAGCACCGGATAGAGGAAATGTATGGTGGTGGCGATACCGCTGGGGATCATGCCGTAAGACTCCAGCAGCCACATGGCCGTGGCGGCGTAGAACCAGCCCAGCACGGTCAGCTTGGTGCCCTGCCTGAAATCGATCCGGAAACTCTTGCCCCGCACCAGCCCGATCAGTCCGATCAGCAACGTTCCCAGCCCGAAGCGGTAGAAGAGGATCGACGGCCCCGACATGGTGCCCATCATCAAGACCGGCACGGCGAACAGGGGGATCAAACCGAAAGTGGACGACGAAACCAAGGCATATATTATGCCTTCTCTTTTTTTATTCCGCTGCACTCTTTCCATGGCGACCGCGAAGGTAGCAATAAATATTCCACGCCGGACAATGGCGCAGCCGGGGCGGACGTTAAAAAAACACGGCCGGATTTTCCCACCCGGAATGAAATCGACATCTTTGCACAAAACGAACCCGCGAATGAGACACCTCCTTTTTACCGAGCGCATGAAGATGGCCGACCTGATCCACGCCAACTACCGGCTGCTGTTCGTGCTGCCGCGCTTCGGCATCCGGCTCGGCTTCGGCGACAAAAGCATCGGCGAGATCTGCCGGCAGCAAAACATCTCCGCCAGCCTGTTCCTGTTGGTCTGCAATATCTACACCTTCGACGATTTCCTGCCTGAGCCAAGCGAGCTGCACTCCTTCACGGCCGAAGACCTGACCCGTTACCTGCACAACTCGCACGCCGACTACATCCGCGAGCAAATCCCCGAAATACGGCGGCAGGTACTCGCGCTGGTGGGTTGCTGCGAAGCGAAAAACGGCAAAATACTGGAACGCTTTTTCGACGGCTACAGCCGCGAGGTGACCCGTCACTTCAACTACGAGGAGACGGTGGTCTTCCCCTATATCCACAACCTTTCGGAGGGGATCGAATCGGCCGAGGGCTACTCCATCGGCCAGTTCGAGGAGAACCACAGCAATATCGAAGAGAAACTGGGCGACCTGAAAAACATCCTGATCAAATACCTGCCGGACAGCTGCCCCGGCACCCCGCGGAACAAACTGCTGCTGGATCTCTTCCTGCTGGAAGACGACCTGAACAAACATTCGCTGATCGAAGACCGGATACTGGTGCCGCTGGTCGAACAACTGGAGGAACGGGTGCGATGAACAGTTCACTGAAAAAAGGCCGCAAAGTGGTTATCATCGAGCCGTCGGCTGTCATCGCTTCGGGGCTGAAAGCCATACTGGCCGAAGCCGGCAGCGAATTCGAAGTCTGCGGGACGTTCGAGGAGCCGGCCCACTTCGCCGAACGCGCCCCGCTGCTGGCCCCTGACCTGATCCTGGTCGACCCGGCCATATTCGATTTCCAGAAACGGCTGGCGGTACACAACTTTTTCGAGAGCCAGCCTGATGCCGCGCTGGTCGCCATTATCTACGGCTTCATCGAGCCGGACGCCCTGAAACAGTACCACGGCTCCATCCACATCTACGACGACGGGAGGAAAATCATCCGCAAGCTGCGGCAGGCCATGGACGACCGACCGCACGAAACGGAGGCCGCCAGCGAGGGATACGAGCTGACCGACCGCGAAAGCGAAATACTGGTCTCCGTGGCCAAAGGGATGACCAACAAAGAGATCGCCGATACACACCATATTTCCGTCCATACGGTGATCTCGCACCGTAAGAACATCACCCGTAAAACGGGCATCAAAACCGTCTCCGGACTGACCGTATATGCCTTGCTGAACAATCTGATCGACCAGTCGGAAATAGAATGACCGTTGAAACGCGGTTGAACGATACTATTTAGCCCCCCTCCCCCCTATTAATGGGGATAAACCCTCCGTTTTTTCCTAAATTTTGGGGATTGCCACTCCTGCCGGATTCGCTGACCTTTGTCGTGTAAAAACAAGCAAAAAGTATCAGCGGATTTATTTTGTAAGCCAACTCAATAAATGCCCGGGAACTCCTGCCTCCGGAAGCCATGCCGGAAATGCGGGAGTTCTTTTTTGTCCCTTTTGCCCGGCCCTTTAGTAACTATATACGATTTTACCCTAAACCGATTGTTTTCAGATCTCCCCTATCGGCCCTGCGCCCAAGCGGCTTTGCCGCTTCGGGGGGTGGGCGCGGGCCGAAAATGTCAATCTATATCAATATATAGTCACCTATATCTTTCGAAAAACTTGATTCAGCGCCTTCGCTCGCGGGTAAAGATATAATGTTCGTCGTCCGAGATTTCGGGATTGAACGCGAAGCCGTTCCACATGAATTTCACCAGCTTGTCCGGGGACTCGACCCTTTGCCGGATGATATGTCGCGTCATCACGCCGCGGCAAATTTTCGCATAGGTGCGCACAGTTTCGTATTTCCCGTCGCGCAGCTCCTGGAACTCCGGTGTCACGACCTTCACCGCCTTGCGTATCTCGTCCATATGCAAAGCCCCCTGAATATCGAGGCTCGCCAGATTGACCAGCACGCCGCCCGCTTTTTCCACATCCGCGATCAACGGCCCGGTCAGTTTCGGAAGCCAGTAGTCATACAGGTTCCCTTTGCCGGGAAAAAGTTTCAGGCTGAAAGCGATCCGGTAGGCCTCGATTTCGTCCAGCGGCCTCACCAGCCCGTATAGCGTCGAAACGATCCGCACCCGATCCTGCGCATAGAGTAAATCCTCCTTCGACAAGGCTGCGGCGTCAATGGCCTTGAACACGCTGCCGTTATAAGCCGCGATCGCCGCTTTGCGGGGATTGGACGGACGGCCGAACAGTTGGTACCGCTCGTAATTCTGCGCCGCCAGCGCCGGACTGACCTTCAGCATCTTCGCCAATTCGGACTTCGTAAAACGTTTCATGGCGGCGGCCAGTTCCTGCGCGTCCTTTCCAAACAATGGTTTTGTGGGGGCAGGCAAATTGCCGACGCCTTTGGGCGACATATCCATCGTCTTGGCCGGCGAAAGCATGATCAGCATAACGGTTCGTTTTTCGAGGATTTCCTACAAATATAACGCCACCACAATAAAAAATCTATATATTTGTAGTGTCGTTCGTTGCGGCGGGCGACACATATTTTTGACATACTTTCAATCTGTTGCCGGAAACTTAGGAACTTTCAATGCAACTACTTAGGATTGAAGTGTGATTACCATGCTGTTTATAACGGCATGGGGTCTGCTTCTTCTGGTAGTTGGGCTTCCTAAGGCCTCCGGCATCGGAGAAGATTTGGCTCCATGCTTTTTTTATTTGCCGGGGAGGGCGGGATGTGCGAGATTGAAAGCACGCCGGCATCCCGTAACTGTACAGCCTGTCTGGTCGAACGGCAAATAATCTCCGGAAAAGGCGTGGGGCCTTTTTCCGTTTAGGCGGCCGCCTGCGGGTCTGACGCATACGAAGCGTGAGCGCAGTATTGCGGCTTCCCGCCGGGGGAGGCGGTCGCCGCCCGCTGGCGCAGGAGTAATCTATGGCCTTATTTGTCCCGGCTTTTCACTCTTTCGTTTTCGGAGACCCGTCAGGGTCGCGCAAGCCCCAAGCCAGCGGAGGCCAAACGAGCATCGCGAGTTGCAGCCCTACGCCGGGGGTGGCTTCGGGCTGTCATGGGGAGATCACAGACGGAGAGGTGACCGGTCACCCGCTGCCGCGGAGACTCGGCTATCCCCTTTTCGGGCCGTCGCCACCGGACGAAGCGGCAAAACCACGATTCAATGAAAAAATATTTCCGGAAAATTTGGCGGATTCATTTTTTCACTATATTTGCCTCGTACAATCATCCAACGAATGAAAGCGACAATTTTGGCACAAGCATGGTGGTGGCGCACACTTCTTAACACGAAGTCGTGACGATACCGCTGTACCCCTGTACCAAACCATACCAATACACGAGAAGGGCTGTCGGACGCACGACAGCCCTTCTTCTTTTTACCGCATAACACAAAAACACGATAACACCATGAACTACAACGTTGACGAAAACGGCTACTACGGACGCTTCGGGGGCGCTTACATCCCCGAAATCCTCCACTCCAACGTCGAGCACTTGCGGCGCGAATACCTCCGCATTATCGACGACCCCACTTTCCAGAAAGAATTCCGCGACCTGCTGACCGACTATGTGGGCCGCCCTTCGCCGCTCACGTTCGCACCACGAATGAGCGAACGTTATGGCGCAAAAATATACCTCAAACGCGAAGACCTCAACCACACCGGTGCCCACAAGATCAACAACACCATCGGCCAGATCCTGCTGGCCCGGCGCATGGGCAAGCCCCGGATTATCGCAGAAACGGGCGCCGGACAACACGGGGTGGCGACAGCCACGGTCTGCGCCCTGATGGGCATGCAGTGCATCGTCTATATGGGCGAAACGGACGTCAAACGGCAGCACCTCAATGTCCAGAAAATGCAGATGCTCGGTGCTGAGGTACGGCCCGTAACCAGCGGTAACATGACCCTCAAGGACGCCACGAACGAAGCGATACGCGACTGGTGCTGTAACCCGGCCGACACGCACTACATCATCGGTTCGACCGTGGGGCCGCACCCCTATCCCGATATGGTGGCCCGGTTCCAGTCGGTCATCAGCGAAGAGATCCAAAAACAATTACAAGCCAAAGAGGGGCGCGACTACCCCGACTACCTGATCGCCTGTGTGGGCGGAGGGAGCAATGCGGCGGGGACTTTCTACCACTACTTGAATGACGAGCGGGTGAAACTCATCGCGGCCGAAGCGGCGGGCCTCGGCATCGACACGGAGGAGTCAGCCGCTACGATCCATTTGGGCCGCGAGGGGATTATCCACGGTGCCCGCACGCTGGTGATGCAAACCCCGGACGGGCAGATCACCGAACCCTACTCGATTTCGGCGGGCCTGGACTATCCCGGCATCGGCCCGGTGCACGCCAACCTAGCCGAGACCGAACGGGCCGAGATACTGGCCGTGACCGACGACGAGGCGCTGAAAGCCGCTTTTGAATTGACCGCATTGGAGGGTATTATCCCGGCGCTGGAATCGGCCCATGCTTTGGCGGTATTCGGAAAGAAGAAATTCCGGCCCGAAGAGGTGGTCGTGCTGACCGTTTCGGGGCGCGGAGACAAGGATATGGAAACCTATATCAACCACTTCAACCGGGCCGACCATGAAAACAGATAAATTGACTTCCCGCGATAGCGGTGCCTCGGCAAGCAGCGACCGTGTCAAGCGGGCGCCGGGGGGCGCGCCCGAGGCAAATCGTTTCGTTCAAAGCGGGACGATCAACCTGACCGCCGCCAGCCGCACCCTGCTGGCCGACCTGCAAACCCCGGTGGGGATCTACCTGAAAGTGCGGGACATGTACCCAGAGTCGGCCCTGCTGGAGAGTTCGGACTACCACTCCTCGGAAAACAGCTACTCGTTCGTCGGTGTCGAGCCGATCGCCCGGTTTACCGTGGACCACGGCACGGTGACCGAACAATACCCCGACCGTACGGCCCGGACCTATCCGCTCACGGAAAGCGTCAAACTGCCGGATGCGCTGAATGCTTTCGTACAGCGGTTCGAGATCCAGGGCGACCGCAAAAGCACCAACGGATTTTTCGGTTACACAGCGTACGATGCCGTGCAATATTTCGAGAGCGTGCGGATCGCTTCCCGCCCGGCTGCGGAAGCCGAAGTCCCGGAGATGGTCTACATCCTCTACCGCTTCGTGATCTCGGTAAATCATTTGCGCAACGAGATGACCGTCACCGAAAACCGGGCCGATGGGGAAGCCAGCCGCATGGACAATCTTTTAGGCATTCTCGGCAGCCGGAATTTCCCGACCTACGGCTTCCATACCGACGGGGAGGTCACCTCGCCCATCACCGACGAAGAACACAAAGCCAACGTGCGCGAAGGGATCAAACATTGCATGCGCGGCGACGTGTTCCAGATCGTTCTTTCGCGGCGGTTCGCGCAGGGGTTCACGGGGGACGATTTCAACGTCTACCGCACCCTGCGGTCGATCAACCCGTCGCCCTACCTGTTCTATTTCGATTTCGGGTCGTTCCGCATCTTCGGTTCCTCGCCCGAAACCCACTTCAAAGTCGAGGGCGACGTGGCCACCATCGACCCGATCGCCGGGACGGTGAAACGGACGGGCAACGACGCGGAGGATGAACGGCTGGCCCAGCAACTGCTGGCCGACGCCAAGGAGAACGCCGAGCATACGATGCTGGTCGACCTGGCCCGTAACGACCTGAGCCGGAACACTTCGGACGTTTACGTCAAATCCTACAAAGAGCTGCAATTCTACTCGCACGTGATCCATATGGTGTCGCGCGTCTGCGGCAAGGTGCCCGAAGGCGCCAATCCGGTCAAACTCTACGCCGATACTTTCCCCGCCGGCACGCTCTCCGGGGCACCGAAGGTGCGGGCCATGCAGCTTATCGACGCCATCGAGCCGCACCGCCGGGGCTTCTACGGGGGCTGCATCGGCCATATCGGTTTCGACGGTAACCTGAACCAGGCCATCACCATCCGCACGTTCCTGAGCAAGAACAACACCCTCTATTTCCAGGCCGGGGGCGGCATCGTGGCCGACTCCGATCCCGAAAACGAACTGCGCGAAGTGAACAACAAACTGGGGGCCCTGCGGCGGGCGATCTCGCTGGCCGACGGCCTCAAACACTAACGACCATGAAGATACTTGTATTCGACAATTACGACTCGTTCACTTACAACCTCGTGCAGCTGCTGCGCGAAGCGGGGTGCGACGATATGGACGTTTTCCGTAACGACCGGATCGAACTGGACGAGATCGGGAAATACGACAAGATCCTGCTCTCGCCGGGGCCGGGCATACCGTCCGAGGCTGGAATCCTGCTGCCGCTGATCGAACGGTACGCGCCGACCAAGAGCATCCTGGGGATATGCCTGGGGGAACAGGCCATCGGCGAGGCGTTCGGCGCGCGGCTGCTGAACCTGCCGCACGTTTACCACGGCATCGCCAGCCCGATCCGGATCACCGAGCCAGACCCGCTGTTCGACGGCATTTCCGAAACGCCGGAGGTAGGGCGCTACCACTCTTGGATCGTAGACCGCGACGGGTTTCCGGCCGACCAACTGAAAATCACCGCCGTGGACGACGAAGGGCACATCATGGCCCTGGCGCATCGGAAATACGACGTGCGGGGCGTCCAGTTCCACCCCGAATCGGTGCTCACGCCCCAGGGAAAACAGATGATCGCCAACTGGATCAAGCATTAACGAACTATGAAACAGATACTCAACCGATTATTCGAACACGACTGCCTCACGCGGGCCGAAGCCCGCGAGATCATGCTCCGCATATCGCGCGGCGAGTTCAACGAGAGCCAGATCGCCGCCTTTATCACCGTTTTCCTGATGCGGAGCATCACGATCGAGGAGCTGAGCGGTTTCCGCGACGCCCTGCTGGAGCTGCGCATTCCCGTCGACCTGTCGGAATTCCTGGCCATCGACATTGTGGGGACGGGCGGGGACAACAAGAACACGTTCAACATCTCGACGGCCGCCTGTTTCGTGGTAGCCGGGGCGGGATACCATGTGGTGAAACACGGAAACTACGGCGCTTCGTCGGTCAGCGGCGCATCGAACGTCATGGAGGCTCACGGCGTGAAATTCACCGCCGATGCAGACAAGCTCCGTAAATCACTTGACCGATGCGGCATGGCATTTCTCCATGCCCAATTTTTTAACCCGGCGATGAAGATGGTGGCGCCAGTACGTAAAGCATTGGCCGTGAGGACTTTCTTCAATATACTGGGGCCTTTGGTCAATCCCTGCATCCCGAAATACCAGCTGCTCGGCGTCTATAACCTGAAACTGGGCCGAATGTATAACTACCTTTACCAGCAGACCGATACGGAATACACGATCGTCAATTCGTTGGACGGTTACGACGAAATATCGCTGACCGACGATTTCAAATGCTTCAGCCGTGAGGGGGAACATATCGTGGCCCCCGAATCGCTGGGTTTCGCCCGGAGCACTGACGCCGAACTCTACGGAGGTGACACTGTGGACGAAGCCGCGGAGATTTTCGACCGGGTTCTGGGCGGAAAAGCGACCCCGGCACAGACGAACACGGTGGTCATCAACGCCGCTTATGCCATCCGAACCATCGACCGCTCCAAACCTTTGACGGAGTGCATCGCTCTGGCACGGAATTCGATCGAGAGCGGGAACGCCCTGCGAACCCTTAAACGATTTATCGAGATAAACTCTTAGAATACACTTATTATGAATACGATATTAGACAATATCATACTAACTAAACGACTGGAGATAGCTACGGCAAAAGCGGCCAAGCCGTTCGAGATGGTTTTGGCCGAAGCGCGTTCTACGACCCGCCCGGTATTGTCGTTCCGCAAGGCTTTGGAATCGTCGGAAAGCGGCATTATCGCCGAGTTCAAGCGCCGCTCGCCGTCGAAAGGATTCATCCACGAGGGGGCGCTGGTAACGGATGTCGTGTCCGGTTACGCGGCAGGTGGCGCGGCGGCCTGCTCGGTGCTGACCGATACCACCTACTTCGGCGGATCGCCCGACGACCTTCGGGATGCCCGGAAAATGGTAAATATACCGTTACTGCGCAAGGACTTCATCATCGACGAATACCAAATATGCGAAGCCCGAATCTGGGGCGCCGACGTGATCCTGCTGATCGCAGCGGCCCTGACCCCCGCCGAGGTCATACGGCTGAGCCGCTTCGCCCATATGATCGGACTTGAAGTATTACTTGAGATACACGACGTTTGCGAGCTGGCCCATATCTGCCCGTCGGTAGATGTAGTAGGCATCAACAACCGCAACCTGGCCACGTTCGTCACCGACGTGCAAACCTCTTTTGAGCTGGCCGGACAGGTTCCGGGAGAATATTTACGGATTTCCGAAAGCGGCATCGGCTCGCCGGACACGGTGCGGCGGCTGCGGGAAGCAGGGTTCCGGGGCTTTTTGATGGGCGAGAATTTCATGAAAGAGCCGGATCCGGCGGCGGCCCTGCATCACTTTATCGAGCAGTTAAAACGATGACAGGCAGAACGCTGAAAATCAAAGTGTGCGGCATGCGGAACCCGGAGAATATCGCCCGTGTTGCGGCTTTGGAACCGGACTACATGGGATTTATCTTTTACGAAAGATCGCCCCGATATGCCGCCGCGCTCGATCCGGACATTTTTGACACTGCACTGCCCTCCTCCGTACGGCGCACAGGCGTTTTTGTCGAT
>CANQXP010000067.1 GCA_947627885.1 uncultured Rikenella sp.
GGGGGCGCTGCTGGGGCTGCACGACTGGCGGTTCGAGATCATGGCGCTGGTGCGGCACACGAACCATCTGGAGGCGTGTTACGGGGTGGGGCCGCACACGATCTCGTTCCCGCGGATCAAGGAGTCGTCGGCGTCGCTGCCGGCGGCTTCGCCGGTCTGCGATGAGGACTTCGTTTATGCGATCGCGGTGCTGCGGCTGGCGGTGCCGTACACGGGACTGATCCTGACGGCGCGGGAACCGGCTTCGGTGCGCGACGCGGCGATCCGCTACGGGGTGTCGCAGATCGACGGGGGAACGCATCTGGAGATCGGGAGCTACTCTTCCTCCCCGGAGGCTGGGGAGGAGCTGGGCTCGCGGCAGTTCGCGATCAACGATGACCGCTCGCTGGACGAGATCATCGGCGCGCTGGTGGCGGGGGACTACCTGCCGTCGTTCTGCACGGCGTGCTACCGCCGGGGGCGAACGGGGGAGCATTTCATGGAGTTCTCGGTGCCGGGTTTTATCAAACGTTTCTGCGGCCCGAATGCGATCCTGACGCTGGCGGAGTACCTGACGGATTATGCTTCGGGCGAGGTGGCGGAGCGGGGGTGGGCGGCGATCGAAAAGGCGTTGGCGGATCTTCCGGCGGCCTCGGCGGAGCTGACGCGGGAGCGGCTGGAGCGCATCCGTTCCGGGGAGCGGGATCTCTATTTCTAATCTTTTCTCAGGGTTTATTTTCTGTCTGCATGAGGCGGTGACGTTTTTGCTCCGGAAGCGAGTAGCTTTGATGTCAGTCCGCTGCGTGGCGATAGGGTAGTTACAGCCCTATCTGCGGCCCCGCAGGCATCGCCGGCCGAAGAACGACAGTGCGGAAAGCTATAAAATCTCCGCGTCAGCGGCGGCCTCAGCGCCGGGCAGCTGCGCTGCCGGGGGGGCGGCGCGAGGCCGAACCCGGCAAGAGCCGGTAGCGCGACTCGCCAAAGTCGCCGAGCCCACCGCCAAGCAGTGCATAGGGCAGTTATAGCCCTGCCGGTGTGCCCGCGGCACTGGCGGCCCGAATCGGGTAGTTACAGCCAGCAAGACAGGCAACGGCTGCGTGTCAGCGGCGTTTCGGCGGTGTGTTTTCGGGTCGAAGCCTGCGCGGCCGTTGGCCGTTTTATTGGCCTGCCGACCGAAATATACACCGCCTTATGGCGGGCCTCCGCTATTGGCGAAGTAAACTCCCGGATCGAGTGCCGAGCGGCACCGGCCCGACCGCTGCCGCGGTAAGACAATGAGCGAGTAGCGCGAAAAGCGCAACTCGCAAAGTCGCCGGTCTTGCGCGCTGGCACCCATTGGGCCATGCAAATGCTGACAAAAACCCCCACGGGGCCGGCCCGAATCGGGCAGTTACAGCCAGCAAGACAGCCATCCGGGCCTAGGGCCGTCACATTGCTCCTCCTAACTATTGTCCACCGTGAGTTGCGGTTCGGGACTACCGGACGGATAGCCGGGTTCCCGCCCCGGCGACTCTCCTCCCAAAAAGTCGGATGAAGTTCCGGAGAGCCGTCGCTCGTGCGGTCGGAAACCGGAAAGGGCGGGGAACTGTGACGGGGAGCACCCGGCGCGGCTGGTTTTCACCCAAATTTGTTTATCTTTGTCGGCATAACGCTTTCCTTAAAAATTCTGTTGAGAATATGATGCTTTTGCAGGCCGCGCAGGCGGCGGCCAAACCCGAAACCATAGGCCTCGGCTCGCTGATCCTGGCGGGGGGCTGGCTGATGATCCCCCTGGCGATCCTCTCGGCCATTACGATCTTTATCTTTTTCGAGCGGTTCTGGATGATCCGTCAGGCGTCGGGCAAAACGGACGCGGGTTTCATGGCCAAGATCAGGGACCTGATCTACGAGGGCAAGGTGGAGCAAGCGATCCAGTATTGCCGCGCGCGGCGAAGCCCGGTGGCGAGGATGATCGAAAAGGGGCTGATGAACCTGGGGCGGCCGAAGGCGGATATCCAGGCGGCGATCGAAAATGTGGCGAACCTCGAAGTCTCGCGTCTGGAGAGCGGCCTGCCGTTCCTGGCGACTACGGCGGGGGGGGCGCCGATGATCGGTTTCCTGGGGACGGTGCTGGGGATGGTGCAGGCGTTCATGGACATGGCGGCGGCGGGCGGATCGGTGGATCTCTCGATCCTGGCGAGCGGCATGTACACGGCGATGATCACGACGGTGGGGGGGCTGGTAGTGGGGATTCCGGCGTACTTCGGCTATAATTTCCTGGTGGCGCGGATCGAAAAGCTGGTGTTCCAGATGGAGGCCAACACGATCGCTTTCATGGATATCGTCACGGCGAAGGAGAATCCGGGTTTGGGGGGTAATTACATCAATCGGTAGGAAATCATGGCTATCAAAAGGGGCTCGAAGGTGGATATGGGGGGGAGTTCGGCGTCGCAGACGGACCTGATCTTCCTGCTGTTGCTGTTCCTGATGATCTCTACGACGCTGATCAACCCGAACGCGCTGAAATTATTGTTGCCCAAGAGCAGCAATACGAACAAGGAGAAGCCGTACACGACGGTGTCGATCACGGCGGATTTGCAGTATTTCGTGGAGACGGAACAGGTGCCGTACGATCAACTGGCCGGGCGGCTTCGTGCTCGTTTGGAGGGGGTGGAGGAGCCGACGGTGTCGCTGCACTGCGACCGGACGGTGCCGGTGGACGAGGTGGTGAAGGTGATGAATATTGCGCGGGATAACAAGTATAAGCTGGTGCTTGCGACGGCGCCGGAGTAGTTTTTTATGGGCGGGGGCGTTGGAGGATTTGTTGGGGTTTCTGGCGGCTGGATGTATTCTGGGCGGCGGAGCGCTTTAGCGCGGAGCCGCATTGGGGCGGGTACGGGTTTCAGCGGAACGGCAAGCCGTTCCGCTGAAATATGGTTTTGAGCGAGTAGCGCATTCCGTCAGGAACGCCGGGCGGCCCCCGATGGGCAGCCCGAAAACGAAAAACGAGCAACTGTGTCCCCGCGCCAGCGGCGGCCTCTACGACGGACAGCGAAGCTGCGGGGGGGCGGCGCGAGGCCGAACACGGGAGAGCGAATAGCGCGTTCAGTGAGGAACGCCGGCCCTTGCGCCCAGTGGCGTCCCGGCGGTGTGTTTTCGGGTCGAAGCCTGCGGAGCCGTCACCGAACCAAGTGAGGTTGCGGGCCTCCGCGGGGGGAGGCTTCGGCCCGCGCGACCCTGACGGGTCGCCGGCGAGTGAGAAAAGTCCCTGCCGCCAAGCGTCTTCGGCGCTTCGCCCGGTGGCGGCGGCCCGAATGGGGTGGTTACAACTATTAAAACGGGCAACGCCTGCGCGTTTGCGGGCGGCCCGGAGTCGTCCGGGGCATAGGGTCGGTGCCGCTGGGCACTCCAACGGGGCTATAAGTCTTGCCTCTGCCGGTTCCGGCCCGAAAAGAGGAAAGGTTTGAGGTTTCGTGTCGGTGGTGTCGCGCCCTGCAGGGGCGGCGTGCCGAGGACGAAATTGACAGAGGGAGTGGCTGAGACCTCGCGTAAGTTGCGGCGTACCCCGTGGGGCGAGGGGGACGAATAATGCGGTGGGTGGGGTGATGGTCCTGAAACGATGAATTTGAATACGAAAAGATATGATGAATGCTGAAAATACGGTAAAAGAGTGCGCTTGGCAGGCTATCGGGGCGCTGTACGGCGCTGCCGGCGAGCTGCCGGAGCTGCAGGTGGCCAAAACGCGCAAGGAGTTCGAGGGGGATTACACGCTGGTGACGTTTCCGCTGCTGAAGCTCAGCCGCAAGTCGCCGGAGGCGACGGCAAACGAGATCGGCCTCTGGCTGAAGGAGAATTGTGGACATATAGTGGCGGATTTCAACGTGATCAAAGGGTTCCTGAATGTCTCCCTGACGCCGGAATACTGGCTGGGTTGCCTGGGGACGCTGATGCAGAGCCCGAACTATGGCTTCGTATGCGAAAGCGGGAGGTCGATGATGGTGGAGTACAGCTCGCCGAACACGAACAAACCGCTGCACCTGGGGCATATCCGCAATAACCTGCTGGGCTATTCGGTCTCCAAAATATTGGAGGCGAACGGGCACAATGTGTTGAAAGCCAATCTGGTTAACGACCGGGGTATCCATATTTGCAAGTCGATGCTGGCGTGGCTCAAATTCGGGAACGGGGAGACGCCGCAAAGCAGCGGCCTGAAAGGCGACCATTTGGTGGGGAAGTATTACGTGGCGTTCGACAAGGCGTACAAGGCGGAAATCAAGGAACTTATGGCGGGTGGCATGAGTGAGGAGGATGCGAAGCGGGAGGCGCCGATCATGCGGGAGGCGCAGGAGATGCTGCGCAAGTGGGAGGCGAAGGATCCGGAGGTATACGGCCTGTGGGAGAAGATGAACGGATGGGTCTATGCGGGTTTCGACGAGACTTATAAGGCGATGGGGGTCTCTTTCGATAAGGTTTATTACGAATCGAATACTTATCTTCTGGGCAAGGAGCTGGTGCAGCGGGGGCTGGAGCAGGGGGTATTGTTCCGGAAGGAGGACGGCTCGGTGTGGGCGGACTTGACGGGGGACGGCCTGGATCAGAAGCTCTTATTGCGGGGGGACGGGACGAGCGTCTACATGACGCAGGACTTGGGGACGGCGGTGCAGCGGCATGGGGAGTACAATCTGGACGAGATGATCTATGTGGTGGGGAATGAGCAGAATTACCATTTCCAGGTGCTGAAGCTGATCCTCAAAAAGCTGGGCTACGGCTGGGCGGACGGGATTTACCACCTTTCGTACGGGATGGTGGAGTTGCCGGAGGGCAAGATGAAGTCGCGCGAGGGGACGGTGGTGGATGCGGACGACCTGATCGCGGAGATGATAAGCACGGCGCGTGCGGTGGCGGAGGAGGCGGGCAAGCTGGACGGCCTGTCGGAGCAGGAGATCGCGGAGATCTCGCGGATGGTGGGGCTGGGGGCGCTCAAGTACTTTATATTGAAGGTGGATCCGAAGAAGACGATGCTGTTCGACCCGAAGGAGTCGATCGATTTTAACGGGAACACGGGGCCGTTTATCCAGTATACGTATGCGCGGATCAAGTCGCTGGAGCGGCGGGCTGCGGAACAGGGGGGTATTGCTGTTACTTCCGTTGCCGATTTTGAGCAGGGGCGGCTGCCGGAGCCGAAGGAGATTGAGCTGATCAAGCACCTGACGGAGTTTGCGGGGGTGGTGCGGCAGGCGGGGGCGGAGTTTTCGCCGGCGGTGGTGGCGGCCTATGCCTACGACCTGGCGAAGGAGTTCAACCAGTATTATCACGATTACCCGATCCTCAAACCGGAGGTTGCGGAGGGGGATCGTGTGTTCCGGCTGTCGCTGGCGACGCAGGTGGCGGGGACGCTGAACCGGGCCATGGGCTTGCTGGGCATCGAAATGCCACAACGCATGTAATTTACTTTTAACCGTTCGTTTTATCTCTACCCCAGGAGGGTACCGTTCTCTTTGTGAACAAAGAGGGCCCGTTGGAGTTATCCGAGTTGTCACGACCCGTTTCGGCGGCGAGCGAAGCGAGCCGCGCAGGCCGGAGCCACTCCCGGCGAAGGCCTGCAACTGCGCTACGCTTGTTGGGCCTCGCTGGCTCCGGCCTTTACAAGCCCAAAAACTTGAAGACTGCGGAGCCTAAGATCGGGTAATTACAGCCCGGAAGCCCAACGGGGCACGCTTTTTACAAAAAGCGGCAGTCCCATACGGGGGTAGTAATAAAACGAACAGATAAAAAAATAACAGGGATATGTTTGAGAATTTGAGTGATCGGTTAGAGCGGTCGTTTAAAATACTGAAAGGTCAGGGTCGGATCACCGAGATCAACATCGCCGAGTCGTTGAAAGAGATCCGGCGCGCCTTGATCGAAGCCGACGTCAACTACAAAGTGGCCAAGACCTTCACCGACGAAGTGAAGCAGAAAGCCATCGGGCAGGAAGTCATCAAAGCCGTGAACCCCAGCCAGATGATCGTCAAGATCGTGCACGACGAGCTGGCGCAATTGATGGGGGGAACCGCCGTGCCCATCAACCTGAAAGATACGCCGGTGATCATCCTGGTGGCTGGGTTGCAAGGTTCCGGGAAGACCACGTTCAGCGGGAAACTCGCAGCTCATCTTAAAAAGAAGGGCCGCGGCGTGCTGCTGGTCGGGGGGGACATTTACCGCCCGGCGGCCATCGACCAGCTCAAAGTGCTGGGCGAGCAGATCGGGGTGGAGGTCTACTCCGAGCCGGAGAACAAGACCGATGCGGTGGCGCTCGTTATGAACGGGGTGAAGTATGCCAAGTCGAAAGGGGGGACGTTCAATACCGTCATTATAGACACCGCGGGCCGGCTGGCGATCGACGAGCAGATGATGCGCGAGATCACAGCCATTAAGGCGGCGGTGAGGCCGTCGGAGACCTTGTTCGTTGTCGATTCGATGACGGGGCAGGATGCGGTCAATACGGCCAAGGAGTTCAACGACAGGCTGGATTTCGACGGGGTGGTGCTCACGAAACTGGACGGCGATACGCGGGGCGGGGCGGCGATTTCGATACGCTCTGTGGTGGACAAGCCGCTCAAGTTCGTCAGCATGGGCGAGAAGATGGAGGCGCTGGACGTGTTCCACCCGGAGCGTATGGCGGACCGGATTCTGGGGATGGGGGACATCGTGTCGCTGGTCGAGAAGGCGCAGGAGCAGTTCGACGAGGAGGAGGCGCGCAAGCTCCAAAAGAAACTGGCGCGGGATCAGTTCACGATGCAGGATTTCCTGCAGCAGATCCAGCAGATCAAGAAGATGGGCAATATCAAGGACCTGGCGTCGATGATTCCGGGTGTGGGCAAGGCTTTGAAGGATGTAGATATGGACAACAGCGTTTTCAAGCAGACGGAGGCGATCATCCAGTCGATGACGCCGGCGGAGCGGGAGAACCCGTCGTTGCTCAACGGGGTGCGCAAGGCGCGTATCGCGCGGGGGAGCGGCACGGATGTGGCGGCGGTGAACAGGCTGCTCAAACAGTTCGAGCAGACGCGCAAGATGATGAAGATGGTGGCCGGGGGAGGCGGGGCGATGGCGAAGATGGCGGGCGCGGCGGCGATGATGCGGCGGAAACGGTAGGCGTTTATTCTTAAAAAAGAGAGATGGTGAAATATGACGATGCCAGCTGGCATTACGGGGGAGACTACCCGGAGGGGCTGGCGCCGGAGGCGGCGATGACGCATATCGGGATGTTTTTGGGCTGGATCGTGGACAACGGCCTGGAGGGGGAATACCTGAAGGAGGAGTGCGCGGAGGAGCTGGCCCGGTTCAGGGGCCGCGAAATGACGGGGGCGCAGCTGTTGGGGCGCTGCTGCGACGGCAAACTGACGTCTGAGGAGTTGAATGCCGAGGCGAACGGATTCGCGGAGTGGTATTATGAGCGGGAGTATCTGGGGGATTATGCCGAAACTTGCAGCGATGACGACGATCTGAGTATTTATGAAGAGCCGGACAGCTGGGAGAGGTTCGCCGCGGTATCGGGCGTGATCGGCGAAAGGTATGAATCCTGGAAGGCGAAGAAGTCCCGGAAGGGGCGTTTCGGGCGGCTTTTCGGACATGGATAATGTGTTAAATCTTGATACTATGCAATTAATAGACGGAAAAGAGGTTTCTGCCGCCCTCAAAAAGAAAATGGCGGAAGAGGTGGCCGGCATGGAGCGCAAGCCGACGCTGGTGGCCATACTCGTCGGGCACGACGGGGCGAGCGAAACGTATGTGGGCCACAAGGAGAAGGCGTGCCGCGAAATCGGTTTCAACTCGACGGTGCTGCGCTTCGAGGACGACATTCCGGAGGAGTCGCTGCTGGCGGAGATCCGGAAACTCAATGAGGATCCTCAGGTGGACGGTTTTATCGTCCAGATGCCGCTGCCGAAGCATATTTCGGAACAGAAGGTGATCGAGGCGATCGACCCGCGCAAGGATGTGGACGGGTTCCACCCGGTCAATGTGGGGCGGATGATCCTGGGGCTGCCGGCCTACATCTCGGCGACGCCGGAGGGGATCTGCGAGCTGCTGCGTTACTATAAGATACCGACGTCGGGGAAGAATTGCGTGGTGGTGGGCCGCAGCAATATCGTGGGGCGGCCGATGGCGAACCTACTGTCGGACAAGGAGTTCAACTGCACGGTGACGCTGTGTCACAGCCGCACGGAGAACCTGGCGGAGGTCTGTGCGGGGGCGGATATCCTGGTGGCGGCGCTGGGCAAGGCGGAGTTCGTTACCGCTGACATGGTCAAGCCGGGCGCGGTGGTGATCGACGTGGGGATCACGCGGGTGCCGAGCGACAAGACGAAGAATGGCTGGAAGCTGCTGGGGGACGTGAAGTTCGACGAGGTGGCGCCGAAGTGCAGCTACATTACGCCGGTGCCGGGCGGAGTGGGGCCGATGACGATCGTGAGCCTGATGAAGAATACGCTGCTGGCGGCCAAGGGGGCGATCTACGGGAAAAGATAAGCTACGGGGATTCGGTACGGTATGCGGCGGCCTTTTTTCCCATTGGGAAAAAAGGCCGCTTGGGTTAGCCGGAGGGTGTGACGGGGTGATTCGGGCGGGGTCTGCGCTTAAGTTTCTGTGTGGGTTGTTTCATTCGGACGGCTTGCTTTTTCGCAGAAATAAGGTGATGGGCGAGTAGCGCGACTCGTGAGAGTCGCCGGGCCTGCCGCCAAGCGCCTTCGGCGCTTCGCCCGGTGGCGGCAGCCCGAAAATGAAAGAACAAACCATGCGTTCCGTGAGGAACGCCGGGCGCCCCCGAAGCGAGCAACTGTGTTTCCGCGTCAGCGGCGGCCTTTGCGCCGGACGGCTTCCAGCCGTCGGGGGGGCGGCGCAAGGCCGAACTTGAGAGAGCGAATAGTGCGATTCCTTCAGGAATCGCCGGTCCCTGCGTTCAAGCGGCGGGGCCGCTTCGGGGGGTGGGCGCAGGGCCGAACAAGGTAGTTACAGCCCACAAAACAGGCAAAACCTGCGCGCCGGCGGTTGGCTCGAAGCTCTTGGGGAACAGAATTGCCGAAGGTCGGAAGAAGGCATTATAGAAAATCAGGAATGGAAGCACATAAAGTGGCATTTTATACGTTGGGCTGCAAACTCAACTTCTCGGAAACGGCGACCATAGCGCGCCAGTTCGAGGAAGGGGGATTTGTGCGGGCGCAAAAGAGAGAGAGGGCGGATATATGTGTGATCAACACCTGCTCGGTGACGGAGCATGCGGACAAAAAGTGCCGCAATGTCGTGCGCAAGGCGGTGAGGGAGAACCCCGGAGCGCTGGTGGCGGTCACGGGGTGTTATGCCCAGCTCAGGCCGCAGGAACTGGCGGCGATCGAGGGGGTGGACATCGTGGTGGGGAACAACGAAAAGGGTTCGCTCTATGCCCAGGTGGCGCAAAGGCTGGGACGGGGCCAACGGACGGTCGAGGTGCATACGTGCGCGGCGGAGGAGATACTTTCGTTCTTCGCGGCGTTCTCGGCGGGCGACCGCACGCGGGCGTTCCTCAAGGTGCAGGACGGCTGCGACTACCGCTGCTCGTACTGCACGATCCCGGACGCGAGGGGGAGGAGTCGCAATATCGCGGTGGCGGAGTTGGTAGGGGAGGCACGGGAGATCGCGCGCCGCGGGGTGAAGGAGGTGGTGCTGACGGGGGTCAATATCGGGGATTACGGGCGGACGACGGGGGAGACGTTTTTGCAGCTGATCGGGGCGCTGGATGCGGTGGAGGGGATCGAGCGGTACCGGATCTCGTCGATCGAGCCGAACCTGCTGACGGACGAGGTGATCGGGTTCTGCGCGGGCTCTTCGAAGTTCATGCCGCATTTCCATATCCCGTTGCAGTCGGGCAGCGACCGTATCCTGGGGCTGATGCGCAGGCGGTATAACACGGGGCGGTTCGCGGAGCGGATCGCGCGGGTGAGGGAGGCGATGCCGGACGCGTTCGTGGGGGTGGATGTGATCGTGGGGTTCCCGGGGGAGACGGAGGCGGATTTCGGGGAGGCGTACCGTTTCCTGTCGGAGGTGGTGAGGCCGTCGTATTTGCATATTTTTCCTTATTCGGTGCGGCCGGGAACGCCGGCGGCGGAGTTCCCGGAGCGTGTGTCGCCGGAGGCGGCGGCGGAGCGTGTGTCGCGTTTGGGACGTTTGTCGGCGGAGCTGCACGGGGAGTTTTGCGGACGGTTTGCGGGGACGGTGCGGCCGGTGCTGTTCGAGTCGACGGTGAAGGGGGGACGGATGGCGGGCTTCACGGACAATTATATCCGGGTGGTGGCGCCGTACGACCGGGCTTTGGTGAACGGGATCGTACCGGTGGAGCTGGGGGCGCGGGCTTCGTCGGCACCGGAGGCGTCGGGCTATGCGGGCGGGGACGAGTTTATGACGGGGAGGGTAGTAGGGGAGTAGCTTCCGGTGGCAACTATGGCTTTACGGGCGGGCGGGAATTTTCCTGCCGCCCGTTTTGTGTACCGTCGTGCCTTTTTTGTGTTCCGGAACTTTCGGGGCTTGGAAGGGCGGTAGTCGTTTTTTGGATGTTGCGCAGCTATATGTGTTCTTTTGCTGTGCAGCATCGGACCCTTCGGGTGTTTTGCCGGGTTGCGGGCAGGGGGAAGTTACGGCCTCACGCTCGGCGCGAGCATGCGCCCCCGTGCTTTTGTTGTTTGCCGCGGAGCGGAATGAAAGACCCTCTGCCTTCACGCAGCTCACTGCAACATTCTGTTATCGCGCGATCCGACAACTACCCGCAAACAACGATCCAGGCCTCGCGGGGCCTTTTTTACATCTTTTAGTCAGTTTCGGGTCGGACGCCGGGAGCGACCGCATCGAGCAACGCGAGATTTGCGGGCCTCCCGCGGGGAGGCGTCCGGCCCGCCCGCTGGCGCGGGGACTTATTGTAGTTACCGCCAACAGAAGCCCCCGATGGGCCTTTTTTATTGGCGACCGTCGGTCGCGCAGGCCGTAGCCACCCCCGGCGTAGGCCTGCACTCGCGATGCTCGTTAAGGCTCCGCTGGCTCCGGCCCGAAATTAAAGACGGCCTGGCCGCTGGCGCGGACATTCAGCTATTCGCTCTCGGCCCTATGCAGCTCGCTCCGCTCGCCTCGGTGCTTTTTTATTGC
>CANQXP010000068.1 GCA_947627885.1 uncultured Rikenella sp.
GCTGAAATAGAGGTTTCCCCGCCCGTCCGCCGTCAGGCCGCTCAGCGTTACCATCGACGGCGCCGTAATATCCTCCACAGGAGTTAAAGTACCCTCCGCCGTCACCGACGTGCGGCGCAGGTGCATCCCCTCTTCGCCCAATGTGATGAAAGCCAGCGTCCGGGTCGTGCTGTCCCACGCCATCCCGTGCAGGGTCGTCAGCAGGTCGCCCCGCAGCCGGTCCGTCTCCCGAAAATCGGTTGCATCATGCAGCACCAGATCGCTCCCGCCCAGCGAGTCGGGCGATACGGTAGCGATGTATTCGCGTCCGCCTGCCGTCAGCGGCGTGGCGAAGTAATTGGCCTGCCAGCGCCCGTAAACACGCCGTTTCCCGGTCTTGAGGTTGAGGCTCCGCACCACCGAATAGGTCTTGTATTCCCACACCGGATGCGGCTTGAACTCCGTCCACCAGAGCGTGTTCCCGGCCAGCACCGGGCGGCTCGACGGCGGCGCAATCCATTGCAGGGTACGGTCGCGGTAAACCGCCGTATCGACGACCACGAACCTCGGCGGCGTGTCGTAATCGGTCTTGGTCGCAAGAATACCCAGGGGCGAGAAAAGAGGGTCGGAGTAGGTCGTGAAGCCGCTCCGCTTATGCTGCGGGGCTGTCAGGGTGGCGTAGCTGTCGGGCACCGCCGAATAGGGTTTCCAATGCTCGTACAGGTCGCCCAGGGCCAGCCGGCTCAGGTCGCTCAGGTGGGTGTCGTGGTGCCGTTTGAGGTAGATGCGCAGCGGCACGATGAAAATGGGCCACTTCCCGGCGTACTCCACGGCATTGCCCCACATTTCCGGCCCGTGGTAGCGTTCGCCGGCGGCCACCATCTGGTAGCCGTATTCGTAGATGCCGGGAATGTAGGTGCGGTACGACCCGGCGATCCATTTGTCGCTTTTGAGATCGACGTTGGCGCTGTCCGCCGCGAACAGGGCTCGCATCCCGATGGTGAACGACGGCTGGTAGGCGCGTCCGAACTCGGAATACTGCGTTTCGGCCATCGTGGCGTCGCCTTCGAGAAACCATTTGGGCACCACGAGCATCCCCACGCAGGTTCCGGCCTGCCCGAAGAGCCACGAGGCCACCCTCGTGACGCCGCTGCGCAGCGAGGAGAGCTGTACGACGTGTCGGCTTTCGTGCACGGCGAGTTGCTTGAGCCACGGGTCGGCATAGATATCCTCCGCCGGTGGGGTGGTCATCAGCTCCATCCGCTTGGGTGCCCAGACGACTTCACCGTTGGAGTAGAGGTTTTCGGTATGCAGCACGATGGGTAGCCGCTGAGGCGTGCGGGTGAATCCGCGGGTGATGGTGGGGGCGATGCTATCCATGAATCCGGCCAACGCTACGGCGGTCGGGGCGTAATAATCGGGATAGACGAGTTTGTATCGGGGGCTTTTGATCTGCCGCCACTTGATGTCCATCGGGCCGCGCCCGTTGTAATAGAATTGCGCTTGCGCCGCCTGGGGCAGCAGGGCGAGGAGGAGCAGGAGCCCGGCTAAGGGGCGGAGCATACGGGGCATAAAGCAGTGTATCAGATTTTGCGGGCTTTGTACCCCGCCTCGGTGAGTATCTGGACGATCTTGTCCCGGAAGTCTCCCTGGATGATGATCTCGCCGTCTTTGGCGGTGCCGCCGACGCCGCATTTCTGTTTCAGGAGTTTGCACAGTTCTTTGAGGTCGTCATTGGTGCCTACGAAGTCGGCCACGAGGGTCACTTGTTTGCCGCCGCGGTTCCGCCGGTCGAGGGCGACGCGCAGCCTCTGCTTCCCAGGCACAAGTGTCTCTTGCTCCTCGGTGGTCTCGGAGGTGTATTCGAAGTCGGGATTCGTGGAGTAAACGGTTCCCAATCGCGATTTCCAGTCGTTTGTGCTCATTGTAAAATTTATCTGTTCGTTTTTACCTCTACCCTTGGAGGGTACTGTTCTCTTTGTGAACAAAGAGAACCAGAAAAACTTTCGAGGATGCTTACGCATCCTAAATCTATCACAGCCTTAGCTTTTGGGGTGCGGTGAACGGCGGCCAAAAACCGTTGCTAAATCAAGGCCGCCGCTCCCGCGCCCCAAAGATGAGGACTTCGGCAGACTGAGGAGTAGCGTAGCTAGCTCAAAAGTCTTTTGGGTACCTTTTCTTCAGAAAAGGTACGGTTCCATGCGGGTAGTGATAAAACGAACGGTTATTTAGCCATTGCCGTTTCGACATCGTCCGGTGTGATCGGCGCGCGGTGTTTGCTGATCAGGCGGTTACCCTTCGGCGTGATTAAGATATCATCCTCTAGCCGGATACCCCCGAAGTCGAAATAAGCATGCAATTTCGGGAAATTGATAAACGCCGAATTGATATGCTCCCGCTCCCACTTTTCGATCAGCGCAGGGATAAAATAGATCCCCGGCTCCACCGTCACCACATGCCCCGGCTTCAAAGCCTTGCCCATCCGTAAAGCCCCCAGGCCGAACTGCGTGCTCCGCGTGGTGGCATCGTCATAGCCTACATACTTCTCGCCCAGCCCCTCCATATCGTGCACATCCAGCCCCATCTGGTGCCCCAAGCCGTGCGGCATGAAAAGCGCCGCCGCGCCCGCCGCCACCGCCTCCTCCGGATCCCCTTTCATCAGCCCCAGCGACGTCAGCCCCTTAGCGATCACCTTCATCGCCTCGGTATGCACGCTCTGGTACGTCGCTCCCGGTTTCGCCAGCTCCTGCCCCCTGGCATTCGCCGCCAGCACGATGTCGTAAATTTCCCGTTGCTTCGGCGTGAACCTGCCGCTCACCGGCAGCGTCCGCGTGTGATCGCTCGCGTAGCCCATCGCATTTTCCGCTCCCGCGTCGATCAGCAGCAGCCGGCCATTCTCCAGCCGTCCCGAATAGCTCAGATTGTGCAGCGTCTCCCCGTGTTGCGACACGATGCTGCGGAACGAAGTCCGTCCGCCGCCGTGCGCCGCGATCTTATCCAGCTCCACCGCAATGTCCAGCTCCCCCAGCCCCTCGCGGCATAGGCCCATCGCCGTCGTATGCATCTTGTAGCCCGTCATGGCCACCTCCTCGAGTTGGGCGATCTCCTCCGGCTGTTTGATCTCGCGCATCGAGACGATCGCGCGGATCAGGTCGCGCGAAACATGATCCTTAAGCCGCTCCACCGTAATCCCCAGTAAAGAGGAGAGTTGCAGCTTGATCTCTCCCCGGTACGGCGGCACGAAGTGAATTTTGCGGCCCTTCTTGATCGCGCTGCCCAGCGTCCCCGCCAGTTCCAGCAGGTTACCCGCCGACTTGACCCCTGCCAGCGCCGCCTGTTCCCGCACGGTGGGCTGCGGCCCCATCCAGATCAGGTCGTCCATCGTCCAGTCATTGGCGTAGAGGCAGTCCGTGTCGCGGTCCACGTCGATGACCCCTACGAAGCCCGGCTGCGGGAGCCCGAAATAGTAGAGAAAATTGCTGTCCTGCCGGAAGCCGTAGGCGTTGGCCGGATAGTTGATCGGCGAGTCGTTGTTGCCGGGCAGGAGGATTACGCCGCTTTTGATCTTTTTGCGCAGGGCGTTGCGGCGCGCAGTGTAGATTTCGGGTGTGAACATGGTCAGTATGTGATTTGGGTTTGTTTGTACGTTAGCTAACGTAGCGTGACCCGTTTTTGCTATTTTTGTTGGAATAAATTTCAGCTCGGACAAGCTGCATCTCCGTCATTCGGGTTGACCCGATAGCCCTTGGTTTGCGCTATCTTTGTATGTTGTAAAAGTACGGTTTTTGTGGCTTTTCTCAAAAAACATATTCCCGCGCTGGCTGTGGCCCTGATCGTGGCGGCGCTGCTGTTCGCGGCGCGGGCGATGACGCAGTTCGACATCCTGCTGTTCGACCGTTTCCTGCCCGGCTTGGGTTTCGTGCAGGTTGCGGGGGCAGCCGCCCTCGGATTCTGGCTTACCGGGAAATTCCTCGACCCGGTTACGGCGCCGAAGTGGCGCCGGCGTACCTGGCTCTGGATTTCGGCCGCCTTTTTCGGACAGCTCCTGCTGGGTCTGACCGTGTCGCCCGTGTTCCTGATGACCGGCGGACTCCATTTCCCTGTTCCGATGGTGATCGAGGGCGGTGTCGTTTATCGCGGCGGACTGTCGTTTATGCCGATCCTGTTCCTGTCTACCATTCTGCTCTCTGGGCCGGCGTGGTGCAGCCAGCTCTGTTACATGGGCGGCTGCGACCTGTACCGTTCGCGGGCGGGAAAGAATTCCAAAGCCTTCTCGATGCCGGTGAAAGGACGGTGGTATTTCCGTATCGGGTCTGTTGTTCTGGTAGCTTTCGTAGCCCTGCTGCTGCGGTTCCTCGGTGCGCCGGGCTGGCTGGCCGTTACCCTGGTAGCCTTGTGGGGCGTGGCGGGGTGGCTGATCGTAGCTTTCGTTTCGCCGCGCAGGCGGCAGATGATCCACTGCAACCTGTTCTGCCCGATGGGGGCCATAGTTTCGCTGCTCAAATGGGTCAATCCGGTGCGGCTGCGGTTCAACCAAAATCATTGCACCCGCTGTATGCGCTGTGTGCGGGTTTGTCCTTATGCGGCGATCACAGCTTCGGATTTGGATAAGGGTCGCCCGGCGCTTAACTGTACGATGTGCGGGGATTGCCATTCGGCCTGTTCGCACGGGGCGGTGGAGTACCGTTTCCTGGGGCTCGGCCCTTCAAAGGCGAGGACGGCTTACGTTGTGGTCGTCCTTGCGCTGTACGTCACGTTCCTGATGCTGGCCCGGATTTAATATTCAATGATGGATGCTTTTTGTTTTCGGTTAGCAGCCCTCCACGGCCGTGCGGCCGGGACGCCTCCCCATGGGAGGCCCGCAACCCGCCGCTTAGGGGCCGGGATGCAGTCCACCCGGATGTACGGTGTGTTTGTTCACAACGATTTTTACTGTCCGAAACCTGCCGGTAGCCGGAACAGGAAAGCGAAGGGCCGTGTCTCGACGAATTTCGGGGTGGCATCCCCCGCGTACTCTTCGCCGTTCACCAAAGTCAGTTTCTTCACCGGCGCGCCCGGTTTCAGGTCGGCTTCGTTCAGGTCTACCCACAGGATCGCCGGTGCCAAAGTCGTCTCAAAGTAGTATATCTTGTTTTTCTGGTCGCTGACCGAACGCCAGCGGGTCGAGGAGTTGTTCGGTTGGCCGGGGGTCGATATGCCGTATGGCACCGACACGGCGCGCATCACGCTGAACACGCTGGCCACCGCGACCTTCGGGTCTGAGGTCTGTTCCACGGCGTTGATGTAGAAGCTGGCACGCACGAAGCGGTCGGAAGATTTGTTGGTCCCCGGCATCATGTTGAGGCCGCCGATCGGCGCCCAGTAGTCGCGAACGGCCAACTGTCGGTCGTAGCTCGGCGAGTTGGTCAGCACCTGGTATTGCCGCCCCTCGTGGATGCTGATCTTGCCGTCGAGGTACTCGATAATGGCGCTGTTCCCCGTGCTGTCGGAAATGGCCATGTGCATCGTGGAAGCCTGTCCGCCCGGCATGGTCGGCGCGTCGATGCGGAAGCCGTCCTTTTTCATCTCGGTCACCGCCTCCGATACGGTGGCGAAGTTGTCCAGCACCCACTGGCACCAGATGCTCATCCCCATCACAGGGCGGTCGTCGGGTTTTCCGTACTGACTTTCGGTCAGGTAGAGCAGCTGGGCCACCAGTCCTTTCTCGTTCATCCCCTCGGAGGTGCCGATGTCGTAGGAGACGGCCGCGACGCTGCCGTATTTCGAGGTCCATGTCAGGTGCGGCCCGTTGTCGTAGCTCACGCGCTGTATCCCGGCAGGCAGCAGCCAGAGGTTGGTGGGCATCGCCTCGCGCCAGTCCATGGTGCGGCCGGTGACGGTCATGTTGTCCGGGCCGAGGTATACGGCGCGGGTACAGGGCTCGGCGGCCTGCGCCGGAAAGGCTGAAAGGCCGAGCAGACAGGCCAGGCAAAGCACGGCGGTTTTAGCGGTTTTCATGGTCGGTAGGTGTTTATTTTCGGGCATAAGGTGCAAATAACATGCAAAAAGGGCGGCGGTTTGAATAAACCGCCGCCCCGTGATAAACCAAGGAAGTCGCCCCGCCGTTACTTGGCGTAGCTGATCGAACGTGTTTCCCGGATCACGGTGATCTTCACCTGGCCCGGATAGGTCATTTCGTCCTGGATCTTCTTGGCGATGTCGTGCGAGAGGATCTCGGCCTGCTGGTCGGTGATCTTTTCGCTCCCCACGATCACGCGCAGCTCGCGCCCCGCCTGGATCGCGTAAGTCTTGAGCACGCCAGGGTGAGCCATAGCCAGCTCTTCCATCTCTTTGAGGCGTTTGATATAGCTCTCCACCACCTCGCGCCGCGCGCCCGGCCGCGCACCCGAAATGGCGTCGCATACCTGCACGATCGGTGCGATCAGCGTGGTCATTTCTATCTCGTCGTGGTGAGCCCCGATGGCATTGACCACCTCCGGTTTTTCCTTGAATTTCTCGGCGAGTTTCATCCCAATGATCGCGTGCGGCAGTTCCGGCTCGTCGTCCGGCACCTTGCCGATGTCATGCAGCAGCCCGGCACGCCGTGCCAGTTGCGGGTTCAAGCCCAGCTCCGCCGCCATAATCCCGGAGAGGTTGGCCACCTCGCGCGAGTGCTGCAACAGGTTCTGCCCGTAGGAAGAGCGGTATTTCATCTTCCCGATCAGGCGGATCAGTTCCGAGTTCAGGCCGTGAATCCCCAAGTCGATAGCCGTCCGCTTCCCGACCTCCACGATCTCCTCCTCGATCTGCTTCTGCACCTTGGCAACGACCTCTTCGATGCGGGCCGGGTGGATACGCCCGTCCGTAACCAACTGGTGCAACGCCAGTCGCGCAATCTCCCTGCGCACCGGATCGAAGCCCGACAGGATAATAGCCTCCGGAGTGTCGTCCACGATGATCTCCACGCCCGTAGCCGCCTCCAGCGCCCGGATATTCCGGCCTTCACGTCCGATAATGCGTCCCTTGACTTCATCCGAATCGATGTTGAAGACGGTCACGGAGTTTTCGATAGCCGCCTCGGTCGCCACTCGCTGGATGCTCTGCACCACGATCTTCTTGGCTTCCTTGTTGGCGGTCATCTTGGCCTCGTCGATAATGTCGTTGATGTAGCCCATCGCCTCGGTCTTCGCCTCGGACTTGAGCTGTTCGATCAGCTGGGCCTTGGCCTCCTCGATGGAGAGGCTGCTGATCTGTTCGAGTTTCACGATCTGCTCTTTGGTCAGCCGGTCGAGCTCTTCCTTGCGCCCCGCGAGCGATTGCAGTTCGCTCTCCACTTTCGCCTTAGTCCCTTCGAACTCTTTCACGCGTTTGGCGAGTTGCTCGCCTTCCTGGTTGAGCTGCGTTTCGCGCTGCTTGATCTTGGCTTCGATCTGCTGCAGCCGGGTATTGCGCTCGGCCACCTGTTTTTCGTGTTCGGCCTTCATCTGGAGGAATTTCTCCTTGGCCTGGAGGATCTTCTCCTTTTTGAGCATCTCGCTGTCCTGCTCGGCTTCGCGCAGGATGGCGGTGCGGCGCTTCTCGGTCGATCGGTAGGTAAACATGTAAGTGGCGTAACCCACCACGGCTGCGGCGATTACGGCACTTATCACTATGATCAGTATGTCCATTCGTGTGTAGTTAAGTGTTGGTTTATATTATTTTGGTCTGGTTCTTGTTTATAGGTCGGTTATGTCGCCTTTTCGGCGAGTAGGCCTTTGTGTAATTAACTTACTCGGACCGGAGCTTCGCCCTGCGAAGGCCCGCCCGCTGCCGCGGGATTTTTCCCGGTTGACTTCAGCGGAGCTGCCGGAAGCAATTACAGCCCTTTTAAAGTGCCCGAAAGCACTTCCTGTCGCCGACTGCCGTGGAAATTCTCAATCCGCCGGAAGGGGCTTGGATTCCTTAATATGCCCTACTTGCTTCTGGTATGAACCAAAAGCAAAACCTCCGCTGCGAGGGCAACGGGGTAAACGGCGTCGTATCTTCGATCCAACCGATCGTTTCAAGGCATAAAAAAAGCATGGCTTCCTTTGTTGGTTTGACGAAAACTCCGGTCAAATCATGGGTGGAGCTGCCTGTGGATTTGGGACTTCCAACGTCCCGCCGCCGCGTCGTGGCGGCGTTTGGTGTGCGGGATCTCCCCGGAGGGAGGCAAGGCCTGTCCTACGTCCATAGAGTTGTTGTGCTCCAAGTAGTTAGTGTTGAGTATCGCAAAGCAAAAGGAAACCATGCGGGCATTTTTCGGTTTCTTCTGGTATGTACCGGAAAAAAAGATACAAAAAACAGGGCGGGGGAGGAAATGTCGTTTTCCCGGGCACGCTTAATGGAGAGGCAGAGGCTCCCCCGATTGTCTTCCACGTGTGTGCCTCGTGGGTGGATGGGAGCGTGCGGCGCCCGGAGGAATGCAGTTCAAGCCTCCCTGGCCCCGTTGTATCATTTTCCGAAAGAACGTTTTTCCGGAAAGTGGTTTCCGGAGGTCGCGCCGTCAATCCCGGCGCCTGAAATCCCTAAAGTGTCAAAGCGTGCCGTCCGTCTTTTTCCTGGGCCGTCCCCTTCTGGCTTTGGGCTTGACGATGGGCGGCGTATCCGTCAGGGCGGTTTCGACCCCGTCCCCTCCGTGCTTTTCGGTCCACTCGTCCAGCTGCGAGGCCAGCGCCTTGAGCTTCAAGGCTTCCGGCGCCATCTCCAGCCGCTCTTTGTTCTCCTCGTTCTCGATGGAGATACGCATGGCGGCCATGGCCAGGTATTCGGTCAGCGATGCGTCGTAGTTGCGTTTCAGGGAGTCTATCTGCTCCTTGATATGCCTTGCGGCGCGCCTCACTCTCTCTTCCTCGTCGGCAGGTATGGTCAGTCGGTACGGTTTTTCGGCGATCTCTACGCGTATCTTCATCATCTTCCGTTCCATACCTCGTGTGCATTATCTGCTTTGCAATATCCGTGCCGTCCGGTGTGCCCGCATGGCTGTTTTTTCTTTTTTTCGAAGAAAACCCGGCCTGAGTAGGAGCGGCGCGAAGTTTTGCATTTACTTGTTCATCAGTGCGATGCAGCGATCCACATCTTTCAGCAGGCGGTTGATGCGCAGTTTGGCCGCCCGGACGCCTCCCGCCACCTCGGTGACGGATTTGCGCAGCAGCAACCTGTCCACCTGCGTCCGAAGCTCCCCGATCTCCGCCGCCTGGGCGGCCGCCAGCGTTTCGAGCCTCGCATTCTCCGCCGCCAATCCCGCGTTCGCCTCGCGCAGCTCCGCATTCTGCGCCAGAATGCGTTCTATGTTGCGCTCCACGCGCTCTACGAGGTTCAGCTCCGAGATTTCAGTCATGGCATCATCCGCTTATCCGTTCCACAAAGCTAACGGTTTCCCGCCGGATTTGCAAATATTGCTTTTCCGGAGGCCGTCAGAGCAGCTCGCCGCGCAGGTCGTAATCGTCCGCCGAGACGATCCGCACCGTGGCGAAACTCCCCGTATGTAACGTTCCGGAAGCCGGGATCAGTACCTCCTGGTCCACTTCCGGCGAGTCGTACTGCGTGCGTCCCACCCAGAATTCGCCTTCGCGGCGGTCGACGATCACTTTTTGCGCGGTGCCGACCAGCCGTTCGTTGGAGTTCCGGGCGATCTCCCGCTGGAGCTCCATTATGGCGTCCGCCCGCGCCTCTTTAACCTCCTGCGGCACGTCGTCCGTAAGCTTTGTCGCCGAATAGGTGCCCTCCTCTTCCGAGTAGGGGAATACCCCCAGTCGGTCGAATTTCGCGGCGGCTACAAACTCTTTCAACTCGTCGAAATCCGCCTCCGTTTCGCCCGGGTAGCCCACCAGCAGGGTGGTGCGCAGGGCGATGTCCGGAATCTCGCGCCGCAGATCCTCCACCAGTTTAACGGTCTCGGCTTTCGACAGCCCGCGCCGCATCAAGCGAAGCATCCGGTCAGAGATGTGTTGCAAAGGAATGTCGAGGTATTTGCAGATTTTCGGCTCGTCGCGCATCGCCTCGATCACCTCCTGCGGGAAGTGCGCCGGATAGGCGTAGTGCAGTCGCACCCATTCGATCCCCTCTATTTTGCATAGTGCCCGCAACAGCTCCCCCAGCCGTCGCTTGCCGTACAAGTCGAGTCCGTAATAGGTGGTATCTTGCGCAATGACGATCAGTTCCCGCACTTCTTTGGCCGCCAATGCGGTCGCTTCGGCGATCAACTCCTCAAACGGCACGGACACGTGTTTCCCCCGGATCAGCGGGATGGCGCAGTATCCGCAGCCCCAGTTGCACCCCTCCGAAATCTTTAGGTAGGCGTAGTGTCCAGGCGTGGTGAGCCGCCGTTCGCCGCGCAGCTCGTCGCGGTAACGGGCCCCGACCGTTTTCAGGATGTCGGCGATGTTGTTCACGCCGAAAAACTCGTCTACCTCCGGGATCTCGCCCCGCAGCTCGTCGCGGTAGCGTTCGCTGAGGCAGCCCATCACGAATAGGTGGTCGATCTCCCCGGCCTCTTTGGCGGCTGCGAAGCGCAGGATGGTGTCGATGGACTCCTCCTTAGCGTCGCCGATAAAACCGCAGGTGTTGATAACCACCACTTTGGCGTCGGTGGAGTCGCTGTCGTAGACTACCTTCCACCCTTCGTCGAGTTGTCCGGCGAGGTGCTCGGAATCGACGATATTTTTGGCGCACCCTAAGGTGACGATGTTGATCTTCTGTTTTTGCATACGTGCGGCAAAGGTAATGAAAATGTATGGCTTGAAAATGGGCCGGAAAGTAAGAGGGGGAATGTATTCCCGCATCAGCGGCGGCGAAAAGCGTGAGCTTCGAGCTGCGATAAGGCTGTGAGCGAGTAGCGCGACTCGTCAGGGTCGCCGGGTGGACTCGTTGGGTCTTTTGCTGGTGTTTTTAAGGATTCAAGGGGGGGGCCGGGGTGCCCGAAGACGAAAGAGTGAATAGCTTTTGTCCGAAACAAGGAAACGAATGGTTGTGTTCCCGCGCCAGCCGCGGCCTTTGCGCCGGGCCGCAAAGCGGCCGGGAGGGACGGCGCAAGG
>CANQXP010000069.1 GCA_947627885.1 uncultured Rikenella sp.
AGATCAGGATGTTGGCCTCGTCGGTGCCGGTGAGCGCGGCGAAGGCATCCATGGAGCGCAGGCCCTCCTCGAGCAGCAGCTCCTGATGCGCGCCGTCGCCGCAGATCACCACCGCAGGCACAGCCGACGAGCTTCTGCCTCACGCCCAGGCGCACCTCTTTCATCCACCGTTCGTAGGGGACGGTACACGCGTAATGCAGCGCCTCACCGGCCGGGGCCGTAGCGGTCTGCGGCGCAGCTTCCCGGCGAAGCAGCCTTTCCTGCCGTTCGCGGGCGGCACGGCGTCGGCCGACCACCTCGGCCTCAGGCAGGTACAGCGTATCGCTGCCGTTGCAGAGGAACGGGGCGACCACGGTCTTGTAGTCGCTGCGCGGGGTCTTCTTTTGTCCTTCCACCGTGAAACCGACCCGCACTTCGCGGCGGTCGCGCGCAATTTCGGCCCCGGAAATTTCGAGGCGCCCCTGCCCGAACGAGAGCGCCGGGAACAACAGCATCGGAATGAATAGGTTCTTTTTCATCTTACCGGATCATAAAGATTATCGAGACGCCCGCTTTCGTAATCCCGAAATAGTGTTTTGTATCCTTGTTGCGCCGCGCGCCGCATTTCACGCAATCGTACCGCTCGTAATCCGAGTAGGCGTATCCCCCGCCCAGGGTCGCCTCCAGGTTCCAGCGGCGGCCCAGAATCCACGAATAACCGTACGAGAATCCGGCGCCGGCAGCCCAGCCTTCATACCTGCTGCCGCGCACCGCATCGCCCTGCCACAACAGGCGCGTGGCTCCAATGTTATATTGGCCGTACCCGGCATGCACGCCGAAAAAGTGTCCCTGGAAACGGTGGCACAGCCAGTAGCGGAACTCCGGCTGAACGAGGAAATGACGCCACTTTTTGTTCGTCTTTTTGTCCATCGTCCACGGGTTGTAGCCGAACGCGACATCGAGCGTCGTCCTCTCTCCGAGACCGAGCTCGGCTTCCAGGTTCGGAGTCGCGGTGGCCCAGTACAGCAGGTTGGTTTTGACCGCAAGTTTCTGGGCGCAGACGCTGCCGCCCGCCCAACAGCCCCATACCACGAATAGTGTTGTTACGATTCCCCTCATCGTTAAAGCGTTGATTGTGATTGATTCATATGACGTATCCGGCCTTGAAAGCCGCACTTCGGGCCCTCCGGCAGCGCCGGTACAGCCCGAAAGGCAGCAGACGCCGCAAGCAAACGACAGGTTCGCGGGGCAAAAAACCGGTTGACTGAAAAGAATAGGGTTGCTATCCGACTGTTTAGATCAACAGCGGAGCAGAGCCGGATGTGTAAGGACAGAAAGAAGGAAAATCCCGCAAAAAGAGAATTAATACCTTTTGTATAATTCCTGAGAATGAATATATTAACGCGCGGGAGCGGTAGTGAGAATGTGTGTGTGTGTGTGTGTGTGTGTGTGTGTGTGTACGAAAAATTCCATAACCGCCAAATTATCAAGGGATAAAATGCCGGAAACGGAGCTGTTTTCTCTATGATTTACCGGATAAATCATTCGAACTACCGATTGCGTTTTTCGTGTTATTTTTCCGCAAGATAGAATCCCGGATTCTAAGAACCTCATAGTGAAACGAGGTGCCGAAATATTGAATAATCAGGCGGCCGGCTGGAAAACCGCTTCCCGGAAACAGGACAACACCCTCATTATCAAATAATTCTTCCGAACATAAAAAAGAGCGGGAAACTCCCTTATTCCCTGCAATAGCAAAAAAAGCCGCCCGGCATGTATGCCGAGCGGCTTGTCGTTATGACAAATATTATATTTTTGTCACATGCATCTATACCTTAATTCCACAAGTAAAACACTGCAAAGCACAGCATTACACTTGCTTTTCAACACTTGACCGACATGAATGTATTGGGTGTATATACCCCGGCGCAGACCTGAGTACGGCGTTTTCGTATGCGACAAAAGGAATCGAGACAAGACTTTCAGTTTCCGATCTACGGAGAGGTTTCGGATCTACCGTTCGACGAAATACCCGCCTTCCTGAAAGAGGGCGTCGCAGGCATCTGTCTGGAAGGTTCGGCGACCGTAGAGGTATTCGGCCATCCGCACTCCGTCGGGAAAAACGACCTGCTGGTCTTGTTCCCGTATATTCAGGCCTGCATGAAAGAGCGCAGCAGCGATTTCGGCATGCGCTTTTTCAAGGTTCCGGCATCGCTTTTCCACGACATAATGAGCGGGCTGTATGCCCTGACGCTGGATTTCTATTTTTGGATGCAGCGTCACTGTACCTACCGCCTGACTGATAATGAGGTGGCGCGTTTCCTGCACTTTCTGGATCTTGTCCGCATGCGCGCCGAACATCCCCTCCGGTGGTTCCGCAAGGACTCGGTGATCCAGATACTGCATGTTTTCTATCTCGATCTTTATGTCGCGTACCAGGCGCGCCCAGCGGCACAAAAGAAAATCGCGTATTCGCACAAGGAGAATATCGCGTACCGGTTCATCGGCCTGATGATGGAGCATCTTCCGGAGAGCCGCGAACTGCTGTTTTACGCACAAAAAATGAACCTCACGCCGAAATACCTCACGCAGGTGATGTCCGAAATGTCGGGCCGTTCGGCACAGGAGTGGATCATCAGTTTCACGCTCTACGCCATCAAAGGACATTTGCAGAATTTCGACCTCAGCGTCAAAGAGGTAGCCGCACTGGCCGGCTTCCCTTCACAAAGCAATATGAGCCGCTTCTTCAAACACTATACGGGCATATCACCCACCGGGTTCAGAAATACGTTCATCGGTAAGCCTGAATCGGATGAATAGGAAACGCTATATTACTTCAGCATATAAAACTGCAAATCAATCCGTTAAAAACCATTCCCGGAAAGATCCGCATCGCTACAACCATAAGTACTTTTTTATCCGGCCGATCTCAATATAAGAGGTATCGCCTCCTCCCGGCGAGAAACGCCTCCGAAGGCCGCCAGAGGGCTTTCATCTCCGGGGTCACTTGATATCCCGCACCGATAAACAGCCGCCGCATCCGGTCGGTTCCCAGCACCTTGTCGAACATGGAGATCCGCGAGGCGGCCGCCGCTTCCAACGGTTTCTGCGCAGGATAAAGGCCGGCCAGCTCCTGCATCGCATAGAACGGCACCAGCGTCAGCAACGAAGCGGTCGACGGATCGGTCAGGTAAATTTGCACTCCGTGCTGCTCCACATCTTTGCCGGAGCCGTAGAACGGTTTGTAATGGATCGGGCGGAACCGGAAGCCTTTCAGCTCCGGCAGCGCATTGAGCCGCTCCGCCAGTTTCTCCGCATCCTTGATCCACGGGGCCGCGAGGGTCTGGAACGGCAGGGTGTAGCCCACGCCGATATTCAGCGTCCCCAACTCGCCCGCCGTGCCCGTCGCGGGATAGTAAAAAGCGCTTTCCGGAGTCGGGATATGCGGCGAACTCGGCACCCACGGCAATCCGCAGTCGCTCCACACCATCTCCCGCCGCCACCCCTCCATCGGAATCACCTGCAAATCACACTGCACCCCCTTTCCGAGCATCCGTTCGCCGTTCAGCAGCCGCGCCAGCTCGCCCACGGTCATCCCGTGCACATAGGGCACCGAATAGGCGCTCACGAACGACGCGAACCCCGGAGCGATCTTCTCGCAGCCCTCGACCCGCAACCCGCCCAGCGGGTTCGGCCGGTCGAGCACCACCACAGCAACTCCGTTCTCCGCAGCGGCCTCCATCACCCGGCCCAGTGTCGAGATATAGGTATAGCTCCGAGTGCCGATGTCCTGAATGTCGAAGACCAGCACATCGATCCCCTCCAGCATCTGCGGCGTCGGCTTGCGGGTCGCCCCGTAGAGGCTGAACACCCGCACGCCGGTTCGCGGATCGCTGCCGGAAGCGACCTTCTCGCCCGCCGCCGCATTCCCCCGCACCCCATGCTCCGGCCCGTAAAGGGCCGCCAGTTTGAAAGTGCCTGTCCGCGCCGCGCTGTCCAGTATATCGACCGTGGAGACCAGCCGCGCATCCACCCCGGTGGGATTGGTGACCAGCCCCACCCGTTTGCCGCGCAACGCCTCGAAGCCCGACGAGCGGAGCGCTTCGAGGCCCGTTTTCACCGGCCCGGCGGCGATACTGCCCATAGAAAGCCATATCGCCGCCAATGCCGGAAGAATATATTTTCCTCTCATAAACCACCTACCGTTGCTCGCCGAACGCCTCCTGCTGCGCCTCGACCTGTTTGAGCATATCCTCCGACTGCCGTTTCCCGGCGGCCTGCGTCGCCGTCGAAGAGGTTTCCGGTGAGCGGTGAACTTCGGCATCCATATAGACCAAAGGCTGCAAAGGCTCCACCGTCCGGAACTCGATTTCCGCCGCATGCGGCGTCCAGTCACCCTGCACCCCCGCGATCTCCGCTTTCACTTTCACCGTCCCCGGCGTTGTGGTCGTCTGCACCAGCACCGGAGCCTCGCCCCACACCAGCGGCACGCCCGCCGCCTGCGAAGCGGGAACCAACAACCGCCCTTCCCCTTCGATGGTGAAACGCACGCTCTGGTTGTTCAGCCGTTTGACCACGCCGTTGCCGTCCGTGATCTGCGCCACCACCGTCACCAAATCCGAACCGTCCGCCACCACGTTCGTCCCCTCCCGGTCGATAATGAGTTCCAGCTTCGTCGGCCGCCGCGACATGCTCTTTTTCTCTGAAACCACGACCTGGCCGTTTTTATATCCCGTAACCCGGATGTATGCCTTATCTTGTTGTCCGTTTCTTGAGAAAGATTTGTCCAGCATAAAATTCCATCCATTCTTAAATACGATTGGCGGAGAAGGCATTCCTAAGGTATCAGTGTCAGGACGAGTGTACAAAAAAGTAGCCCCGTGATGTGTGTGCGTTTCGAGTCCCTCGAACACTATCGTATCGCAGTTGCTGAACACCGTCACATCCTGCGGCGAGAAGGGCGTCATCTCGTTGGCAATGAAGACCATCGGTTCACCGTGGCGGTTCTGCGCCCGGAACATTTCGTAAGAATATTTCGGCCGCCGGAAAGCATCCATCAGCCCCCCGTAGAACGGATCGGGATGATAGCCGCGCTGGTGGTCGAACGAGTGCCATAGTGTACCCCCCACATGGAAAGCCGGCGTGCGGTAGAGGCCGTCGTAGGAAGTAATGGAATAATCGTTCTTCGCATAGTGGTTGGCCTGCACCAACTGCGGCACCTCGCCCCAGCCGCGCGCTGCCCGGCTCGGCGAATTGTGGGAACTCCAGTCGTCCACATTGTCGCCCCACTCGCGGGTGAAATAGACTTTGCCCGGAAGCCCGGCCCCCGTGCCCCACGCGCCACCGCCGCCGTTGGCGGGGTGCGCGAACTGTATCTCGAAATTCTCATGCCCCTTGGCCTCGCTGTCGCTGGCCGTGTAACAGCCCGGAAACGGATATTCTTCATGCACGATGTCGTGTACCTTGCCCGCGAACTCTTCCGGGTACCACGTCTCGTTGAGGATCGGCTCCCACATGATGACGCTCGGCCGGTTGCGGTCGCGCCGCACCATGTTCCGCACGTCGCTGTAAACCCGTTCGCCGAATACCGGATCGTCGTTCCAGAACTGCCAGCCCGGCGTGTTCACGATCACGAAAAGGCCCAATTGGTCGCAGGCGTCCATAAAGGCCGGATCCTGCGGGTAGTGCGCATTACGAATGATCTCCATCCCCGCCGCCTTGAGCTTGACCGCGTCGCGCCAGTGCAGGTTGTTGGAAAGCGCGTTCCCCACCACGGCATAGTCCTGGTGCCGGTTCCCCCCCATCAGCTTCCGCGGATAGGGCCTGCCGTTCAGCACAAACCCCTGCTGCGGATCGAACGCGATCGTCCGGATACCCACCCGCTGCATAAAGCCGTCCACCGCCTGTCCCCGGTTATCCGTCACCCGCACATTGAGCCGATACAAGTTCGGATACTCCGGCGACCAAAGCGCCGGATTCTTCACCGTCATCTTCGTATTCAAAGTCCGGTCGCCGCCCGCCGGAACAGAATAGGACATCGTTTTAGCCGCCGCTATCCGCCCCTCCGGCCCCACCAGCGTATATTCCACCTTCCCCGACGCCCCGCGCCGGGTGTCGTTGGCCAAGTTCAGCCGCAGGGCGACTTCCGCTTCGCTCCGGTCGTCCGCCAGTTTCGTGGTGGCGAAGAAAAGGCCGCCGCCCGCCACCCGGTCGGTCTGGTTCGGGTCGGTAATATAGACCTTATTGGTCGTCACCAGCCACACGTCGCGGTAAATCCCTCCGAAGTAACAATAGTCAAGCTGCGCCTGCGGCTTGCCCGGCGGATAGGTCGGGTCGTCGCTGTTGTCGGCCACGACCGCCACCACATTGATCGCCCCCTCCTCCGGGTGCATCGCCCCGCCGATGTCCGCGATCACCGGCAAAAACCCGCCAAAGTGTTCCGCCACCAAAGTCCCGTTCACCCACACCTTCGCCTTGCCCATGATCCCCTCGAAATACAAGACATTCCGCTTGGCCTTTCCCACCGCAGAAGCGGGTGTCTGGAAATACTTGCGGTACCACGCCTCGCCCCGGTAGTTCACCCCGCCGCTGGCGTCCACCGGCAACAGCTCCAGCCCATGCGGCACGCTGACAGCCTGCCACGCCGAGTCACCCCGGTAGTCCTCGCGCCACGCCCCCTCGTGATGTCCCTTGGCGAACCGCCACGCGGGATCCATGTTCAAAACAGAGCGTCCGCTACCCTGCACGGGATAAAATCCGGCGGTGGAATAGCGGACGGTCTGCATTCCCGAATCCTGAACAGGCGTGTCCCCGTTCAAGACCGGCTGTACCTGCTGCGCTTCGGCGATAATGCTCCAGAATACGAGCAACAGCACGAGGATAATGGCTCCGATGGCGATAATGATCCGGTGTTTCGGTTTCATAGGCGTTTCTGTTTTTTAGGTTTCATGAATCCGTCCCCGCACATTCGGTGCCCGGAACGATGTCGCAAAAAAAGGGGATACCGTGTGAAAAGTATCCCCTCCGTAAAGTGTTCGGACAACAGGATGCCCGGATTTCAAAGGCAGGGAATTATTTGACCCCGCTCTCCTTCGCTTCGATACTGAGCGTAGCGTGCGGCACAACCCGCAGCCGTTCCTTCGGAATAAGCTTTCCGGTCTCCCGGCAGATCCCGTAGGTCTTGTTCTCGATCCGCACCAGCGCCGCTTCCAGGTTCTGGATGAACTTGTACTGCCGCGCCGCCAGCCGCCCGGACTCCTCCTTGGACAAGGTCGCCGCCCCCTCTTCGAGGATCTTGAACGTCGGCGAAGTGTCGTCCGTTCCGTTGCTCGAAGTATGGGTGATGGTCGCCCTCAAAAGCTCGTAGTCGGCCTTGGCCTTTTCGAGCTTGTCCAGTATGATCTCCTTGAATTCAGCCAGCTCAGCGTCCGAATATCTCGTTTTTTCAGTTTCAGACATATTGCTCCCCTCCCTTCATGTATTTTTTAGGTTTGTGTTTCTTATTTGTAAAGATAGGTATTAAAATCAAATTATCCTATACAACGGAGCGGTACGGAGGTAAATTATTCCGAACCGCACCGGTTAATAGACATGGTCGCCGCTTTCGATCTCGCTGCGCGTAACGGCCTTCCGGTTGAGCGACCGCCAGGCGTACCAGATATAGGCGACCACGAACGGTATCAGTATCGACACCACGCTCATCACCTGCAGGGTGAAGAGCGACGAGCTGCTGTTGTAGATGGTCAGCGAGCTTTGGGTGTCCGCCAGCGACGGGTAATAGGCCGTGTTGTTCCAGCCCGCGGTCAGCAGCAGCGCCAGCACCGTGGCCACGGTTCCGGCCCCCGCGAACCAGATCCCTTTGCGGCTGCACGAGAACATTCCCCGGCTCAGCCCCCACAGCACGGACACCACGCCCAACAGCAGCAACACGAGCACCGCAGGCATCGCCAGCAGGTTGTGCCAGTATTTGTAAGGCTCGACGGATATGACGCCGCTCGAAGGATCGACCGCCCACCCGTCGGCGAAAAGGATGCTGACGAGGAAGATCAGGAAAAAGACCACAAAGGCCGGCCCTTCGATGCGTAGCTCTTTGCGCGAGCGGTCGCGGATCACGGTGTCGTCGATGTTATTGATGAAATAGAGCAGCCCCAGTGACCGCGCCAGGAACAGCACGGCGATCCCCAGGCACAGGTTGCGGTAATCCAGTACGGCCTCCAATCCCCGCCACGGAGTAGTCCAGTGCGAGATGGTCGCGGCGGCGGGATGGATGTTTCCGACATTGGCGGTGTCCACCACAAAGTTGGCCCCGGTGAAGAAGGTCCCCACGGCGACGCCCAACAGCAGCGGCCCGAGGCATCCGTTGATAAACAGGAATGCGTCGTAGGTCTTTATCCCCAGAAAATTCCCGGCTTTGGAGCGGAATTCGTACGAGACGGCCTGAATGACGAATATAATCAGGATGGCCATCCAGACGTAAAAGGCGCCGCCGAAGCTGGTAGAATAAAAGAGGGGGAACGAGGCGAAGAACGCGCCGCCGAACGTGACGAGGGTGGTAAAGGTGATCTCCCATTTGATCCCCAGCGAGTTGAGCATCAGGTTTTTATCTTCCGGCGTCTTGCCGATGGTATAGAGCATACTCTGGCCTCCCTGCACGAAGAGCAGGAAGACGAGCAGGGCGCACAGCAACGATATGAGCAACCACCAATAGTGCTGCAACAGTACGAATGTATCCATTATCGACTTATTTATTTGTTCGTTTTATTACTACCCTCGGAGGGTACTGTTCTTTTTGTGAACAAAAAGAACCAAAAAAACTTTCGAGAATGCTTCGCATTCTAAATCTATCATAGCCTTAACTTTTGGGGCGCGGGAGCGGCGGCCTTGAAATAACGACGACTTATGGCCGCCGTTCACCGCACCCCAAAGATGAGGATTTCGGCAGACTGAGGAGTAGCGTAGCTATCTCAAAAGTCTTTTGGGTACCTTTTCTTCAGAAAAGGTACGGTTCCATGCGGGTAGATAAAAAACGAACGATTAATTAATCAGTTAATTGGACGGTCCTTTTCGGATTTGTTTGGACATAATTCCGATCTCCGCGATCAGCAGCGTCGTGAAAAGCGCCGCGAAAATCCAGAACGTCACCTGCACCGAAGCCGTGTTCAGGCGCGACACCGCCGCCACCGTCGGCAGCATATCCTGTATCGTCCACGGCTGTCGTCCCACCTCCGCCACGACCCATCCCGCCTGCGACGCGATATAAGCCAGCAGGATCGACCACAGCGCCAGGTGCAGCGGCCACCGCTTCCGGCCGATCGCGTCCCGTTTTTCGAGCACCAGCATCCAGACGAACAGCACCAGAAACCACACCCCCAGCCCCACCATCACGCGGAACGACCAGAACACCAATGGCACATCCGGAACGGTCTGCGCCGGCGATCGGAGGTAGCCGTAGCCGAAATACCGGAAATAATCGTCGGTGAACGCCCGCCCCTCTGCCGTCGAAGGATCGAACAGCCGCGCAATGGAATCCGCCGCAGCCTTGTACCCCGCCTTCTGCGCATCTTTAAACGCCGCGAACGTTTCGATCGCGTGTTTGCCCCGCACGATCTTCTCGTCACCCGAAAGGATGCCCTGCTCCGGGTTCCCTTCGGTCAGGTCGTCGATCCCGATCACATAAGCGTCGGCAGAACGGTGCGCCAAGATGGAAAGCATGGAAGGCACCTTGACGCCCGGCACCACGGTGAACGGCGCATGGGTCTGCCCCTGCCGCAGGTTCTCCATGGCGGCGAGTTTCATCGGCTGGTGCTTGGCCACCAGCACGGCCGAACCGTCGCCCGTCCAGATCACACAGACCAGGCTGACCAGTCCGAACCACGAAGCCATCTTAATGCTTTTGCGGGCCATTTTCTGTTCGCGGTTCCGCAGCAGGTACCACGCGCTCACCCCGATCACGAACACGGAGGCCAGCACAAACGCCGAAGTGACGGTATGGAAGAACTTGTTCATAGCCACGGGCGAGAAAAGCACGTCCCAGAAGCTGACCATCTCGTTCCGCGCGGTTTCGGGGTTGAAGCGCATCCCGGCGGGATACTGCATCCAGGCATTGGCCACGAGTATCCACAGGGCCGACAGGTTGGCCCCCACGGCGGTCAGCCAGGTGGCGGTCAGGTGGAAGCCTTTCGAAACTTTGTTCCACCCGAAGAACATCACGGCGATGAAGGTGGCTTCGAGGAAGAAGGCCATAATGCCTTCGATGGCGAGCGGCGCGCCGAAAATATCGCCGACGAAGTAGGAGTAGTTGCTCCAGTTGGTCCCGAACTCGAATTCGAGGATCAGCCCGGTAGCCACGCCGATGGCGAAGTTGACGCCGAACAGTTTCATCCAGAATTTTGCAGTCCGTTTCCAGAATTCGTCGCCGGTGCGCACGTACCGGGTTTCCATAAAGGCGATCAGGAAACTGAGCCCAAGGGTCAGCGGCACGAAGAGCCAGTGGTAGATGGCGGTCAGGGCGAACTGGGCCCTAGACCAGTCGACCACTGCGCCGAGGTCTGTGTCGAGTAGCAGCATATCGTGTTTGATTTTATTGGTTTACCGGTCTATAAGCTCGCGGCTGACGAAGTCGGCTTTCTGGCTCTCGTCCATGCCGCGGAGGGTGGCGGGGAAAAAGAATATTTTCAGGATCAAAAACATAATGGCGAGTTTGACGAGGATCACGGCCCACAGGGTGCGTCCCACGGTCATGCTCCGGAATCCGTCGTAGTAGAACATCGCTATCTTGCGTAACACGGCCATTTGTCGTACTTTTGTTATTTAGCGTTCCTTTATTTTGCATAGTGCCGTTTGGGACTGCCGCTTTTTGTAAAAAGCGGCACCAAAGAACTTCCAGATAGCTGCGCTACTCCTTAGGCTTTGCCATCCTCAGCTTTGGCGGGCATACAGGGCCGGAGCCAGCGGTGCCGCTGGGCACTCCAGCCGGGCTGTAACTACCCTATGTTGCAGGCCTGCGCCGGGGGTGG
>CANQXP010000070.1 GCA_947627885.1 uncultured Rikenella sp.
ACATGCCCCCAGATAAACCGGCCCGTCGGTACTCGGCTGGTCGCCCCAGTACGACGGCAAGTTCCGTTCAAATCCCCGCGGCACATCATAGCCTTTCAACGACCGGGCCACCTCGCCGTCCGGAGCGAAATCACGCCCCCCGCCATAGAGGTTAGGCACCAATAGGTTGAGCGTTTCGAGTTTGCCGTAGCTCCACGCCGTGATATAATCCTTGTCCAGCCCCCCCGTATGGTTGCCCGTATCGACCGTGGCCTCCGTCAGCTCGCTGCGGCCGCGCGTGGTCTCCGGCGTGTGCTGGGCCACATAATAGAGCTGCACGAGGTTCGCCCCCACAGCCAAAGCGGCGGCCAAGGCCAGCACTGCCGTCGCCTTCCCGAACCGGGCCAGCATCTTGTCCTTGTAGGCGACAACGAATTCGTTGATGACCAGCGCCAGTATCACGAACAGGAAATAATAGGTGATCTGCGGGTGGCTGGTCGAAATTTCGACCGCGGCGAAAAGGCCGGCCAACGCCGCCCCCAGCCACATATGCCTCCGGTAGGCGTACCAAACGGCCCCCACCATCGGCGCCACCCACGCCAGCGCCATCATCTTGGTGATATGCCCGGCGCCGATAATAATGACGAAGTAGGACGAAAGGCCGTACCCCAGCCCGCCGACCATCGAGAGCCACGGATTGACGCCGAACAGCAGGAGCATCAGGTAGAACCCCGCCATCGAGATGAAAATCCACGATGCCGGTTGCCCAAGGATATAGAACTGGTCGGCGACGTTCTTGACCCACCGTCCGTCGTAGTTCATATTGATCAGGTACGACGGCATGCCGCTGAAATTCCGGCCCGCCCACTGCGGGTGTTCGCCGTAGCGGTCGATATGCTGCTGGATGTCGCTGGTCACACCGTTGAGCATGACCATATCGGTCTGCCGCAGAGCTTTCCCTTCGTACTGGGGCGCGAAAAAGAGGGCCGAAACGGCCGCAAAAAGGAGTAAGGCAACAATATGGGGCAAGGCTTTCCGGAGGAAGCGGGAGACGCCGTTTTGCATAACACGTTGGAATTTGGGGTTAAAAGTACGCTTTTCCGGGGGATTTCGCAACCCGTACGGGCGGCGCGGGAATTATTGATAACTATCCGGACATCTTACCCGTATGCTTGATAAAAAAGTATTTTCTTGTTAAATTTATAGCCGGGATTCAGCCCGGTTTTCGTTGAAAGGGATACAATTACCCGAACTATCGCTGCCTATGGAACGAAAATTACTCTTCTGCGCATTTCTCACCCTTATCGCAGCCGGGGTGCTCTGGGCCTGCCGGAAAGAGTGGAGATCGGACTCCGACGCGACACAGGACGCGCTGACCGTCGAGCAGGCCCGGGCCTATTTCGAGAACAGCACGACTCTGACCAAAGCCGGCGGCTACCTCTCGTCGGCCCGCGGCGCGGGCGGCGACCTCAACCCGGGCGATGTGACCCCGCGGTGGGAACGGGCGCACCGGGCCACGCTGAACAATTACGTGGACGGTGTGGATGTGGAGATCGACCCGACGTACGGTTACTCCGCCGTATTTCCCGAAGTTACCTCCGGGGGCGACACGGTGAGGCGCACGGTCGAGGTGGCCCAGAAACTGATCGTCAACCGCTGGCGGAACCACCCGCGGTGGCTGGGGCTGTACGCCTACATCGCCACAATCATCCCAACGCCGCGATATTATGCCACGCACAAAGACCTCGGCCGGACGTTCGTGAACCTGGGCGACAAGAGAGACTTTTCGGGCTTCGTGATCTACCACACCCTCAGCGGCGAGTTGGTCAATGCCGACCGGTACAACGACGGCAAGCTGACCTCGCAGGTGTACGACACGGGCAGCGAGGCCGCCGACCGGTATGCAGCGGCGCAGATGCTCGGCAATGTGGAACTGTACGGCAACGGGCCGTCTATGTACGCGCTGAATTGGGAAATACCGGGACCGACAGTCCAAATGTGCCGGGATTGCGGCATAATGTATTGCTATTGTAAGGATAATCTCGGAAACGGAGGGAAATGCAGATGCGGCGACGATGATAAAAAGGACCCGCCGGAGTTCCCGAAAGACACGACGCAAAACAAGCCCAAGCCTCCGGTGGGCGGCGGAACGAATCCCGATGACGATGATAAAGACAAAAAGCCGCCCATCGTAACGAAAAAAGACGACTGCAACCAGAACTATTCCCGAAACCTCAGCAGCGCGAAGAGCATTCTCAATATGGCGCCGAATGCTTACGGGTGGAACGGGGCTCCCAATCCGTGGAGTTCTTTCCTAAGCCAGTCTGACGGTGCGAATGTTGAATATGGACTATCCATGTATCGAATGACACAGAGTTCTGGGTATATTTATGGTTTGACACAAATCAATTCAGGAACAGCAAATAATGTAAATATATACTCCGTAGAAGATTCACCGTTAGGAACTTACACAGTTTCTACATTCCATTCCCACACCAACGGATTGCCACCCAGCGGCATGGATGTGGCCGAACTCTGCAATATCGAAAAGAGCCAGTTGAACGACGTCTATGTGATCACCGGAAGCGGCTCGTCACGGACGGTCTACACCCTCCACGTGGAGAACCGGGACGCCATGGTTTCGAGCCGTCGAAGCATCCAAGTCGATCCGAACACCAATCATTTCACTGCGGGTTCGGAAGCCGGGCATCACTACAACGAAGCGATGGCCCGTTTCGAGGGCAGCCAATATTCCGAAGAGGACAAGCACGCCTATTGCCTGGCTTACGCCCTTGAAAAATGCAACACCGGAATCCGGTTGCTCAGAGGGACGTTAACCCCGAACGGAACGAACGTTGCTTTCGAACAAATACAGATGGAACTGCAAACAAACGCTACGAATCTAAAAAACTGCAAATAACCATGAAAAAAGTTATTATTCTCACAACTGTATTATTTCTTTCCCTAACCTCATGGGGACAGGTGACACAATTTAAATACCGGCCGTTAACAGAATTCAAAACGGATACATTAAGTTTTTTGAGCGCTATTATCGGACAAAATGATTTTTTTAATCAGAAACCGTTAGAAACACTATTTGAAATCTTGGACAAAGAAATGCCCATCATCAGCGTTGTCTACTCCGGAACTACACCTACAACACAGTATATCGAATTCATTCTCGACCATAGAAAACAGTATAAATTATTCGACCAAATACATTTCGCAGCAAGTAACTTCGATCGCCCATATTCAATTGAAGAACTCAAAATAATCTTTGGAGCGGAACCTAATGTTATTGTACCTTTTACCCCCGCCTTAAGGAAAAAACTGGGGCAGATTAAGTTTTTAGCGAAGCCAGGATTCATGATATTCTCTTTATATAAAGTTCCCGATCCATCAACATTACCCCGAAGGTCGATCCAGCCTTTCGAAGAAGTTGAATAATTTGACAGACATGGTGAAGCGGCGTAGGAAATCTACGCCGTTTTTTTGGCTCGTTTGGAAGGTAGTCAATATAAAGGATCTTTAACCCCGAATGGAACGAACGTTGCTTTCGAGCAGATACAAATGGAACTCCAAACAAACGCTACAAACCTGAAAAACTGTAAATAACCATGAATAAGATTATCATATTTTTCGCCGCGCTGTTCACAGCATTTACTTCCGCAAACGGGCAAGATCAAGAATATCAATATCATCCCTGGGACGAATTTAAGGGAGATACAACGGCATTCCTGAATGCTAATTTTGCCGATCAAACACAATTCTTCGACGGTAAATCCATCGTTGAGGTCATTGATATTCTCGAAAAAGAAATGCCGGTAAAACAAATCGCCTATTTGACATACCCTGAAACTTCGACATTACAAGTGATTGAACTGATCTTCGATGAAAGAAAACAATGGAAACCATTCAATCAATTCCATTTTTATGTGGGAAATTTTAATAAAGAATATACACGGCCGGAAACGATGGCTATATTGAATGTAAAACCGGAACAAATAACTCCTTTGACACAGAAAATACGAAAACGAATCAGTCGGTTTATCATTCAGAAACGAAGTTTCGAATCTAATTTTTCAGCTATTAAATTAATAACCGGTAAATAACCAAGTAAAAACACACCAGCGGCGTAGGAAATCTACGCCGTTTTTTTTGGCCCGTTTCGAGGGCAGCCAATATTTAAAAGAGGACAAGCACACCCAATGTCTGGCTTACGCCCTCGAAAAATGCAATACGGGCAACCCCGCTTTGTTTTGCACGCCCGGCACTATCTTTGTACTTTTGCGTCCGGACCGTAAAATCCCCCTCCATGCTCCGCCACCTGCTCACCATGTTCGTCTCGTTCTTCAAGATCGGCTGCTTCACCTTCGGCGGCGGGTACGCCATGATACCCATCATCCAGAAAGAGGTGATCGACAAGCGGCACTGGGTCGACAAAGAGGAGTTCATCAACCTGCTGGCCGTGGCCCAGTCGGCGCCGGGGCCGATGGCCGTCAACGTGTCGATCATGGTCGGTTACAAGATATTCCGCACGCGGGGGGCCGTGGCGGCGTTCCTGGGCACCGTCCTGCCCTCGTTTATCATCCTGCTGGTGATCGCCATTTTCTTTTCCCGCATCTACCAGGATCCCACGGTGAACAGCGTTTTCAAAGGAATGCGACCCGCCGTGGTAGCTCTGATCCTGCAACCGGTCTTCGCATTCGCCAAAGGGCTGAAATACTGGGAGTACGGCGTATTCATCATCATCGCCGTAGCGATCTGGCTCAAACTGTCGCCGATCTGGTTCATCGCGGGCGGGATCGCGGCGGGAATCGCCTATACCTATTGGAAATCGAAACGCCTAAGCCGGAAATGACGCCATGCTGTACCTTCAACTTTTCCTGACGTTTTTCAAGATCGGCGTATTCGGCTTCGGGGGCGGTTACGCGATGATCTCGCTGATCCAAGCCGAAGTGGTGACCGAACACGGGTGGATCACCGCGTCGCAGTTCGCGGACATCATTGCGATCTCGCAAATGACGCCGGGGCCGATCGCAATCAACAGCGCGACCTACATCGGCTACACCGCGACCGGTTCGGTGTGGGGCTCGGCACTGGCCACGCTGGGGGTTTGCGCGCCGTCACTGATCATCATGCTCATCGCATCGCGCTTCTACCTGAAGATGAAGGACAATCCCTATGTGGCGCAGGTGATGAAGGCGCTGCGTCCCGTGGTGATCGGGCTGATCCTGTCGGCGGCGCTGATGCTGCTGACGCCGGACAATTTCATCGACTGGAAAAGTTATGTGATCTTCGGGTTGGTGCTGGTGGCGGCGATCCGCAAGGTGAATCCCATCCTGCTGATCGTGCTGGCCGGCCTGGCAGGCTATCTGCTTTATTAGTTATTCTTGAGATCAGAGATACTGCGTATCTCCTACCTCTTCCAGTAAACCGCCCCATCTAAATATTTCCGATAACCCGTTCGGACTTCACCGCGCGCGCTTTCAAATCCTTCACCTCCAGCCGGATCAAAGCTCCCGCCGGTTCCGTCCCCCGGTAAGTTGCCACCGTGATCCGGCTCGCATTCAGCGGCACCACCACCGGATCGGTGTATTTCAGCCCATGCAAGTCCGGGATCGTATTGTCGAACGAATAGTAAATGTCCAGCCCTGGGATCTCCGTGGCCAGCGACACCCGGAGCGTTCCCAGCGAATCCGCCTCCGTGGTCACGATGGCGTTATACATGCTGCGCGCATGGTTCACGTCCGCCGCGTCCGCGCGCCGGAAATGCCTCTCCACGCGTCGGACGAAGCCCGGCCAATCCTTGAGCTGACCGTCCGTCCAGAACACCTCCGCCAACGCCCAGCCCCGCGGCCACGCCATATACTCCGCATGGCGGAACGTCGGCACCGACTCCGCCCACAGGTTGCCCTGCCCGCCGATAATATAGGAAGGATCGATCCCAGCCGGCACCGGGTCCCAATTATAGGAATCGGTCAGCCGGCACATCGAATAGGTGTTCGGTTCCACCGTCGGCTCGCCCTGATACAGGTCGATATAGCAATGGTTGTCCGGCGTCATGATGACATGGTGCCCCTGTTCGGCCGCCAGAATGCCCCCCTTCATCCCCCGCCAGCTCATCACCGTCGCCTCCGGCGTCAGGCCCCCCTCGTGGATCTCGTCCCAGCCCACCAGCTTCTTGCCCTTCGCCTTGAGAAGACCCTCCATCTCGTGGATGAACCAGCTCTGCAACGCATTGACATCCTTCAGCCCCTTCTCGCGCATCAGCTTCGTGCACTTCGGGCACTTCGCCCAGAATCCCTTGAAACACTCGTCGCCCCCCACATGGATATATTCGCCGGGGAACATCTCCGCCACCTCCGCGAAGATCTTCTCCATGTACTCCATCGTCCTGGGCCCCCCGATGCAGAGCGAATTTTCGTCGATCCCGTAGAACTTGTTGCCCACGTTGACCGCCTCCGGCGCCTGCATGCAAGCCAGCTCCGGATAGGCCACCAACGCCGCCACCGAGTGGCCCGGAACATCGATCTCCGGCATGATCGTCACATACCGCCGCCGCGCGTATTCCACCACTTCCGCAATGTCCTCCTTGGTATAGAATCCTCCGTAAGTGGCCGCCTCTCCCGGCCGCTGCGGCTCGCGTCCCCACCAGTCTCCCACGCGCGGGGCGCGCCATGCCCCCACTTCGGTGAGTTTCGGCAGCGCGTCGATCTGGATGCGCCACCCCTGGTCGTCGGTCAGGTGCCAGTGAAACCGGTTCATCTTGTACTCCGCCATCTCGTCGATAAAACGCTTCACCTCCTCCTTCGTGAACCAGTGGCGGCTCACGTCCAGCATCATCCCGCGCCAGCCGAAACGAGGCCTGTCCGCGATCTCGACAGCCGGCACCGTCCATGCCACACCTTCGGCCAACACCGGGCTTTTGATCTCCTCCGGCAACAGCTGCAACAGCGTCTGCATCCCGTAAAAGATCCCCGCCGGCTCCTGCGCCGTGACCGTTACGCCTTTCGGCGTCACCGAGAGCCGGTAGCCTTCCGCACCCAGCGTCGTGTCGGCCGCCAGCGTGAAGACCACGTTGGCCTTTTTCGGCGAAGTGACCGTCGTGAACGGCAGGCCGGTGGCCGGGGTCACTTTCTGCCCCAACAGGTCGGCGATCCCGGCCAGCTCCGCGTTGCCCGGCTCGTAAGCCACGGTAAACCGGTCGAACGTATAGCTCCCCCGCCCCTCCTTCAGCGACCGGGGTTGCGGGATCAGTCCGAATTTGCCCTGCGATTCGTAAGCCAGGGCCGATGAGCCGCACAGCAACGCTGCGGCCAGCAGCAGGATCAGGAATTTAGGTTTTCTTATCATAATTATGGTTGGTTGGGTTAGTCCGATTGGGTGCGGCGGATGTTCCAGGACGCCGCCGCTTCGGTGCGCCAGGCATAGGAGCCGAGGGACATCCCGGCCAATTTGCCGACCGAAGGGTCGAGTTTCCAGATGCTGTGAAGGGATACGATGCGGGCGTCGGCCTCTTCGTGTTCGCCGCCGCACACAAATTGCCAGGCTCCGTCGTCTTCGTCATGGGTGACGTATCGAATCGGCTCGGTACCGGAGAGCACATGGGTGCAAGTAAAGACTGCGGTGTCTGGAGCATCGGCGAAAGGGTATTCGGCTTGCGGTTTATTTTTTCGAAAGAGTCCCATTACACAAATATCGTTGTCAATCGTTTATTCCCGGCCCTCCGCGCTGCGGGCCTCGTCGCTTTCGGTTATTCCGGACAGGGTCAGGGCCTGCGCCCCTTCGAACGGCGAGCGGCGGTACGGACAGTCGCACACCTGACAATGGACGCAGTGCTTCTCCCCGCACGAATCGGAATGGATCGAGACCAGCACGCGCCCGTCGAACCCCTCCTGCAATGTATGTTTCAGGGCTTCGCAGGCGTCGTGCCCCTGCGAGATATTGTAGTACCACGGCAGGGTCAGGTCGCAGTCCACATAGAGGAAGCTCCCGTACCGGATCGCCTTCAGGTTGTGCACGTCGATCCACTCCGGCCTGCGGCGCTCCGACACCAGGCGCACGATCTGCTCCAGCACGTCGCGGTCGGCCTTGTCCATCAGTCCCCCGATGGTCTTGCGCAGGATCTGGACGCCCGTGACCCCGATCAACGTCCCGAAAAGCAGTGCCAGCGCGCTGTCGATCCACGGTATTTTGGTCACATACAGCAGGATAAGCCCCGCCACCAGCCCGACTGTCGAGTAAGTGTCGGACTGCAAGTGCTTGCCGCCCGCCACCAGCGCGATGGAATCGCACTTCCGCCCGACGCGGATGCTGTACCATCCCGCAATCCAGTTCGCCAGCCCGGCCGCGGCGACCACCACGATACCGATGTCCAGCCGCTCCGGCATCGACGGCGAAAAGAGCCGCCGCACCCCCTCGAACACGATCAGGCCGCCGGCCAGGAGGATCATCAGCCCCTCGGCCGAGGCGGAGATCAGCTCCACTTTCCCGTGCCCGAAAGGGTGCCCGGCATCTTTGGGCCGGGCGGCCAGACGGAGGCTGTACAACGTGATCAACCCCGCGGTCACGTTGACGATACTCTCCATCGCATCGGTCAGGATACCGACCGAATCGGTAAGAAAGAAGGCGAGGAACTTGCCGCCCATCAGCACCGCCGAGACGGTCACCATCCACACCTGCACCCGCTGTTTTATCTGATCCGGATCTTTCATGTCAGCAAAGATAATGAAACCCGGTAACAATCAATCCGCAGGCCAAGCCGGACAAATCCCTCCAAAAAAGTTCCGGCCCTCCGCGCTGACTGGGCGCGGCGGGCCGGAACCGAACTGATATATGAAGATTAGAGTACGGTTACAGGTTGTTCTTGACGCTGTCCACGATCTGGCCGTCGAGCAGGTTGATGATGCGGTGGGCGTACGTGGAGTCGCGCTGCGAGTGCGTCACCATGATGATGGTCGTCCCTTCGCGGTTCAGCTCCGACAGCAGGGTCATCACCTCCTGGCCGTTCTTGGTGTCCAGGTTACCGGTCGGTTCGTCGGCCAGGATCAGCTTGGGCTGTGCCACGACCGCGCGGGCGATGGCCACGCGCTGCTGCTGACCGCCCGAAAGCTGCTGCGGGAAGTGGCCCGCACGGTGGCTGATGTTCATCCGTTGCAAGATGTCGTTCACCATCTCCTTGCGCTTCTTGGCCGGGATGCGGAGGTAAATGAGCGGCAGTTCGACATTCTCGAACACATTCAGCTCGTCGATCAGGTTGAAGCTCTGGAACACGAAACCGATGTTCCCCTTGCGGTAGAGCGTGCGTTCCTTCTCCTTGAGCGACCCCACCTCCTTGTCCAGCAGGTAATATTTGCCTTCCGACGGATTGTCCAGCAGGCCGAGGATATTCAGCAGCGTCGATTTGCCGCAGCCGGACGGCCCCATGATGGCGACGAATTCGCTCGGTGCCACCTCCATGCTGATCTTGTTCAGCGCGATGGTTTCGACCTCTTCCGTGCGGAAAAATTTGCTCATGTCTTCGATGCGGAGCATCGGGTCGGTAGTCAGGATGGTATTTTCCATGATTTGTGATGATTTTGTTTCTTCGTTATGTCGGTTTCCCCTGGTGTGTGCCGAAATCGTGCCATCGGCATTAAAACACTGGAAATCAACCGTTAGTACATTTTCAATTCTGTTTACTGTGTCTAATAATTTGACACCGTGCGTCTAATTATTAGACAGTCCTTTATTCCGTTTTCAGCGCGCTCACCGGATTGGCCGTCGCCGCGCGCCAGCTCTGCACCGTGACGGTAATCAGGGTAATCAACAGCACCACCAACAGCGACAGGGCGAACACCCACCAGTAGACCGGAGTCCGGTAAGCGAAGGTCTCCAGCCACTTCGTCACCCCGTACCATGCCAGCGGAGCAGCTACCACAAAGCAAACCAGCACGAGCCGCACGAAAGATTTGTTGAACATACCGAGGATCTCAGCAACGGTAGCCCCCAGCACTTTCCTCACGCCGATCTCCTTGCGCCGGTACTGCGTCTCGAAGACCACCAGGCCGAATACGCCCACCAGCGAAATAATCACAGCCAACAAAGAAAAAACGGTAATCAACGCGGTGGTCTTTCGCTCTTTCCGGTACAGGTTGTCGAAAGCGGTATCGTAGAAAGTAAGGTCGACCGGGTAGAGCGGATCGAACTTAGCCAACGTCTTTTTGATGTGGCCGGCCGCCGCGAACGAGTTCCCCTTGATCTTGATAAAAGCCACGCTCAGGTCGCCCCACGTGTTTTTGCCGAACTGGTAGAGGCACATCGGGCCGATGTTGTTGCGCAACGAGGCATAGTTGAAGTCCTTCACCACCCCCGCGATCGGTACCATATCGCCATTATGCCCCTCGACCTGGTCGTCGAGCGTCATCCCGAACCGGTTCATAGCCGTCTGGTTGAAGATAAATACGCCGTCGCGGGTCTGATCCTCCTCGATAAAGTCGCGGCCCTCCACCACTTTCAGCCCCATGACCCGCGCGAAGTTCCACGAGACGGGAAAACACTCAAAATCGATATGCTGCCCCTCCCGCGTATTGCGGCCCCAGCTCATAAAGAAATCCGAAGTCCCCATGGAAGACATGGCGAAAGCCACGTCCTCGATATTCGCATCCGATTTCAACTCGCTGACCAGCGGAATTTTTATCTCCTCTTTGGCCAACTCCCGGTTCAGAACCACGATCGCGATATTCTCCCGGTTTATCCCGGTGTCCATCTTCCACATAAAGCGGTTCTGCAACTGGAGGAACACGGCCGCCACGATCAAGCCCAAAGAGACCACGAACTGGAAACCGATCAGGGCTGTGCGCAGCTTACGGCCCTTAGGCG
>CANQXP010000071.1 GCA_947627885.1 uncultured Rikenella sp.
GTAATGGTGTTTCATCGTCTGGTCGGCATGCGAGGTGGCGATCTTCCAGAACGTGGAGTCCCCGCTCATCTGCGTGGCCTCGAACATCAATTCGAGGTTCATCATATTGTCGATGATAACCGGGCAGTCCCAGCCCCGCCACTGCGGCCACGACTGGATCACCCCCGCCCCCGGACGGTAGCGCTCGCTGAGCGTCTTGGCCGCCGTCACGATCACATCCTTATATGACTCCTTATCGGTCAGCCGCAGCCCGTTGCCGAACGAGCAGAAGATCATGAAACCGATATCGTGGTTGCCCCGGTAATATTTAATCCTCTCCATCCCCTCGGTATAGTGCACCGCCGGTTTGAGCCACTTGCTGTCGCCCGTCAGCTCATACAGATACCACAGCGTTCCCGGAAAAAAGCCGCTCGTCCAGTCGTCCAGCGTGGTAAAAACCAGCCGTCCGTTCTTATCCGTGGTACGCGGACTGGGAATATCCTTGAAAGTGTCCATCGTGTCCACCATCAGCCGTACCTGTTTAGCCGCGAAGTCCACATTCTCCGTAATCACGGGCGCCACCTTTTTGCCTTTGGCCTGCGCGGGCGACATCCCTGCGAAGGCCGCCAAAGCCAGCGAACAAGCTGCAATTGCTTTGATTTTCATACCGAAAAGAGAGTTATTTGGGTTTGTTCTTAAAAAATTTTAATATTAAATCCGCGTAACGATCTGTATATCATTTACGCAACCGATTGCGCAAATGTAGAAATTATATCCGTTTCTCCAAAAAATGGAATCAGATTGTTTTGCCTTCCGGATACCATTAAATGCTTTGTAAATAACATATTAATACAGTACCTGAATAATTTCCGCCGGAAAAAATATTTGTATCCACCGGATTAATCTTTACATTTGCACAAACGATTGCGTAAATCGTTGCGCAACCCCGGAAGAATGGCCAAAAAGAGGACCTCCATATATGACATCGCCCAGCGGCTGGGCGTCTCGGTGTCCAGCGTATCGCGGGCGCTGAGCGACCACCCGTCGATCAGCGCGGCCCTCAAGGAGCGCATCCGGCAGGTGGCCGAGGAGCTGCACTACACCCCCAGTTCGGTGGCGGTCAACCTCAAGACCGGCCGACGGAACACCATCGGCGTGGTGGTGCCGGGCATCAACCGGAGCTTTTTCTCGTCGGCCATCGAAGGGATCGAGGACAAAGCTTACAAACAGGGATACGACGTGCTGATCTACCAATCGAAGGATTCGGCGGAGCGGGAGGAGCGCATCGTGCACTCGCTGGCGGGCAAAGTGGACGGGGTGATCGCTTCCGTGGCGGCGGACACGACGGATCACAGCTATTACAACGACCTTGCCGCATCGGGAGTTCCGGTGGTGCTGTTTGACCGGACTGCGGCGGGAGTCGATGCGGGAACGGTCATCGTGGACGACTACCAGGGGGCGGTGCTTGCGGTGAAACACCTGCTCCGGCAGGGTTTCACACGGATATACCACTGCGCAGGCCCGCAGCATGTCAATGTGTGGGGGAATCGGCTGAAAGGTTACCTCGACACCATGCAGGGGGCTGGAATACCGATTGCCAAAGAGTATATTTTCGAGGGACTGAACACCTCCGAGGAGGAAGGGCGGCGGTTCGCCAAAGAGGTGCTGGAGAGCGGCACGCTGCCGGAAGCCGTATTTTTCGCCGGGGATTTCGCCGCTTTGGGGGCTATGCTGGAATTCCAGAAAGCGGGGGTAAGCATCCCGGAAGACATCTCCGTGGTCGGGTTCGCCAACGAACCGTTCTGCCAGTTACTGGCCACACCGCTCAGTTCGGTGGACCAGTTCAGTTACAAAATGGGCTACATGGCGGGCAAGATGATGTTTGACCGGCTCCGGGGAGAGCCGCAGGTCGGGATCGTCATCGCCCCGGAACTTATTATCCGCAAATCATCATTAAAAAACACCAAATAACCATGTCTGACGTAAAATACGAAATGCGCTACGCTTCGCACCCGGCGGATGCCAAGGGCTACGACACCGAACGCCTGCGGGCGGAATACCTCTTCCCGAACATTATGACCGAAGGGGAGATCAACCTCGTCTACTCGGCCTACGACCGCCTGATCGTGGGCGGCGCGGTACCTACGGCGAAGGCTTTGACGCTGGACGCCATTGCGCCGCTGCGGGCGGATCATTTCCTGCACCGCCGCGAGTTGGGGATTATCAATGTCGGCGGGGCCGGAACCGTCAAAGCGGGAGACAAGGAATATCGTCTCGAATATAAGGAAGCGCTGTATCTGGGCAAGAGCGAGCGGAACATCACTTTTACGAGCGACGACGCCTCCGAACCGGCGCGCTTCTATTTCAATTCGGCCCCGGCCCACGCGGAATACCCGGACAAGAAGATCACCAAAGCGGATGCGGTAGTGGTCGAACTGGGGTCGCTCGAAGAGAGCAACCACCGGGTCATCAACAAAATGATCGTGAACCAGGTGCTGCCGACCTGCCAGCTCCAGATGGGGATGACGGAGCTCAAGCCGGGCAGCGTATGGAACACCATGCCGGCGCACACGCACGACCGGCGTATGGAGGCGTACTTCTATTTCGAACTGCCGGAAGACCAGGCCGTATGCCACTTCATGGGCCAGCCGCAGGAGACGCGCCACATCTGGATGCGCAACCGGCAGGCCGTGATCTCGCCGCAATGGTCGATCCATTCGGCCTGCGCCACGCACAACTACACCTTTATCTGGGGCATGGCCGGCGAGAATATGGACTACGGAGATATGGACGGCTGCGCAACTACTGACCTTAAATAGCGGAAACATAGCATGAAATCACTGGAACTTTTCGACCTCACGGGCAAAGTGGCTTTGGTCACAGGAGGTACGCACGGCTTGGGAATGGCCGTGGCCACGGCACTGGCACAGGCGGGCGCTACGCTGGTCGTGAACGGCCATTCGGCCGGTAAAATGGGAAATGCGCTTAAAGAATACGAAGCCAACGGGATCCAAGCGCACGGTTACCTCTTCGACGTGACCGACGAGGCCCAAGTGACCGAATATGTCGCTAAAATCGCGCGGGAGGTAGGGCCGATCGACATTCTGGTCAACAACGCCGGAATCATCAAGCGCATTCCGGCCACCGAAATGAGCCTCGCCGACTGGAACACCGTGATCACTACCGATCTGACCTCGCCGTTCCTGATGTCGAAGGCCGTGGCCGGGAGCATGATCGAACGCGGCGGCGGGAAGATCATCAACATGTGCTCGATGATGAGCGAAGTGGGACGCGACACGGTGAGCGCATACGCCGCGGCCAAAGGGGGCCTGAAAATGCTGACCAAGAACCTCGCAACGGAATGGGCGCGCTACAATATCCAGGTGAACGGCATCGGGCCGGGCTATTTCGCCACGGCACAGACCGCACCGATCCGGGTGGACGGCAACCCGTTCAACGAGTTTATTATCAAGCGCACACCGGCTGCCCGCTGGGGCGACCCGGAAGACCTGGCCGGAACGGCCGTATTCCTTGCCTCCCGCGCTTCCGACTTCGTGAACGGCCATATCGTCTATGTGGACGGTGGCATCCTCGCCACGCTGGGCAAAGCGATGAACGAAAACTAATCTACTCCTATATAAACTGAATATGAAAAAAATAGCCTTGCTTCTGGCCGCTGCCGCCCTGCTGGTGTCGTGCGGCGGAGTGAAAGTCAAAGTGACCAACCCGCTGAAAATCGCCCGCACCAACGAAACCGTTGAGATCCGCTGGAACGACCTGTTGGCCAAACTGCCGAAAGCCACGCCGCAGGATATTATCGTGATCGCGCCGGACGGCAGCCAACAGCCCTCGCAGGTGATCTACAACGGAGGCACCGAGCCGCAGGCCCTGATCTTCCAGGCTACGGTGCCAGCAAACGGCACGACGACTTACGGCCTCAAAACCGGCGTGCGCGAAAGCTATCCGGCGCAGGCTTTCGGCCGCTTCGTGCCGGAACGCATGGACGACTTCGCATGGGAGAACAACCTGATCGCCCACCGCATGTACGGCCCTGCGCTGGAAGCCACGGGCGAGATCAGCAACGGGATCGACGTCTGGCTCAAACGCACCGACAGCCTGATTATCGACAAATGGTACCAGCCGGGTTTCAACTACCATGCCGACCGCGGCGAAGGGCTGGACTGCTACAAAGTGGGCCGCACTTTAGGTGCGGGCGCCATGGCGCCGTACGAGAAGGACTCACTGTGGCTGGGCAACAACTTCATCCGGTACAAAGTCCTGGACAACGGCCCGATCCGCACCGCCTTCCAGCTGGATTACGCACCGTTCCGCGTGGATACCTTCACGGTGACCGAACGGCGGACCATTTCGCTGGACGCCAACACCCACTTCAACCGGATCACGGAGGTGTTCACCGGCGATTTCGACAAGATGAAAGTGGCCGCGGGCGTGGTGCTGCGCGGGCCGGGCGGCAAGGTGCTGGACATCCTGAACAAGCCGATCAAAATGGTGGGCTACTGGGAGCCGCTCAACACCGATAACGAGCCGGACAACGGCCACACGGGGATCGGTCTGGTGTTCCCCTTCGAGATCAAAGTCGAGACCCGGCTGGGCTACCTGCTGGCCAGCACGACGATCCGGGACGGCGAGCCGCTGACCTACCAGATGGGCGCCGGATGGAGCAAAAGCGATGTTCCGACCTCGGAGGAGATGACCCAGCTCATTTTCGACCAGAGCGCCAAATCCACCCATCCGCTTATCGTAACCGTCCAGTAAAAAACAAAACCCGATTTTCTCAGATAACCCCATGAAAAAGATAGTCACCTTCGGTGAGATCATGTTGCGGCTGGCAACGCCCGAATACCTGCGCTTTTCGCAGGCCACCTCTTACGAAGCCACCTTCGGCGGCGGCGAGGCCAATGTGGCCGTGTCGCTGGCCAATTTCGGCATGGAGACGAGCTTCGTCACCCGCCTGCCCGAAAACGACATTGCCAAAGCCTGCCGGGACGACCTGCGCAAGCACGGCGTCGGGACGTCCGACATTATCTGGGGCGGCGAGCGCCTCGGCATCTATTTCCTCGAAACCGGAGCCGTGAGCCGGCCCAGCAAAGTGGTTTACGACCGCGCCCATTCGTCGATCTCGACGATCGAGCCGGGGATGATCGACTGGGAACGCGTGTTCGCAGGGGCCGACTGGTTTCATTTTACGGGCATTACCCCTGCCCTTTCGCAGTCGGCGGCGGATGTGTGCCTCGAAGCGGCGCGGGCGGCCAATAAATTGGGCGTGACCGTTTCGTGCGACCTCAATTACCGCAAGAATCTCTGGAAATACGGCAAGAGCTGCACCGAGGTGATGCCGGCCTTGGTGGAGTGCTGCGATGTGATCATCGCCAACGAGGAGGATGCCGAAAAGGTGTTCGGTATCAAGCCGGAAGGTTTCGATGTCACCGCTACGGGCGGACAGGTCGACGCGGCACGTTTCGAGAGCGTGGCTAAACAGTTGCAGGCGAAGTTTCCGCGGGCCGAACGGGTGGCGATCACCCTGCGCGGCTCGATCAACGCCAACCACAATACGTGGGGGGCGGTTCTCTACACCGACGGCAAACTGTACGCTTCGCGGCGATATGACATTACCCATATCGTTGACCGTGTGGGCGGCGGCGACTCGTTCGGGGCGGGGCTGATATACGGCCTGCTGGCCTACGGGAACGATTACCGGAAAACCATCGAGTTCGCCGTGGCCGCCTCGTGCCTTAAACACACGATCAAAGGCGATTTCAACCTGGTCACGATCGACGAGGTCGAAAAACTGATGGGCGGCGACGGTTCGGGCCGGGTGTCCAGATAAATAAAATTACAAGTCAGGACTATCGGCCGCAGCCTGCGGAGGCTTAGCGACCTTTAGTTGCGGGGCTCCGCGGGGGGATGTTGCGGCCCGCTCGCTGGCGCGAAAAACTTGATAACAAAATCGTACAATTCAAAAACATGGCACGTTTTACAAGAATAGAGGTCGCTCTGGAGATGCGGCGGCAGGGGGTGATCCCTGTATTTTACCACGCCGACGCGGAAATTTGCAAGGAGATCCTCCGGGCTTCCTACGCGGCAGGGATCCGGGTATTCGAATTCACCAACCGGGGCGATTTCGCACATGAAGTGTTCGGCATGCTCAACAAATGGGCGGCTACGGAGTTGCCGGAACTGATGCTGGGCGTCGGTTCCGTGGTCGATGCGCCGACGGCGGCGCTCTATATCCAGCTGGGCGCGGCGTTCGTCGTATCGCCGCTCCTGAACGAAGATATGGCGCCGGTCTGCAACCGCAGGAAGATACTCTGGGCGCCGGGCTGCGGCTCGCTGAGCGAGATCGGCCGGGCCGAAGAACTGGGGGCCGAAATCGTGAAGATCTTCCCGGGATCGTCGGTGGGTGGACCGGAGTTCGTCAAGGCGGTCAAAGGGCCGTGCCCATGGAGCTCGATCATGCCGACGGGAGGCGTGGAGCCGACCGAAGAGAGCCTCAAGGCGTGGTTCAAGGCGGGAGTGACCTGCGTAGGCATGGGCTCCAACCTCTTCCCGAAAAAGCTGATCGAAGCGAGGGACTGGGGAGCTATCACGGAGACGATCAATCAGGTGCGGGCCATTATCGCTTCGGTGCGGGCTTAAGTCCGCGATTAAGACTACTAACCCAAAATTCCAATCATGAGCAAACTCAACGAAACCTATGGGAAGATGACCAATTACCGCTGGATCATCTGCTCGATGCTCTTCTTCGCCACGACGGTCAACTACCTCGACCGGCAGGTGCTCTCGCTGCTCCAGCCGATCCTCGAAGAGGAGTTCCACTGGACGGACAACGACTACGGCACCATCACTGCGATCTTCTCGCTGGTCTATGCCATCGCGATGCTTTTCGCGGGCCGGTTCGTCGATAAGGTGGGCACCAAGAAGGGATATGCCTGGTCAATCGCGGTGTGGTCGCTGGGTGCCGGTATCCATGCCCTCTGCGGCGTGGTGACCGAGCAACTGACGGGCCTGCCCGACTCCAACGCCCTGCGGATGGCACAGGGAGCCGACATCGTGGGGCAGATCGCCATGATCAGCGTCACGGCGTTCATCATCTGCCGCTGCGTGCTGGCGGTCGGCGAAGCGGGGAACTTCCCGGCGGCGATCAAAGCCACGGCGGAGTATTTCCCGAAAAAAGACCGCGCTTTCGCCACCGGGATCTTTAACTCCGGAGCCAACGTGGGGGCTATCGTAGCGCCGCTGACCGTGCCGGTGATGGCCGAGCTGTGGGGATGGGAGACGGCTTTTATCATCGTCGGGCTGATCGGCTTTATCTGGCTGGGGTTCTGGGTTTTCGTCTATAAGAAACCGGAAGAGAACGCCAAGATGAATGCTGCGGAGCTGGCCTATATCGAACAGGATGCCTTGACCGAAGAGGCCGGTATCGTCGAGGACGTACCGGACAAAAAGATGTCGTTCCGCCAATGCCTCAAGTATCGCCAGACGTGGGCTTTTGCGTTCGGTAAGTTCATGACCGACGGGGTGTGGTGGTTCTTCCTGTTCTGGACGCCGGCGTACCTGAAAGCGCAGTACGACATGATGGGAACGCAGATCGCCCTGCCGATCGCGGTGCTCTACACCATCACGGTCGTCGGTTCGATCTTCGGCGGGAAATTCCCGACCTATTTTATCAACCGGGGGATGAATCCTTACGCCGGGCGGATGCGGGCGATGCTGATCATCGCGTTCTTCCCGCTGGTGGTGCTGGCGGCGCAGCCGCTGGGCGGCTTCGGCTATTGGGTACCTATCCTGCTGATCGCCGTCGGGGCCTCGGCCCATCAGGCCTGGTCGGCCAATATCTTCTCGACCATCGGCGACATGTTCCCGAAACGGGCGATCGCGACGATCACCGGTATCGGCGGTATGGCGGGCGGCATCGGTTCTTTCTTTATCCAGAAAGGGGCCGGGATGCTGTTCACTTACAGCGGCGAGACGTCGCTGCGCTTCATGGGCTTCGAAGGCAAGCCGGCCGGATACGCCATCGCGTTCATCTTCTGCGCCGTGGCTTACCTGATCGCGTGGATTGTGATGAAGGTGCTGGTACCGAAATACAAACCGATCACCGACTTGTAGCCTACTACTAATCAGCCGAATGGGCCTGTATCATATGATGCAGGCCCATTTGCATTTGTTGTCCGGTTCGGAAAACCGAGAATACAGAAGTTAACCGATACTGTTTAAATTCAACTATTGTACGATTTGGTGTATCAATATGCCTTGATGAAAACGGCGAATGTAGTGAGCCATGCGGGCAGCAGCCTCCCACCGCGGAGGCCCGCAACAAAACCGCTCACGCGCTTTTCTTGCAAACCAGCCGCAGGCTGCGGCCCGGCAACCGGCTTTACCAGTAAATATTGACTAAAACAACTCCGTAAACTTGCGGGGAATCGGCGTCGAGAAGTCATGCCGCACACCGGTCACCGGATGGATAAAACTCAACACACCGGCATGCAAGGCCACACGCCCGATCAAGGCCCGTTTCGAGCCGTACTTCTTATCCCCGACGATCGGATGGCCGATATACTCCATGTGGGCCCGAATCTGGTTCTTGCGCCCCGTTTCCAACTCCAGTTCGAGCAGCGTCACATCGTTCTTCTTCGACCGTTTCAGCACCCTGAAACCCGTATTGGCAATCTTCCCCTCCTCTTTGGTCGTCACATAGACCTTCAACGCCTTACTCTCCGTCAAGTAAGTCGAGATTACCCCTTCGTCCTTCGCGACAACGCCCTCCACCACGGCAAAGTATTTCCGCTCCACCACCGTTTCCTCCCACCGGCTCTGTACCGCCACCTTAATCTCCTCGCTCTTGGCGAACATCATCAAGCCGGACGTTTCCCGATCCAGACGGTGCAGGACGAAAACTTTGTTACGCGCGTCCTCCTGCTTCACATGCTCGCTCAGGATACTGTACGCCGTGCGCATGATCTGCTTGTCCGTCGCCACCGAAAGCAGGCCGTTACGCTTCTCGATCACGATCAGGTCGTCATCCTCGTAAACGATCCGCAGCATCGGGTGCGAAACCGCTTCCCTGACATGGCCGAAATTGACCTCAACCCGATCACCCGGCTTCAAGGGGGTGTCGAACTGCGTGGTAATGCAGCCGTTCACCGACACCTGACGGTGAGCCAGATAAGATTTGACGGTCGTTTTGCTGCGCCCCGCAAAATGGGCGAACAGGAATGGCAATAACGTGCCCGCTTCCCGGATAACGATACCTGCGGTCTCCGGATCTTGTTTTTTCATATCGGCAAAGATACGAAATCCCATGGCATGAAACTTGTTTCTGCCTTCGGAAGACCCATAATATCGGAGAAACTATTTATTCACTAAAACCGGAAAAAATTATGAAAACATTCTACACGCTATTGATGACTGCGGCCGCAGGGCTCTCTTCGCTGGGTGCCTGGGCCGACGACACGGCCACCGTATCGGCCGACAATCCGCAGCGCGGCCCGCGCGACAAGCGGAACACGGTATGGATCATCGGCTCCGATCCGCGCACCGATGACGTTTGGGTGTTGAAAGGCAATGCCATCGACATCTACGCCACGACGGTCAAGAAAGGTTTCCAGCAGTCCGGCGTGCCGAATTTCATCATCTCGGATCGCGCCAACAAAGCGGTATTCGGGATCGGGGGTTTCGTCAGCATGCGCGCCGCATATGATTGGAGCAACGTAATCGGGAACAAGGACTTCATCACCTATGACATCCCGATGGTCAAAACCCCGTCCAACAAGCAACGCCTGTTGATGGATGTCAGCACCTCGCGCCTGTTCTTCAAGACGATCGTGAACACCAAAGCGCTGGGCCCGATCGAAACCTACATCGAAACGGACTTCCGCGGCGGCGATAATGTTCTCCGCCTGCGCGAGGCTTACGTTTCGTTCAAGGGGCTGACCTTCGGGCAGACGGCCACCACCTTCGTTGACCTTCAGGCCGCTCCGAATACGATCGACTTCCAGGGGCCGAACGCCTACACTTACAACCGTAACCTGATGATCCGTTACCACCTGGACATCAGCCCGAGCTGGGAATTCGCCGTTGCGGCCGAAATGCCGGGCGTCAGCGCCACCACGCCGACCCAGGCTGCTTACATAATCCCGCAGCGCGTGCCGGATATCCCGCTCTATTTCCAGTACAACTGGAACAAGGGGCGCAGCCACCTGCGCGCATCGGGACTGCTCCGCACGATGAACTACTACGATAACACCAACATGAGCACGCAAACCCAGCTGGGCTGGGGAGCCATGCTGAGCGGCAATATCGCCCTGAGCCGTTCGACCAACTTCTTCGGGCAGATCGTCTACGGGGAAGGTATCGAGAATTATATCCAAGACCTGAACGGCAACGGTTACGACCTGGTGAGCGATCCGAACCGCCTGGGGCGCCTGCAAACACTTCCCGCCATGGGCTGGCTGGCCGGCCTCCAGATCAACTTCTCGGAAAGCTGGCAGATGAACGCCGCTTACAGCCAGGTGAGCGTTTGGGACAAGAACAACTACTTTGCACAGGCTCCGGATACCTACCGGCTGTCGCAATACATCGTAGGCAACCTGTTCTACCACATCTCCCGCGCTTTCAACGTGGGCGTCGAGTACCTGTACGGTACGCGCAAGAA